>JAJTEE010000016.1 GCA_021298215.1 Alphaproteobacteria bacterium
TATTAAATAATATTAATAACCAAAATTAGGGGCACTCAGAGGTTTTGAGCGATAATACATTTATAAAAAAAACTAACTTCATTCATGCCTGCTCAAGCTGTTATCTCCCCTGCCCTATTGTCTTTAACAAAGAAAGAGTTACTGCAACAATTTCAAGCTCTGTTACCAACATTCATAGAGTTGGTTGCTAGCAAACAAAAAATTAAGAAGACCTGGGAAGAAACAGCACGGCCCGAACAACGCGAACCTCAGCAACCATGGAATACGTGGCTTATTTTAGCAGGGCGTGGTTTTGGTAAAACACGCACCGGCGCTGAAACCGTGTGGAGATGGATTCGCGATAATCGCTATAAACATATTGCCTTAATTGGCCAAACAATTATTGAGGCACGGCAGGTGATGGTTGAAGGTGAGAGTGGATTACTGAGCGTAATTCCTAAAAGCGCACTTAAAAAATATAGCAAGAACGAAGGCGTGCTTGAGTTTGAAAATGGCGCCACCGTACATCTGTATGGAGCAGACCGATACGAGCGCTTGCGAGGTCCGCAGTTTGATGCGGTGTGGGTTGATGAATTAGCAAAATTTAAAAAAGCTAAATTGTTTTGGGAGCAGTTAAATTTGTGTTTACGTTTAGGCAATGATCCCAAATGCATCATCACAACAACCCCGCGGCAAAATTCGGTGATAACACAATTGTTGAAAGATAAAGATTGCATCGTTACCCGAGGCTCGACATTTGATAATGCGGCCAATTTAGCGGCGAAATTTTTACAAGCCATCAAAAAGCAATTTACAGGCACGCGTCTTGAGGCACAGGAAATTTATGCGCAAGTGCTGGACGCAACGGAGGGGGCCTTATGGAAACCTGCGCATATTGTGTATGAAAAACCGCCTGATGAGAATTGGAAGCGCGTGGTAGTGGCGGTGGATCCGGCGGAAACCAATAATGAAGCAAGTGATGAAACCGGCATTATGGTGATAGGACTGCATCAAAATGGTAGGGCGTATGTGCTGGAGGATGCTAGTTGTAAAGCACCACCTGCGTTGTGGATACGAAAAGTAGCGCAGTTGTATGAGGCGTATCAGGCTGATCGCGTAGTAGCGGAAGTGAACAAGGGTGGCGATATGGTGAAGGATTTGCTGTTGGCGTGCTGTCCGCAGGTAAGTTATAAGGGCGTGCGAGCCACGCGTGGCAAAGCGATTCGGGCTGAGCCGGTGGCAAGTTTGTATGAGCAAGGCAAAGTAAAGCATGCACAACCATTGCCAGAGCTTGAGAAGCAGCTGTGTGAGTGGGTGCCAGGCGTGACCAGCAAATCACCGGATCGACTTGATGCACTGGTGTGGGGATTGACGGATTTGTTTTTAACGAATGAGGCGCGGCATCAATGTAAGGTGTGGGTGTAGGTGGAAGTGTCGGAATTGAATGCTTTCGACAGCTATACAGGCAAAGGGTCTTGGGTCCCGAGCTAAAGCCGCTGGACTTCAGTTTGTGCGGATGACTTAACACATTTCATTGAGGGCGTAGAAAGATTTTTTTCGTGACCTTTCTGTTATGGTAATTTCAATTTGCTGCAATTTAGCAGCAAAAGCTCCATCATACATTTCTATAGACGTAGTAGCATGAGTTATTCGTGTAAGAGATAAAGACCACCAATATAATTGACCTGTGTGCTTATCTACACATAATTTGGATGGTGAATCCTTAGCCATCCTGGACAGTAAAACTTTATCATGTGCATTGCTTGGAAGAAATTTTTCTAACAAATTAGCTATAATCTCTGAATCTACTATTAACTTTGAAATTGTTGGAATAACCCCTTGTTCTTCAAATAAATTAGCTATGCTACGGAGGTATTCATCTATTCCATTTTCACCGTATATACCTCGGAATACTCCTTCACCCTTATCATTAAAATACGTTTGATTAATCACAACATACGCAGTTAATTGATCTCGAGAACCATATGTATCAAGAGTTTCAGGTACACTACAGAAATTGAAAAACTGATCAAGTAAATACATGCCAGTTCTCTGGGTTTTTTTATTACGAATAATGACAAGCTGGCAAGAACTAAGATTTGGCGTATAGAGAATAGACTGTTCCGAAGTAGGCTCAAGAACTTTTGCTTCGGCTTGGCAAACCATCAGACCTTTTTGTATGGGATCGTGATAATAAGGAATCGTTGTCCCTGTACCAACATTTGTTACAATCGAAGCTGAATTAAAGGCATCCGTAATTAGAGCCTTACGAAGAGGAGCTAAATGTTTATCCATCTCAGTTAAATCTGCAGAATCTGTGCTTGCAAAAAGGTGAAAACATAGTGAACAAGCAAAAAGTAAAATAACGAGAAAAATTTTTCTTGCTATTTCAAAAAGCATCTATTTCCTACACAATAATATAATTTTCAAAATGAAATATAGTGATTCTTGATTGTAACTTCAAGAGTTAATAAAGGTCAAAATGTGCTTCATTTTTCCTTAAGAAAATTTTGGCTAAGCTTAAAAAATAACGCTATCAGATGAAATGAAAAATGAGATTAAGTAAGGTTTTTTTATGGGTACTATTTGTCGCTAACGCAAATGGAAGCATGTTACCGGATTCAGTTGTTACAATAGAGTTCAATAAGATAGACTTTGTTGCATCTCATATTATTACTGGTAGTGTACAATTAAGAGGCTGTCCTAACAGCACATTACTTTTTCCATATCATGTTTTAAGGCTATAGATCCAAATTGCATAAAAGAAACCAACCACACAGATAGGGGTTCTTTTATCGCCTATATCGAATCAGGTCATGCAATGGATGTAAGCGGCCTAACATTAGCTGCTGGTCAATATTTTACAGCGCATAATATAGGTGACTATAGTACCCTCACTCATCCGATTCCATTAGTTGTATCAGAGAGAGAAAGTAAATATAAATTATCCAAACAGCTAACGAGTGCAATTAGTCAATTGTTTGTATCGGGGAGAGAGAACAAATCTACACTATTCAATGTCAGGTGCCTAGCATTTGAATTAACAGAGCGATTTAGAGAAGGAGATCGTACCCTAGGGGTATTACTTTCTCAAGCAGTTATAAACAGAATAGCGGAAGGGGATTTAGAAGAAATGAGAGAAAGTCTAAATTGTTTTTCTAAAAGCCGTGCCGTGTTAAATGATATCATTGAGAATGTTCATGGTATCTTTGTTAGTCTTAGGGGTGGTAAAAAAGAAGCTGAAGAGCAAGTCAATGTTGTTCATCTAACAAATGCTATTGAAACACTGGTAGCCACACTGCAAAAGCGATTTAGAGAAGGTAATAATTTCAATAATGAAGAACGAGAATTAGGAGTTTTGCCTGCTCGGATAAAGGAAAGCAAAACGTTGCAAGAATATCTAGAACGGCTTCAGCAATATTTTTCACCAGAGCGCTCACAAGCTATTTTGAATGCAGTAGCAAAAGATGATATGACACATGAAGAAAGAAAAGAGAATTCATAGTTGTATTTCGGGGTGTTTCCTCTTCATTTGCTGTTGAGGAAATTTTGGCTAAGGTTGAAAAATACAAACCACTCAGCACGATTCCTTCATGGTTTTGATAAGGTTTTTTTTGTTGTTATTGCTTACCCTAAACATGCATGCGTCTACACGCATACGAACCGATGAAAGTGTGATAGCAACAGCAAGTATATGCATACGAATTGATGAAGGTGAAACAGCAAGTGTTGATCAACGGTTTTCTCGCAATGTATCTCTCGTCGGGAAAGGAACTTGTATTTTCACAAGTTATATTTTCGAAGCTATAGATAAACGTGGCACAATAGAACAACAACGTGAAGAAACCGGCATCTTTTGCCTCGATATTGAATCAGGTTTTGCCATTGACCGAAATAACCAAAGATTCTCCTCTGGTCGGCACTTAATGCGTTATTATCTGGATGCTAATAGAGCTGCACCTAGGCAGACAATTTTACAAGCCGGACTTCACCAAACCCCAAATATGGTTCAGCATAGTAAAAATATATCTGAAAATTTCTGTCTAAAACCGTCACCTCGAAAACTTCCCCATCAAGACACGCAACCCCCTTACCATACTAATCCGTTAAGACCGGGAGCTGATTTTACGCAAGCCGAATACGATCAAGCCAACGAGCTTCTGCAAAAAATATGGTAGAATACAAGCGCACACCTAACAATATTGCAAAAAGTGTTTTCCCCAGAACGGTCACAGGCTCTTTATCAAAAATGGCCCTACAAACCTCGACTTTTTTAGAATGAAGTAACGGTCTCTTCTTCATTTTTTCTTAAGAAAATTTTGGCTAAGCTTAAAGCATGAAATGAATAAACATCTCAGATAGAGGAATATGCCCTATTCTTTCAAGTTACTGTTGATTGTTTTGTTATTCATCAGAATAGGTAACCTTGATGCCTGCTGTAGATGGTTTCAACGTGCTAATGAGGATGATGACTCAAGAAAATCCAGCAGCTTAGCAACGCGAGAATATTCTTTATCTACAGCGTCAACTAGTTCTGAGGGAAAAGACCCACCAAGGCATGCTTCCGTTATTAAACAAAGAAATACATCGCATGTTTTTGATGTCTGTGATGAAATGTTTTCGCAAGAAGTGATAAATGTGCAAGAACCCATCTTGCGTTCTCGGTATCAATTTAATACTGAATCTGCTCAATGTTTTATGTATTTGAAAGGCTTCTTCAATGACTTCTCGTATGAAGGGTTTTTAGAAAAAACAAAAGCTGTGCGCGCTTATGCCTTAAAATATTTAAACGATAGAGAGGATTTTTTTCCTACAGACTACACTGAAGATTCGAGAAAAAATTTGGTGTATGCGTTGCAGGTGTTACTACAAAAGCGTTATGCGTTGCTGAATTATTGTATGAACGTTGTACGTGATCAACCCACAACAACAAGTGAATTTTTTTTGGACTTTTCAACTAAAGATTCCATCACCAAAAAATTTCCTGAATGCTTAACAACTTTTATTGCACGCAACCCTGCCACACGAATGAGTGAATCTTTAAAACAGCATCTTTTAAAATCGGGTACATGGCTAACGATTATGGGAGCGTTTGGATCGTATTCCGAAAGAAGCGGATGCATAGGATCTTTAAGAAGACTACTAGAACGTCTTTAACGGAAGTTTTTTACATAACAGAATCAAATTTCTTCTACATGAGGCTCTAGGAGATCTTGGATATCAGAAAAGTTTAGTTGTTTTGCTTTAGTATACGCATGGCTAATACCGTTTTTATCCGGTCGCAACTTTCCAGGGGGGAATACAACTAATGAGGCCACCATATCAAAACGACGATATACCGTTGCGTTCCATAGAGCTTCATTGAGGCTCCATTGATCTGGACGAATTAAATCTTGTGAAAGATTAATTAAGTACTTAAACAATAGCTGATTATTATCGATTACAGCTTTAGAAAGAACATTAGCAAGGCAGCATGAAGAGGGAGATAATTGACCTTCACGGGGATTTAGCAAAAAATCCATGGTACATCGGAAATTTGAGAAAGCAGCAGTTGAGAATATTTTATCGACTTGGTACTGATTAAGGCGTCTGTATTTAAGATTATTTTTTAGTTCTTGTAAGGAATGCTCTTCGGCAGCAGTCATGGTGAGGTGAGGATCTATATGTAGAACTTCGAATGATTTTCGCTCAATAACAATACAATCATCAGATTCCATTGCTAGAATTTTTGACAATAGCAAAAATAAATAAAGCGATTTTAAACAAGAAAAGTATTTCATAAAAACATATTCTTGCAATAATATATTTTATTATTTCACCAACACTATTAATCCCTGGTTAAATTTGCGTACAAAAATACGATTTTTACATCTTTATTAAGAAAAATGATTTAATATTACATAAGATAGTGAGTATATATTTTTATGAAACACTTAATAGTATTTTTAGCTTTTATTTCATTGGATTTTTCTTCTTTATTTTCTTGTTGCTGTAGCCGTGTTTCTGATTACGCAATCGGCGATACCACCGTTCCACCTCAAGAAAGTGCTAGCTCAAAAAAAACCATAGAGATGTGTTATTCTCGGGTTGTAAGTAGACTGAAAACTATTCCTGATCTTCAAACGAATTCATCATTTCTCTATGGAATCAGCTGCATTTTTCATGCTTATAAAAGGAACTACCTACCATCGGCAGGTTGATAAAGCTATTGATGAAACGGCAGAATTTCGGATTGCCGTCGGAGCTAAATTAGAGGAATCCGAGATGCTTATCGAATATAAAAAAGCACCAAATAAGGAAGAAATTTTACGAGCTTTTCAAAATCTTTTGCAATGCAGATTTTCGCTTCTTAACCAAACGTTACAAATTTCATCAGGAGTAACTCCATATGGAGAATTTACACATTATTTTCCAAATGCTGATATGGTAAAAAATCATTTTGTTATAGGACTTATCGAGATTTTAGATGGGCAATTACCAAAAGAAAGAAAAATGTTACCACTCTTGAAAGAAGAATTTGAGAAGATAGGAACTTGGGCAGAAATTTTGCATGCATTTGGTGATCCTCGTGAGAATAACATCCATCATAAAGAAGATGGTGCCTCTAGTTGTTTACCAAGGTGGTTGCCTTTTAACTTTTAGGATTTCTTGCGATACTTTTTCCAAAGCCAGTAGAGGCAACACAGCGATCAGTAACGATTTATACCTTTACCAAGGCCATCATTTGAGAATTACTTTCTGTGAATTGATATTCTTCCTGCTGGCTTTCTCTCTGTTCTAGCCTCGTAAAGTGCTCAACCCCCCATAAAAATCCCAAACTAATTGGCAATGCAATAATCCAAACACCAAAAGAGCCAAAATAATCCACTAGATAAACTAGCCCAAGCGAAGTCACAACATAAACAATTGCGCGAGATATGGCATAAAGCATACTGCTATAGGTAAATCGACAATGCACCGGAAAATAATTAAAAAATATGGCTATTGCTGGTGATGTCTCTAAAGAAAATAGGATTAATAATACTTGCATTGTTACCAAGCCATACAAATTCGTCAGCGGCAACAACGGCATAGCAAGAAAAACAGCACTCGATAAAATTGCCCGTGCCCATAATATTTTCAAAGGAGGTATTTTTTTAGAAAGAAAAATGATTGAAATTCCAACTACAGAACTAAAAAGAGTCACCAAGAAATTATGATTAATAACCTGCGCAGGTGTATAGTGCATAAAATTCTTCAGGCACTCTGCGCTATAGATAAAGATAAGGTAAAAACAAAGAGGCCAACCTGAATAGATAAAGAAGAAAGCTAGCGCTGTTTTCTTAGAAGTTTTTACATGTGGCTCTATTTTAGCCTTCTTATTCGATTGAGCTTTTAAAAAAATTGGTGTTTCTCGTAATTTACGGCGCGCAATAGTTCCTGAGACTGCAATCATTGCTCCTAAAAGAAATACCGCCCGCCAATTTGCTTGACACATAAAAATCAAGCTTGCGGCTGCCAATGCCGCCAAACTTCCTAACTTACATAGTTCATATAACCACGATACAAATCTATAGGATGCTGGAGGCTTCAAAAGTTCAGAAAGATAGATTTCTGCGCCAATAACTTCCCCAGTTGCAGAAAAGCTTTGTAAAACACGACAAGTAATCATCGCTATACTTGCAAATAATCCGATTTCGGCATAAGTGGGCAAAATACTCATAAAAAAACAACTCACCGCCATCATTGTGGTAGAAATAATAATCGCCGCTTTTCTACCCATGTAATCACCAATATAACCAAACAACAGTGCTCCAATTGGCCTGAAAACATATGTCGAGCAGAAGGCAAATGCAGAAAGAATGGCAGCTGTACGTTGATCCGTTTTAGGAAAAAATAAGTCATTCAGAACTACTGCCATATGTACATACAACATAAGGTCAAAATATTCTAAGAATGTACCAATTTGCAAAAGTCCTACTGCATTTTTTTGATCGCTATTTAAGCTAGATTTCATGTTTATCTTAAATCAACATTATTCCGTAGCTATAAGCTGAAATTTCCTATTTGTCGAGATAGTTTGCGCCTTTAAGAAGTACTTTCACGAGGACAGTGAAAATTTTTTATTTTTCACTTAATTTTTTTTGAGGTAACGTTTCCAAAGCCAGTAAATGCCAGCCAATGCAGCAATCACTGAAATCGCGATTAAGAAATAGTGCTCAGCTTTTTCAATATTTTTAAGAAGGGACTCCAGCACATCACCCATTGCGTAGCCACTGTAGCAGCTAATGGTTGTCCAGATAAAAGCAGAAAGAATATTCAAAGGAGCAAAACGTTTATGCTCAACATGAGCTGCGCCAATCACAATAGGGCTAATAACACGAATGCCGTAAATAAAACGAAAGACAAGAATAAACCATTTATCAAAACGATGCAGAAGTTTGAAAGCGCGGTCGGCGCGCGGACGAAACTTAGGAAAGCGCTCAAAGAAACCTGGGCCATAACGCCTTCCAACTAGGAATAGTAACTGATCAACCACCACGGTTGTACAAAAGGTGATAGCCATGACTTTGTAAAAATTTAGATAGCCTAGAGCAGAAAGCGCTGAAGCTGTAAGGATGACGGTTTCACCCTCAACAATCGCGCCTAAAAAAACAGCAATATAACCCCATTCATGAACAAACGATAAAAATGATTCCATGTGTTGTTTAACCTCGCTGAAATTTAATGATAGCAAATCTTGGCCTAAAAATCCATGCTTAAGCAATTTTTAGCAATTGAAATCATACTTTTTTAAGGCCAAGTAAATTTATCCATTGCAGGAAGCATATTCAGATGCGCCTATTCTAGGGGATGGAATAAACCAGACTCGGTTATTTTTAAAATCTTTACCTCTCATAACACTTGAAACAATTCTAATTCGATTTTCATACTCTGCATCATCGCAAGCACCTGAAATTCTTAAAACTTTTCCAAAATGTTGTAAAAGACTGGATTTCAAACGAGTTTCCCCATTGAGATCGCTTGTTATGTCAGCTCCGTGAAAATTTTGATTAAAGTGAAAATAGCCATCAGGTTCTATCCTGGTAACCTCACCTGTTTGAGTATTCGTAACGACAAGATCAAGCTCACTACACAAATTTGGATCGTACACGTTATCTTCCACTTTGTAATGAGCACTTGATAATTCTCTCTTTACTCGTATTTCAAAACCGGATGGTTTCGTTTTCTTTACAGGCTCACTGTTGATTACCTCCCTCAAATCTAAAATTACTTTTCTGTGCTTTCTTAATTCATCTGTTGGCATTTCTTGGGTAAGATCAAAGCAAGAATTTGCCGATGAACCTGTTTCAGGTTTGCAAATAAAATCGAGAAGTAAACTTCGATACAAATTCTTTTTGTTGGGAATAGCATCTTTTATAAATCGTTTTCTTTGCTCATGATCAGCATAGGTAGCCAGCAGATCTGCAAGGGTTGTAGTTGCTGTATCAAGTGGAAAAACTAATGTTCTTGAATCAAATTGACTTTTAATATTTGAAAATGCTTTGCTACTCATCATGTTATAACCAATGATGATATTGGTTAGAATTTTTGCAATCTCTTTCTTCTTATAAAAACCTAAGCTTTTTTGAATTTTTTTTCCTTTATATTCAACAATTCTTCCTAAGTGCTCATGGAACTCAAAACCCAAAGAAGCATCTAAAGAGGAAAAAGAAGAAGTCGATGTTTCCTCGAGGTTTTCCTGCTCTGGACAAGTAGGATGAAAAGTACAAGCTCCAAACGTTTGTTGCTTTGGAAAATACTGAGACTGTGCCATCGCATAGAATAATCTTGTGTATCCTAAATCACCTAAACCGGGAGGCTCATGATTGTAAGTCCATAGCTGATACTCAAGCGCATAAAAAAGATAGTGATTAGAAAATAAACACTCTGAAAGAGAAATAGTGCACTCAATAATGAGAGGCAAATCACTTTGATTAAAAGATTCAGCGACTAAATTACTATACATCCAAGAAGATATTTTTCTTAGTTTTGCTTTAGAGTTTTTTCCTAAAGGAAGAATGTAACCTGTTTGCTCTCTATATGTATCGATTGCTGCCTTAAATTTGTTTATTGAAGCAAGCTGATCCCTTACTGACATTGGTTCAATAGTTTCTGTTAGCCAAGACGGGTTGTTACGTTTTATTAATTCATCTGTATCATTAGCATGAGGAATTGCAGCGCTTGCAAATACATACATGGGATACATTCCCACAAGTAACAATAATATTTTTAATGATTTATAGATAAAATTCATAGCAACATTCCTAGATCTCTTATGAGTTCTTTTGCATTACAACGATGAAACAATGCGTTCGAGAGTAGTGTTTTGTCAATAGCAGTCCAAAAATCTAAGCGCAGTATTTTTACGTGGGCTAGATCAATAGGCAGAGAAAAAGCGTCTTATACTCACTCCTATGCCCAGTAACACCACAAAAATACCAACCCAAAAGAGGTTAATAAGCGGTTTGTGGGTGAGTTCGATTTTTGCCCTTCCTTCTTCTTTAAAAACGGTGGCGTGAATATCATCAAGACCTACACGTGTGATGGCGGTCTGATGCTTGGTGGTATGGCTGATATGAAAGTGTTGGATCTCTGGTTGCAACAATTTTTCACCTACTGAAATAGTGAAGATTTCTTTAGTGACATTTGGTGATTGCTGGATCCCGCGGTCAAGCCGTGGGACGTCATGCTTGATCGGATAAGATGCAAAAGCTGGGGGCAAGTGGTTGAGATCAACCTCAAGTTTGGTGGTAAAAATTTCAGCATGCGAGGCGCCTAAAATACAAAGCCCCACGCCTAAATGCGCTGCGACGAAGCCCTTGGAGAAGATATTTTTTGCATGATTGAGTGAGCTAGTAATTATCCAAAATGCGATAAATGTTGATGCGATAGCTAAAAAATGTAGGTGCGGTTGCATCGTAAAGCACCATAAACTTGCGCACAACATAGCTGTAATAAAGCTCCACACATGTGCTTTCATGCGTGGCGCAAGGCCAGCGAAAGCAAGGCCGATGAGTAAAGCTGGGTTGATGTATTGATGAAAAAAATGTTCATCAATGGTGATGTGCATTTTAAAAAAAATTCGCGCCAAAACTGGCATAAGAATGAGGGCGCAGAGGATGATAATGGCATATAAAAAACCAAAAGCCGTCAAGGTGCGGAAGGTATTCACTGGGCCCCGTCCCTCGACGGGGAGACTAGAGAAGTTATGATCTGGATTCTCACGCCTCTTATGGAGGCTCAGAATGACGATCGATATAATGACTACAATAAGCGTGCATATACCGAGCCAAATGCCGTTAAGGGCATCAAAGGCAAAACTGTGCACTGATACAAGTACACCTGAGCGCACGAGCGTAAGACCTAGCATGACCATGGGAAATGCGGTAAGTAAGCAGGTGCGTAAGTGTTGTGGATTCTTTTTTGAAACATGGACAGCTGCTGCCAGAGCAAGCCAGGGAAAGAGCGAGACGGTTTCAACTGGATCCCAAAACCAGAAACCTCCCCAGCCGAGCTCACCGTAGGCCCAGCGCGACCCAAGCACAAGACCAAGCGTGAGCAAGAAAAAACATAGGCGTGTATAAAAGCGAATGTTGGGGTGGTCTGGTGTGAGGCAGGCTTTGATCCACAGTAAAAAGCATAAGGTTTGGCCAGCATACAAAATAGGAGGATGGATCATCAGATAGGGATTTTGCAGCGCTGGGTTGAGATCTTGTCCTGATGCTATTTTCACAGCAAGAACGCTAAAAGGATTTGCCGCAAGATACATGTAACCGCCGATGAGCAGCAAAGTGAATGAGGCCAAACGGATAGAATCTGCATGGCGCAAGCGTGTTGCCCACGCGGTGAGAAAGGTGAAAAAGAGCAGCATCGAGCCTTCGTGATTGCCCCAAAGGCCAGAGATTTTGTACAGCAGCGGCGTGTGTTGGTGGGAATTCAGCCAGACGTTGGCGATTTCAGTAGAGCTAGAGATATAGAAATAGAGAAGCGTTGCAAGGGCAAAGGCGCTGATGCAAAAAGGAAGGATGAACTGGATCCCGCGATCAAGTCGCGGGACGTCGGAACGGCCTTCAGAAACTGGATCCCGGCCTTCGCCGAGACATCTACGTGGAAGTATTCCATGACGCAGATCACGGGATTTAGTGACTAATATATTGCGCGCTAGAATGATAGCGAGCACGGCGAAAAGTGCGTCGATAAGATAGGTTAAAAGAAGGGTTGTGTTAGAATGAAACATGTTCATTTTCTCTCATACCATTCCCATGAAGAAAAAGGATTATAGCGCCGTTTAAGCCCCATCAGTGCTATTTGATCACCAAGAATGATATCATGAGCATCTATAATAGCCTGGCTAGCGTAAGACCAAGCTACGTATTTGACGTGCTCACCAACATTTGCATTTTGTGGCACTTTACTGCCATTTTCAGTCTTCAGGAAAAATGGCACATATTCGGGTAATTGGCGCACCCATTTGATTTGCAGAGAATGTGGTATACATCTGGGGTCTAAAGAATTTTTACTTAAAACATCTTTAAGTATTCGAAGATCTTGATCTGTTAATTTGGATAAATGCAAAACAAGCTCTAATGTTTTATGTTTGTCCATAGAATCAAAATCTCTTAAAAGATTTTCTATTAGAGATATTGGTAATCTGCGACGTCTTTGATATTCTTCCTCGCGTATTTGCTGTGCTTCTTCAAAGTTTCTCCAATCTGTTCTTATAGGATACAACGTTTGACTAAATAACAAGGCAACCAAGACATATTTTTTCATCGGACGCTCAACTATTTATTTTTCAACTTAATACAAAACGTGCCAAATAAACACAACAGAGAATAAAAATAAATTTAGGATCGTCATATTAGTAAAGGTTATTCTATTTCGCATTCTTCTTTTTTAAATCTAGACAATAAATAAATAATCCATCACCATTATTAGGACTATATAAATATTTAATAAAATTTTAAGAATAATTCTTTAATTTTAGAATGATAACAATTTTTTATGATTAAGGAGAATTTTGATGAAAATTTTAAAAGCGCTTTTTACGTTTCTTTTTGTAAGTTTTATCGCTCAAGCTTGGGCAGCTGATACCTTTGACGGTTTAGAAGGAGGTGGTGTTAATGAAAGAAGAACTACTCAGAATACCTTTTTGAGCCAAGCAATGAATATGCTTCAACGAGGCGAAGAAGGCGCTGCATGCGTGACTACACGTACATTAAAAACATTAATTCCAGGCGTTATAACAGCTGCGTTTGTTGGTCTTGGAGCATTCTTAGTACAAGATTATAGAAGTAGAACAGCTGGTGATAGCTTCTCAGACATTTGGGTAGATTGCCCGAAGACAACCAGTGGAGTCGGCAACCATTGCGAACGCATGCAACAAGAAGTTGTATGGGGTGCTATATTTTTAGCTGGAGGCCTTTTCTCAGCAGGTTGGACTGCGTGCACCTTATTTACTGGCCAAATTTGCGGCGATTAAAAGAGCATTTTTATAAATTCGACGCAAGAATTTAAAAATATTGATATTATTCAATGGATCCCGGCCATCGCCGGAACGTCTACGTGGCAGTATCCATGACGCAAATCACGGGATTTAATGACGAAAATATTACGCACTAAAATGATGGCAAACACATCGAAGAGTGCGTCGATAAGATAGGTTAAAAGAAGGGTTGTAGTTGCAAAGCGAAATTACCCCCCAATTACCATAATTCACTAAAACGTGTACCTCGGAGACAATTATAACCCTCAAAATACTGAGGATTGTCAGCAATAAATGCCTTTATATGCCTATCCCAGCTTTGTTGCTTTATTGCGAGTAATTCATTCGCGGTTTCTTTAAAAGCATAAGCATTAAAGAGAATCTCGTTATTTTGCTTTAAAATGGTTTCCAAATACGTACGCTGACTTTTATTAAAGCTTAAAAGGGAATTTATTAAATAATCTTTTTCAATCTCATTCAAAGCTAAAAGATGCTGTCCCCAAACGCGTCCGGCCATTGATCTAATATCAGCAATTTCGTCATTTTCTGCTGCATCTAACCAGTATATAGATCGGTGCGGATTCGAAAGAATGTTCGCTATCCTACGATTGTCTGATGAGGCTGATTTCTCCTCTTCCATCGCGTAAAGATTGGAAAAAATAGCTACAAGAAAAATTGCATATAAAAAAATACGAACTTTTTGCATGAAAAACTAGATAATCACCTTTATGAGAGCTAAAACTTTTTTAAATCCTAGGCAAGAAATCTTTAAGAATAGAGAGGATGACCTCTACTAAGATGAGGATGATAATGACCCACTCGAGGAAAGATGAGTGGGCGTGCTTGAGCTCGTTACTGAGGATTTCGTACAGTTCGTGCACAACGTTGAGCTTATCATTGAGGATGTTTAGGCGGACTTGGATATCAAGAAATTCGACTGACATTTGGTAAATGGGCTCGTAGCGCGGGCGTTTCCAGAAGAATTCGGGCGTATCGAGAGCAAATGATTCGAGATTGATGGAGTTTTTTTGACTAAATAATTTGCCAATATGCTGCGAGATTTTTTTGCGCGATAAACTGATTTTGCCTTTTTCTGCAAGCTCTGCCGGAAGTTGGCGGGTGCGCTGAATGGTTTGATCAATATCATGCTCAAACGCTGCAAGTTTTGCGGATTGAGAGAGCCCATATGAGAGGGAAATTTTTAGAATAGGATCTTCGGATTGTAAAATGATGCGATCTTCTTCTTCATCAATAATTGTTTCTACACCATATTCGTACGCAAAAGTATCTTCTTGAATGCTTCCCAAAGGTAACTTCAAAAACGGATTTAGAAGCTTCAAGGTATCGCGTTCTTTATCAACCGTATAGCCCCAAAAAACAACAGCTCCGTAGCCGAAGACGCACAACGTTTGCTCTTTGCCCATGGAAAGCATAATGACTTCATCATAGGATTGCGCAGTTATTGCGGCTGATCTGAGACTTTGAAAAATCCCATTAATATCATACGCAACACCTGCACAGTAAGAAGCACATCGCATAAATTATTACTCAGCTATATGAACAACTTTTGAGCCATCCATTTTAACCGCGTACTTCATGGCTTTGACTTTATCAGGAAAAGGCCCCATCAGCAGACGATAAAAAACTTGACCATCTTCAGTTTCAAATTCTTTGATTTGGGATTTCATGTCTTTTAAGTTGTACTTCTTTTGGCGGCGTTTCCATTCGGAAAGTGCAGCTGCTTCGGATTTAACGGTAACCATTTGCACGTAGTATCCACCTTTTGTTACGTCAGGTTTCACTGTGTCTTGAACAGTTTCCGATGTTTGAGCCACAACAGGAGCAACTGCTGGAACAGATGTACCTGCAGGCACTGTCTGTTGCTGCATTTGTGGATTCACAGGAACTTGCTGAATTGGTATTCCTTGCTGCTGCCCAGCCATTTGCTGCGGTGGCATTGGTTGCATTTGTTGTGGGTGCTGCATAACTGGAGCTCCTGGAGCATTTTGCATCACCGGCGCCTGCATACCTCCAGCACCAGGAGCGTTATACATTGGTTGACCTGCCATTTGTTGAGGAGCCATTTGCTGCTGATTTGGGTCCATTGGAGGTTGCTGCTGCGTTTCCATAGATGGTGCTTCCGGAGGAGGAAGCAAACGCTCAGGTGGAGCGGAATTTGTATCACCATCGGTAATGCGGTCATAAATTAGTTTATCCTGGTACGGGATATTAATACCACCACGATGATCTGGGCGAACTTTATGCGGCCCTGCTTCTGCATGGATAAGCGGTGGCGTATCATAGGTGGGAGATTTCGCCCATTTATAAGCAAACCAAGATAGGCCTGCAATTAGAGCAACGCCTGCTACGGCCACTAATAAACGAACGGGTGAGCCTTCTTCTTGTTCACTTTCAGGCTCTTCAAAACCGGTATTTGCTTGATTTTCTCTCCAAAATCCAAGGGAGCGCACATCTTCTTGACCGTATCCTTGAGGCGCTTGATAGCCTTGATCTAGATTACTAAGCTGGCTGGCCTGAACGGGATGCATATATGGTCCATATTGTGGCGCCTGCGGGTTTTGCATGCCATACGGATTATTAGTTGGAGCATTCATTGGAGGTTGTTGTGGATGACGAAACGCCATGCCTTGCTGCATTTGTTGAGAGGGATAAAAATTTTCTTCCGTAGGCGCAAAATATGGTTGATTTGGGTAATTCCCCGCTTGCATGCTAGGTTGCATACCTGGTTCTTGCTGTTGAAAATACGGGTGCGTATTATAATTGCCCACATTTTGGTTGCCCAAAGTTGGGTCGTATCCTTGTTGGGGACCCATTTGAGGATAGCCAGGATTATCTGAAAACAACTGTTGTTGACCGGCTGCATTTTGGAAAAATGGCTCTTGCTGAGGTGATTGATCGTTCACATCGCCCCGGCGCCGAAATCTAAATGACATGTTTTAAGCTCCTCAAGTATTTAGGATAGATTAAACTCTTATCTTATAAGATAGTATGTTCTGATGCCAATTGCAAAAAAATGATAAAAGTAAAATGGTAACGCACGGTTAAATCACAAAACTAAAAATCGCTAAATATTGCGCATAACTCTTTTCGTTTACTCATTTTTTTAAATACTTGAATTCGGTTATGAATTGACTCGTTTGGCGGCCCACAAAATTCTGGCCATTGCTCTTGTAAGGTTTGATATGCTTCGAGCATACCTATACCGTCTGTTACGTGAATAGCTGCTTTAAATGTTTCTTGTGTATAATGCTGTTCAATCCAATCTTTCATTAGATCGACTAATGGTTGATACTTTGTTTTTCCTTTTTTAATTTCTCTACAGTAGGTTCCTAATCTGTAAAAAACTGAGGTAAAATTTAAAGAACCACCGTAGACATCAAGAATAGCCATAATACCCTTTGCGTTTCTTTCTTTAAACAAACCAATATCGAGTTGAAGTGCCTCCATTTGAAAAACACTTTCTGGATTATTTTTTGCTTTTTCTAAAAGCAATTCCACATAAGGTTGCTCCAAACGAAACCTTTCTTCTTCCAAACGCCGACAACGAATTTCTTCATTTGAAAGCGGCCACTGCGAAGGAGCTACTTCTAGCCTTTCTAATAGCGCCTTACAACCACTTACTGTGCTAAATTTTTCTTCTTGTAAGGGATCACTTGCGGCTGGAGGTAGGCAGTTTTGATTATAAATATATTTTTTGAGCTCTACCATTTCGGGATCATGTCCGCGATAGCATAGAACTTTTCGCTTAAATTCAGCCTGCAGATTTCCCAACCACGCAGGAGATGTCGCTTGCAGATAACTAGACGTTATACTCATAAAAACAAACAAAAAGGATATTTTTTTCATAACCATTCCAGTCTAAAAGAACTGCATTCACTTTTTAAATTGCATAATACCATAATTAACGCTTTCCAAAAGCTTATTTCTGCTACTGGGTATGGATCAATAGAAAACCGAAAGACATTACTATTTCTCAATAAAAGAGACCTCTCTCATTCAGATATAGAACTTTATTATATGATACATAATGTTATCGTTGTTCAAGGGGAAGGATTCTCTCCCTTTACACAGGAGGCTCAGAAAAACTTAAAGCTTATACTTCAAAGTCAAAAGCCCCTTTTTTTAATTTCTTCTGGGAATTTCCTTATAAAAGATGCGCACCTAGTTCGAGGATCAACACATGCTGTGCTTTAAAATGCTCAGCGCTTTTCTTTAAAGAAATCGGTCATAATTTTGCTGCATTCTTTTTCTAAAATGCCGCCAATGACGTCGGGTTTGTGATGAGAGTGCTCAAAAATTTTGGGGCCGTGTTCAACTCCGCCGGATTTGGGATCGTAGGCACCAAAAACAAGCTTACCAACACGCGCTTGGGCAATGGCTGCAGCACACATCGGACACGGCTCAAGTGTTACAAAAAGCGTGCATTCGTTTAAGTATAGGGTTTGCAATTTATAAAAGGCTTGCGAAATGACAATAAGCTCTGCGTGGTGAAGAGGATTACTATCAGAAATACATTCGTTGTGAGCTTTGGCGATAATTTTTTCGTTTTTAACGAGCACCGCTCCCACGGGGACTTCATTACGTGATATAGCAAGCACCGCTTGTTCTAGAGCACGATGCATGAGTGTATTCATTATTCCATACCTTTACGCACAATGTTAAAGAGCATATAGCAAAAAATGCGATGCGTTGTTAGCTGTTTATTTTGATAGGTATCACAGCATAATTATGGGGAAATGAATAGCAGGAGCGATAAAGCTCCTGCTTGATTGTTATTATGGACTATATATTAAGCTGTTGCTGGGAATACTGTTATGTTACGTGCCCATGTTGCACCAGCACCGAGGTTTATGCTTGATCCACCTTGCATACCTACATCGCCAACAAGGGCCACGTCGTTGTCTGTCGGTACAGAAATAGTTGGGTGTGCTGCTAGTCCATCGCCATCAGTAAAAAAGTATACAAAATTCCCAGTAATCGCTGCAAGTGGATCTCCTGTAATATTCCAAAACGTAAGTGGCACTCCGCCATATGTTAAACCTTGATCAGTTGTATCGTTTGTTGACCACCATGATGCCCAACTTGTATTCCACGGATGAACTGGAGCCCATGCTATATCATTTGGACCTGAGTTAAATCCTGTTAAGTTTACTGGCCAAGGCAATACATCAGATCCAGATTTAAAGTATCCATCATCCACATCAAAACTATAAGTTGTCGTTTCTACTAATGCAGCACCAACTTTCTTTCCCGCATCAACCGCTACAACGCCGCCGGTATCAACGGTTAATGAAGAGGAAACTTGACCACTGGTAAGCCTTAAATCTACCCCATTGGCGATTTTAAGAGGAGCAACTGGTGTTTTACCATTATTCACATGAAATTCACCGTGATTTACATTAATACCACCTGCTGTCTCGGCGCTTAAGTCCGTCGTCACGGTTACTAAACTTAGGCCCCTGTTGCTATTGGAGCGCTTGAGCTCATGGAGATTTTACCTTTGGTTACTTGCACATTTTGCGTTGCAGAGCCATCAAAGGTACAGACTGCATCGCTATCATTACCAACAAACTTAATTTCACCCGTTACTGGACCTGAGAAGTGCGCGCCTGTGGTGAAATCAACTTCAACCGAACAGAAAAGTTTACGAATCGTATTGTTATTCGTATCTGATACGTAGATATATCCTAACACATCCACTGCAAGACCAGTTGGAGCATTAAAGCGAGCGGCAGAACCTATGCCATCACTTGATCCTGATGATCCTGCCAAACCTGCAATCGTGGAGACGCTGTATGTACCAGCATTATTTGTAAGCTTACGGATGGTGTTGTTGCCTTGGTCTGCCACATACAGATTTCCAGATGCATCAATAGCAATGCCCAAAGGGTTGTTAAATGTAGCAGCTGTTAATCCATCTCCATCAACAGAGCCAGATGATCCTGATATACCTGCAATGGTAGATATTGTACCAGTTGGAGTTATTTTCTTGATAGTATTATCACCGCTGTTTGTCACATACAAGTTCCCAAAAGTATCCATAGTGATTCCTTGTGGCGCATTAAGGCCGTTTACAAAAGTACTTACAGCACCCGTAGAAGTGATTAAACCTACGTAATTTTGGCCACTATCAGTAAAGTAGATATTATCTCCGGCATCAACTACAAAATTTGCAGCATTATACCCCCAGCTACCGGAACGAATATCTGCCTTGTTTCCGTGTTCATCAATTATACCAATGCTTCCAAACGAATCAGCAACCAATATATTTCCCTTGTATAACGTAGTGGTAGTTGCGGGAAAATCTAGGCCATGAGAGACATAACCAAGGGTAGAGACATTATATACACTCCCAGAGGTTGTTATTTTTCGTATAGGGTAATATTGTTCCCAAGACAAAGAACGATTTACATCAGGAACATACAAATTGCCAGAAGAATCTATGGAAAGCATTTGAGGAAGGCTAAATCGTGCTGCATTTCCTCTTCCATCAACATCATCTGCATCACTTGAGCTTCCTGCGATGGTTTCAACTTGATAACTTGCTGCAAGATTTGTAGACAAACCCAAACCAAGCGCAATGGCCATCGACCATTTTGTAAAATACTTTTTCATCATTCCTGTCTTTCAAAAAAATTAAATAACAGGAATAGCTTCTCAAAAAGTAATTAAATACTTATTAATAGTTTTTTAATTATTTATTAATGTAATTTAAATTTTTATTTTAATTTTTCTATTGTTTTATTTAAACAAAAACCCCGACCAAAAAATGATCGGGGAAGTTGGGAAGAATTTTTATATTAAGCTGTTGCTGGGAATACTGTTATGTTACGCGCCCAGGTTGCACCAGCACCAAGGTTTATACTTGATCCACCTTGCATACCCACAGCACCCACAAGGGCTACGTCGTTGTCTGTTGGTGCAGAAATAGTTGGGTGTGCACCTGTAATTTCACCAAAACCTACCCAATACACCGACCCATCAACCCATTCACCATTTTGAATATGAGCGCCACCAGAATAATTCAGATGAACTCCTCCGTAGCTTAGACCTTGATCTTCAGTATCATCGGTCAACCAATTAGGATTACCATCGGTTTCAGCGTACGGCACATAACTTTTAAGGTTTATAGGCCAAGCTATTTGAGTCGAACCAGATTCAAAATATCCATCTACTGGAATAAAACTATAAGTTGTCGTTTCTACTAATGCATCACCTACTTTCTTTCCCGCATCAACCGCTACAACGCCGCCGGTATCAACGGTTAATGAAGAGGAAACTTGACCACTGGTAAGCCTTAAATCTACTCCATTAGTGATTTTAAGAGGAGCAACTGGTGTTTTACCATTATTCACATGAAATTCACCGTGATTTACATTAATACCACCTGCTGTCTCGGCGCTTAAGTCCGTCGTCACGGTTACTAAACTTTGTGTTGGTGAGCCATCAAAGATACAGACGTCATCATCATCGCTTCCGACAAACTTAATACCGCCCATTACTGGACCTGAGAAGTGCGCGCCTGTGGTGAAACTAACCGCAACAGAAGGGAAAAAGAATTTACGCACCCAATTAGCGCCACTTTCTGCCATATACAGATTCATGTCTTCATCGACGAAAAGTCCTCGAGGGCTATTTAATCCCGTGACCAAGGTACCTGGACTTGCAGCACCATTTTGTCGCACTAAGATAGAGCCAGCACCTGTGTTCGCAATATAAATGTTATTCAATGAATCAACATATACACCATATGGATCACTTAATCCTGAAATAAAATTAGTGTTATACGTGCTAGTTGAAGCATTATACATAGCAATGGCACCTAAATTAGGCTCTGCCACATACACATTTCCCAGAGAATCAATGCTTATGGCTTTAGGATTTACCATTCCCATAGCACTTGTCACTAAATTAGCAACATCTATACTTCCATCACTATTGTATTTATCAATGTGTGCAGGAAAATTAGCACCTATATACAGTTTATTGTTTCGATCAATGCCTATAGTTTGAGCACAAATTCCTGAAATAAAACTCGCGTTATAGGTATGCGTAGTTGTAGTATACATCCCTACTCGCCAGTTATCTTGATCAGCCACGTAAAGATTATCATCGGAATCTACGCAGATACCTTGGGGATTATTTAACCCACTAATAAGAGTAGAAATGACGCCACTTGTGTTAACTTGGCGAATAGCATTATTTCCAACATCAACAATATACAGATTGCCTATAGAGTCTCGTGCAACAGCATAAGGATTTGATACTTTTGCAGAAACGGCGGACCCACCATCCCCTGAATAGCCTGCGGTGCCATCACCAGCAAGAATTTCGTTGGAAATTGCGTCAAGATTTGTAGATGGCACCAGTCCAAGCACTACAACCACCAACCATTTTGTAAAAGAATTTTTCATATTCCTGTCTTTCAAAAAATTAAATAACAGGAATAGTTTTTCAAAAATTAATTAAGTTGATGTAAATATAATTAAAATAAATATATAATATAATTT
>JAJTEE010000017.1 GCA_021298215.1 Alphaproteobacteria bacterium
ATATAAAAGTAGAATTGATAGCACCGATTGCGATGGATGAAGGATTACGCTTTGCGATTCGTGAAGGTGGACGTACGGTTGGTGCCGGCGTCGTCGCTAAAATTGAAAAATAAGAACGGGATGGATTAAAGGTCGAGTTTTATGGAAAATCAAAGCATAAGAATTCGTTTGCAGGCATATGATCATCGTTTGTTAGATCAATCTGTAAAAGAAATTGTGAGCACAGCAAAGCGTACAGGGGCTAATGTTCGTGGTCCTATACCGATGCCAACTCATATTCAAAAGTTTACGGTAAACCGTTCGCCTCACATTGACAAAAAGTCGCGTGAGCAATTTGAAATTCGTACACACAAGCGTGTTATTGATATAGTAGATTGGATGCCTCAAACAGTTGATGCATTGATGAAGCTTGATCTTGCATCTGGTGTGGATGTAGAAATTAAATTATAGAGGTATGGGTCCTATGCGTAGTGGATTAATCGGACGTAAGTTGGGTATGACCCAGTTATTTAATGAGCAAGGCGCTCAGGTGGCTGTAACAGTTGTTCAAGTGAAACCATGTATGGTTGTTTCTCAAAAAACAGTTGAGAAAGACGGCTATAATGCGGTGCAGCTTGGCACAGACACAATTTCAGCAAGTAAATTGTCTAAGCCAATGAGAGCATTTTTTGAGAAAAAGCAAATGGAACCCTCAAAATATTTGCGTGAGTTTAGAGTCAGCACAGAAAACATGTTAGAGGTTGGCTCAAAAATTAGTGCTGATCATTTTGCAAAAGGTCAATATGTCGATGTTTGTGGAATAACTGTTGGTAAGGGTTTTGCTGGTGGTATGAAGCGTCACGGTTTTGGAGGTTTGCCTGCATCTCATGGTGTTTCGGTCACGCATCGTTCTCATGGTTCGACCGGAAATCGCCAAGATCCTGGAAAAGTGTTTAAGAATAAGAAAATGGCTGGACATATGGGTGTGGATCGTGTTACAACCTTAAATCTGGTTGTTGAAGATATTGATGCGGATCAAGGATTCTTG
The DNA here is from genome assembly GCA_021298215.1 of Alphaproteobacteria bacterium. GTDB lineage: Bacteria > Pseudomonadota > Alphaproteobacteria > Paracaedibacterales > CAITNM01 > CAITNM01. The sequence goes on from JAJTEE010000017.1 coordinate 1,028, forward strand.
TATATCCGTGGAAGTGTGCCCGGGCCAAAGAACGGCATCGTTTACGTGCGCGATGCAATTAAAGTTGCAAGATAGGTTGTTGTCATGAAGTTAAAAGTTGTCAATCAAAGTGCCAAAGCAGTTGGTGATATTGAGTTGGATGATCTCGTTTATGGATTAACGCCTCGCGAAGATATTTTGGCGCGCGTTGTTGCGTGGCAATTGGCTAAGCGTCGTTCTGGAAATCATAAAGCAAAAGTCCGCAGTGAAGTTAGTGGTTCAACTAAAAAGATTTACAAGCAAAAGGGCACGGGTAATGCGCGTCATGGTGCAAGGCGTGGAGCGCAGTTTAGAAAAGGTGGAATCATATTTGGTCCAGTTGTGCGTTCGCATGAATATGATCTGCCGAAAAAAGTGCGTAAATTAGGTTTGCGCATGGCGCTTTCAGCGAAAGCACAGGCAGGTAATTTGATAATTGTTGATAATCTAATGGCAAAAGCGCCAAATGTTAACAAGGAAATAGCTGCAACATTTCATTCAAGTTCGATGCTATTCGTCGCGAATGATGCGGTTGATGTGAATTTTGCGCGGTCTATCAGCAACATTATTGGACTTGATGTTTTGCCACAAATGGGTGCAAATGTTTATGATATTGTTCGTAAAGAAAAAGTTGTTATGACATCTGATGCAGCTAAAGCTTTAGAGGAGCGTTTAAAATGAGTAAAGAAAAAAAGGCGACATTAAGCTTATATAATGTGATTAAGCGTCCTCTAGTTACTGAGAAAACTCAATTGGGAATTCAGTCTAATCAGTATACGTTTGAGGTTCTTCCTGAAGCTACTAAGATTGATATCAAAGGCGCTGTCGAGGCAATGTTTGGAGTGAGTGTAGTTTCTGTTAACACAATAAATAAATTAGGCAAAAACAGAGTTTTTAGAGGTCGTAAGGGTCAGCGCCAAGATACAAAAAAAGCAATTGTTCGCTTGAAGTCTGGCGATTCAATAGCAGTTGGTGCAGGAGCATAATATGGGATTGAAAAAATATAAACCAACCACTAAATCACAACGCCAACATACGAATATTGATCGTGCAGAGTTGTGGAAAGGTGTGCCGCTAAAAAAGCTTACTGTAGGAAAGTCTTCTAAAAGTGGGCACAACAATTATGGTCGTATTACATCATGGAACCGTGGTGGTGGGCATAAGCAAAGCTACCGATTGATTGATTTTCGCCGAGATAAGTATGAGCAGGTTGCAACAGTGGAGCGCATAGAATACGATCCTAATCGCACAGGTTTTATTGCGCTTTTGAAATATAGTGATGGAGAACATCGTTATATCCTTGCTCCTCAACGATTGAAGGTTGGTGATCAGGTAATTGCTGGTGATAAAGTTGATGTTAAGCCAGGTAATTCGATGCGTTTAAAGAATATTCCAATTGGTTCTGTTGTTCATAATATTGAATTGAAAGTTGGAAAGGGCGGTCAGATCGCTAGATCTGCTGGGAGTTATGCTCAGATTATGGGTCGCGATGGTCATAATGTGATTATGAAATTGTCTTCAGGTGAAGTTCGCCTTGTGAATGGAGAGTGTTTCGCTTCAATCGGAGCAATGTCAAATCAAGATCATTCAAATCGTTCTTATGGTAAAGCTGGTCGTATGCGCTGGTTAGGTCGTAGGCCGGTAGTTCGTGGTGTTGCAATGAACCCAATTGATCACCCGCATGGTGGTGGTGAGGGGCGTACTTCGGGCGGCCGTCATCCAGTGACACCGTGGGGTATTAAAACAAAAGGTAAGAAGACTCGTACTAATAAACGCACAACAAAAATGATTGTGCGTCGTCGTAAAGCGTAACGGAGGAAGTTGTGCCAAGATCAGTTTGGAAAGGCCCTTTTTTTGATGGGTATCTTTTAAAAAAAGTAGAAGTAGTTAAGGCTTCAGGACGCAAAGATGTTATTAAGACATGGGCGCGTCGCTCTACTATCATCCCTCAGTTTGTGGGGATGACATTTGGGGTATACAACGGCCAAAAGTTTATCCCTGTTTTAGTATCAGAAAACATGGTTGGTCATAAGCTTGGTGAGTTTGCTCCTACGCGAAATTATTATGGGCATGGTGCCGATAAAAAGGCTAAGAAATAGGCTAGAGTATGCAAATAAGTGAAAAATCAGCGCAAGTTGAGTTACGAAATATAAGAGTTAGTCCTCAGAAATTAAATTTAGTCGCTCAATCTATACGTGGTGTAAAAGTTGATAAAGCAATGAATGCTCTACGTTTTTCTCAAAAGCGAGTAGCAAATGATGTGTTGAAAGCGCTTCGTTCGGCTGTGGCAAATGCAGAAACAAATCATGGTCTTGATGTCGATAATTTGTATGTTGATCAGGCCTTTGTTGGTAAAGGATTGTGTATGCGTCGTTTTCACGCGCGTGGGCGTTCTAGAAATGGTATTGTTAAAAAGCTTTTCAGTCATCTGCGCATTGTTGTGACAGAAAAAGCTGTAGAAGAAGGTAATTAGTATGGGTCAAAAGGTTAATCCAGTTGGTTTTCGTATCGGAGTTAATAAAACCTGGGATTCACGGTGGTTTAGTGATAAAGAATACGCTAGTTTTCTTCATCAAGATTTTGCTATTCGTGAGTATGTTGAGAAAAACTTTTCTCAAGCAGGTATTTCTCGTGTTGTCATTGAAAGACCATCTAAGAAAGCACGTGTTTCAATACATGCTGCTCGCCCAGGAGTTTTGATCGGTAAAAAAGGTGCCGATATTGAAAAGTTAAAATCAGAGATTGGCAAACTTGCTAATGCTGAGGCTGCCATTAATATAGTTGAAATTCGTAAGCCCGAGCTGGATGCTAAATTAGTTGCTGAGGGAATTGCTCAGCAAATTGAGCGTCGCGTATCATTTAGAAGGGCTATGAAACGTGGTATGCAAACAGCAATGCGCATGGGAGCTCTAGGAATTCGTGTGAATTCTTCAGGTCGCTTATCAGGTGCAGAAATTGCGCGCATGGAATGGTATAGAGAAGGTCGTGTGCCTTTGCATACTTTGCGTTCTGATATTGATTACGGTATAGCAACAGCTCAAACAACTTATGGGGCTATTGGTATAAAAGTTTGGATTTATAAAGGGGAAATCAAAGAGCATGACCCGATGATCCATGATAAGCGTGCGGCAGCAGTGTAAGGAATTAAGTTATGTTATCTCCAAAGAAGACAAAATTTAGAAAAGCTTTCAAAGGTAAGATCCATGGAGTTGCCAAAGCAGGTTTCTCAATAAGTTATGGTGCTTTTGGTTTAAAGGCATTAGAGCCGGCAAGAATTACAGCAAGGCAAATAGAAGCTGCTCGTCGAGCTATTACACGTCATATGCGACGTGTTGGTAAAGTGTGGATTCGTGTTTTCCCAGATGTGCCGGTTTCAAAGAAACCTGCTGAAGTTCGCATGGGAAGTGGTAAGGGTTCGGTTGAGTATTGGGCATGCAGAGTTAAGCCTGGTAAAATCATGTTCGAGTTAGATGGTGTTTCAGAAGAAGTTGCAGAAGTTGCTTTTAAATTAGCTGCTGAAAAGCTTCCTATTGAAACAAAATTTGTAAAACGTTTAGTTTAAACTTATATATATCGGTGATTGCAATGAAATTTGTTGAATTAAAAGAGAAGACTCCAAAAGCTTTGATAGAGTCATTGGTTTCTATCAAGAAGGAGTTGTTTAATTTGCGCATGCAAAAAGCCGAAGGAAAATTAGAGAAAACATCTCGTATACGTGAATGTCGTCGAGATTATGCTCGTGTAAAAACTAAATTGACACAGTTAAAGTCAGTATAAAGAGAGAGAAATTATGCCGCGTCGTGTATTGCAGGGTGTAGTGGTAAGTAACAAAGCCGCAAAAACAGTTATTATAAAGGTTGAGAGAGATGTTATGCATCCTGTTTACCGTAAATACGTGAAGAGCCATAAAAAATATGCAGCTCATGATGAGAATAATGCATTTAATATTGGAGATGTTGTTCGTATTGTTGAGTCAAGTCCAATTTCAAAAACAAAGACTTGGGTTGTCCAAGAAAAAGTAACGAAGTAAGGTGACGTATGATTCAGTCGGAAAGTAGATTAGAAGTAGCAGATAACTCAGGTGCAAAAGAAGTTCTTTGTATTAAGGTTCTTGGTGGATCGAAAAGAAGGTATGCATCTGTGGGTGATGTAATCGTGGTTACAGTGAAAGATGCTGTACCAAGAGGTAAGGCTAAAAAAGGTGAAATTTTTAGAGCGGTAATTGTTAGAACAAAGCAGCCAGTCAAAAGAGTGGATGGGTCTACAATTTCTTTTGATAAAAATGCAGCTGTATTGATTAACAAGCAAGGTGAACCAATTGGTAGTCGTATATTCGGTCCGGTAACTCGTGAATTACGATCTGCAGGTTACATGAAGATTATTTCTCTTGCTCCGGAGGTGTTGTAATGACTCAGGTTAGATTTAAAGTAAAAAAAGGCGATCTAGTCGAAGTGACTACAGGTCGTAACAAAGGTCAAAGAGGAGTTGTGCAGAAAGTTCTGCTTGACGATTCTAAGGTTGTGGTTGATGGCGTGAATAAAGTTATTCGCAATATGAAGCCTTCGGCGTTGAATCCGCAGGGTGGGCAAGTTGAAAAAACTCATCCCATTCATATTTCAAACGTTGCAGTTGTTAATCCTCAATCAGACAAGATTGAAAAAGTTGGAGTTCGTAAAAATACTGCCGGTAAAAACGAACGCTTCTTTAAAAAAACTGGCAATACAATTTTGAAAGTTTAGTTATGAGTGCAACTAAAAAGTTATATGAAACAAAAGTAAAAAAAGCGATTCAGGCTGACCTTGGGTATAAAAACGTAATGCAAGTCCCTAAGCTTGATAAAGTTGTTATCAACATGTGCGTTTCAGAAGCAACGCAAGATAGCAAGAAAATTCAAGCCGCTTATGATGATCTTATGTTAATCGCAGGTCAAAAGCCCGTTATTACCAAAGCAAAAGGTTCTATAGCAAGCTTTAAATTGCGTGAAGGTATGAACATTGGAGTTAAGGTTACATTGCGTAAAGATCGCATGTATGAATTTATCGATCGTCTTGTAAATATAGCTTTGCCGCGCGTTCGTGACTTCAGAGGCTTATCTAAAAAAAGTTTTGATGGAAAAGGAAATTATTCTTTAGGATTGAAAGAGCAATTAGTATTTCCTGAAATTAACTACGATAAAGTAGATAAAGTTCGTGGTATGGATATTACGATTTGCTCTACTGCTAGAAATGACGCGGATGCATTAGCTTTGCTGAAGGCGCTTAACTTCCCAATTCAAGGATAAGAGAAATGGCGAAATCAAGTTCTATAGAAAAAAATAAAAACCGTACAGTTTTGATGAAAAATCAAAAAATGGGCAGAGATACTTTAAAAGCGATTATTTACAATAAAGATCTTCCCTTAGAAGACCGCATTCGTGCGACAATAAAACTTTCTGAGCGTCCAAGAAATTCATCGTTGACGCGTATTAGAAATCGTTGTGAGATATCAGGTCGTTCTAGAGGGTATTATAGAAAATTTCAAATGTCTCGTATTGCGTTGCGAGAATTGGGTAATCAGGGAATGATTCCTGGTTTAACGAAATCAAGTTGGTAGAAATATGAGAATAACAGATCCAATCGCAGACTTATTAACACGTATTCGTAATGGTCAAAGAGCGCGTAAACAAGCGGTAATGTGTCCTTACTCTATTGAAAAGGAAGGGCTTGTGAAAGTTCTTCAAGACGAAGGTTATATTCGACATTATCAAGTTGAAAATACTGAAGTTGGTCACAAAGAATTAAAAATAGAATTGAAATATCATGAAAACCAACCGGTTATTAAGTCGATTGATCGTGTTTCAAAGCCAGGTCGTCGCGTTTATTCGCCTATCGCAAAACTAGCGAAAGTGGCAAACGGTCTTGGGATTTCAATTCTGTCAACAAATAAAGGTATTGTTTCAGATGCTAAAGCTCGCGAACTAACAGTTGGTGGCGAAGTTTTGTGTCGAGTATTTTAAGAGGAATAAATCATGTCACGCGTTGGTAAACATGAAGTGGTGCTACCTGCAGGAGTCACAATGGCTCAAGAGGGTAGTGTTGTTACATTAAAGGGCAAAACTGGAGCTAAGGATTATGAGATCCCGGATTGCATTAATTTTGAGAAAACAGAAAAAGGTTTTTTGGTTTCTCCTAAAGAAACAACGCAGCGTGGTCGTTCTCTTTGGGGGACAACTCAGAGAAACCTATCAAACATTGTAAAAGGTTTGGATAAAGGATTTTCATTAAACGTTAGCTTGGTAGGCGTTGGTTACCGTGCTTCTGTTTCAGGAAGCAAATTGACTTTGCAATTGGGGTATAGCCATGATATCGTCTACGATATTCCGAAAGGGATTGAGATTAAATGCGAAAAGCCGACAGCTATTTTAATTACTGGCTTTGATAAGCAGCTGGTAGGTACTGTGGGAGCGCATTTACGCAAATATAGAAAGCCTGAGCCTTACAAAGGTAAGGGTGTTCTTAGGGAAACCGAGTTTATCATTCGAAAAGAAGGAAAGAAGAAGTAGTCATGTTAAATTCTGCTCAACTGCATCAACGTCGCAAGCAGCGCATTAGAGTTAAATTACGTAAGGTTTCGACAGAGTTACCTCGTTTATGTGTTCATCGTACAAATCAACACACTTATGCGCAGATTACAGATGTTAGTGGTGCTAAAAGTTTGGTTTTATTTGGTACTTCTGGCAAACCTGGAAAAGCTTTAAAAAGTGGTTCGAACAAGGAAGCTGCTCAATTTGTAGGCAAAAAAATTGCTGAAATGGCAAAAGCTAAGGGAATAGATAAAGTGGTTTTTGATCGCTCAGGTTACCTTTATCATGGAAGAATAAAAGCGTTAGCTGATGCAGCTCGTGAAGCTGGATTAAAGTTTTAAGGGATATATAATATGGCCAAGCAAACAAAAAATAATAATGAAAAGCGCGAGCGCGAAAATGATCGTGAAGAGCAAATCATCGAGAAATTAGTAAACGTACGTCGCGTTACAAAGGTTGTTAAAGGTGGTAAAACAATGCGTTTTTCTGCGCTTGTTGTTGTTGGTGATGGTAAAGGCCGCGTGGGTTACGCAACCGGAAAAGCACGAGAAGTTCCAGATGCAGTAAAAAAGGCAGTTGATAAAGCGAAGCGCTCGATGATTCGAGTTCCTCTTCGTGAGGGGCGTACTCTTCATCATGATGTTAGAGCAAGATGTGGAGCAGGTATTGTTGTTTTGCGTTCAGCTCCAGCTGGTACAGGGGTGATTGCAGGCGGTCCAATGCGTGCTGTTTTTGAAGCGCTAGGTATTCATGATATTGTTAGCAAATCAAACGGAACAAATAACTACCACAATATGGTGCGTGCTACTTTTGATGCTTTGCAAAGTGTTTCGTCTCCCAAGGTAATCGCTGCTAAGCTTGGCAAAAAGATATCGGATGTGCTTGTGCGTCGTGATGGCCAAATTGCAGAAGGTTCTATTCAATAGGTGAGATGATGGCAGGAAAAAAAACAAAAGTAGCAACAGCGGGCACAATTAAAATTAAACAGATTGGCAGCCCAATTCGTCGAGAATCAGAACAAAGATTACATCTTAAGGGTCTCGGTTTAGGAAAAATGAATGCGATCAGAGAATTAAAAGATTCACCTGAAGTTCAGGGGTTGATTCGTAAAGTGCGCCATATGGTGCAAGTTATTAGTGAGTAGGTGATTTATGTTTTTTACACTTAATGAAATTCGTGATAATCCAGGCGCTCGCACAAAAGCAAAATTGCTTGGTCGAGGCATTGGTTCAGGTTTAGGAAAAACTTCTGGTAAGGGTGGGAAAGGTCAGACAGCGCGTTCTGGTGTTTCCTTGAATGGTTTTGAAGGTGGTCAAAATCCTATTTATCGTCGTTTGCCAAAGCGTGGTTTTAAGAACATTCATGCTACAAAAAAATATGAATTAGACTTCAATAAAGTAAATTTATTGTTGGACAATGGTTTAGTAAAAGCAGGCGAAAAAATTGATAGAGATCTTCTTGTAAAAGCTGGCTTTATGTCAAAGCATTTGAATGAAATTTCATTGCTTGCAAATGGTAAGCCTAAAGAAAAATTTAGTTATGTTGTAACAAAAGCTACTAAGACGGCCCAATCACTAGTTAGTGAAAGTGGCGGTGAGTTGGTTATAGAGTAAGTTATAAAGGAGTATTATGTCATCTGCTATTGAACAGTTGGCTGCTAACGTAAATCTTTCTACTTTCCAAAAAGCGGAAGATCTAAAAAAGCGTATATGGTTTACTTTGGCTGTCCTTGTTGTTTATAGGCTTGGTGCGTATATTCCTCTTCCTGGAATTAATCCTCTTATTATTCAAGAATTTGTCCGCAGCAATGCGGGGGGCATTCTTGGTATTTTGGATATGTTTTCGGGTGGTTCTATTGGGCGTATGACGATTTTTGCGTTGAACATTATGCCTTACATTTCATCTAGCATTATCGTGCAATTAATGACTTCAATTTCCCCTCAACTAGAAGCTTTAAAGAAAGAGGGTGAAGTCGGGCGCAGAAAGCTTAATCAATATACTCGTTATGGAACAGTTCTTCTTGCTATGGTTCAGTCTTATGGAATAGCGGCTGGGCTTGAAAAAATTCAGGGTACAACGGGCTTAGCTGTTTTAGATCCTGGCTTTATATTTAGATTGTCAACAGTTGTTACGTTAACAGGTGGCACACTTTTTATCATGTGGTTGGGCGAGCAAATTACTTCTCGTGGTATTGGTAATGGTATTTCCTTAATTATCTATGCAGGTATCGTCGCAAACTTGCCGCATGCTGTATTTAGTACTTTTGAGCTTGGTCGTCAGGGTGCATTATCTGCTGTTTTGATTTTAGGTATTTTGGTAATGGTTGCAGCTGTTATAGGATATGTAGTCTTTATGGAGCGTGCTCAACGTAAGATTCTCATTCAGTATCCAAAAAGACAAGTGGCAGTCAACATGCCTGCAGTTGCTCAAACAACGCATTTGCCCTTAAAACTTAATAGTGCTGGCGTTATACCTCCTATTTTTGCATCCTCACTTTTGCTTTTACCAGCAACAATTACAGGTTTTGCTGGATCCACGGGCTCTGCTGATTCAATTATGGGCAAAATAGGTCTGATTTTTTCTCATGGTCATCCTGTGTATATGATTTGCTTTGCCTCTTTGATTATCTTTTTTGCCTTTTTCTATACGGCATTGATGTTTAATCCTAATGAGACGGCAGAAAATTTGCGCAAAGCAGGAAATTATATTCCAGGCGTTCGTCCAGGTAAAACAACTGCAGATTATTTAGATTATGTATTAACTCGGTTAACAGTTGTTGGTGCAATATATTTGGCATCGATTTGTTTAATACCAGAGCTGATCCTTAGTCGTGTGTCTTTACCATTTTACTTTGGTGGAACAACTATATTGATCGTTGTAAGCGTGACAATGGAGACAATTACACAAATTCAGTCTCACCTGCTTGCGCATCAATACGAAGGATTAATTAAGAAGGCAAAAGCTAAAGGTAAAATGTGATGCATCTGATTTTCTTAGGGCCACCAGCGTGTGGTAAAGGAACTCAGGCAGCTATTTTGAAGAAGGAGCACGGATATTATCATTTGTCTACAGGCGACTTAATACGAAAAGAAGTTACAGCTGAAACTGAACTTGGGCGTAAATTAAAAGTTTGTATAGAAACTGGTGCATTGGGAGCGTCTGAAATAGTTAATGAACTGTTAAAGAAAGACGTTGAAAATCACAGACAAATGGGTATATTATTTGATGGTTATCCGCGGAAGCAGGATCAAGCTGAGTTTCTTGATTCCGTAATAAAAGAGAATGGTAGCGTTTTAAAGCGTGTGTTCTATTTCGATATAGATGCAAATGAACTTTATAAGCGTATTCTTGGGAGAATCACTTGCAATGATTGTAGCATAGTATATAATCTGCAAACAAACCCTCCAAAAGAAGAGGGAATTTGTGATTGCTGCAAAGGGCAGTTGGTAAGACGGAATGACGACAATGAGTCAGTTTTAAAAAACAGGATTCAGTCATTTTTTGAGGAGACAGCTCCGCTTAAGGGTTTTTATCAAAAGCGGGGAATTCTAACGGTGATAAATGCGATAGCACCGGTAGAATTAGTAACAGAACAAATTATAAGCGCATTATAAGGAGCTAAACGTGGCACGTATTGCAGGTGTAAACATTCCGACCCAGAAAAAAGTATGGATTGCTTTAACCTATATTTATGGAATTGGTAAACACCAATCCAAATTAATAATTGAGAAAGCAAGCATAGATGGCGAGAAACGCGTACATGCATTGACAGACCAAGAGTTCTTGAAAATTCGTGAGATTATTGATGCTGAGCATCACGTAGAAGGTGACTTGCGCCGCGAAGTGAGCATGAATATTAAGCGTCTTATGGATTTAGGTTGTTATCGTGGGTTAAGACATCGTAAAGGTCTGCCAGTTCGTGGACAACGTACGCATACAAATGCTCGTACAAGAAAAGGTAAAGCAGTTGCTATTGCCGGTAAGAAAATGGTTGGAAAATAAGAATTAAGGTATTAAATTATGGCACAAAAAACTGTTGCACGTGTTCGTCGTCGTGAGAGAAAAAATATCGTAAACGGTATTGTTTATGTGAATGCAACATTTAACAACACTCTAGTAAGCGTAACAGATGAAGCTGGTAATATTTTATCATGGTCTACTTCTGGGATGATGGGGTTTAAGGGATCACGTAAATCAACTCCTTACGCAGCTCAGATAGCAGCAGAAGATGCTGCTAAAAAAGCACAAGAACACGGCATGAAAACAGTGCGTGTAATTGTAAAAGGCCCTGGTTCAGGTCGTGAAACAGCCTTACGTTCTTTGCAATCTGTTGGTTTTACAATAACGTCAGTTCGAGATGTGACACCAGTGCCGCATAATGGTGTGCGCCCACGTAAGCGTCGCCGCGTATAATTTTAGAGATATAACGAAAGAGAATAGTTGTGATTGAGAGAAATTGGCAATCTATGATTAAACCTTCAAAGATTCAAGTTCAATATTTGAGCTCAAATCTTAGGGAGGCGAGTATAGTAGCAGAACCTTTAGAAAGAGGATTCGGGCTTACTTTAGGTAACGCATTGCGTCGTGTTCTTCTGTCTTCATTGCAAGGCTCTGCTATCACATCAATTAAAATTGATGGCGTATTGCACGAGTTTTCAGCAATTCCAGGTGTTCGTGAAGATGTTGCAGATATTATTCTCAATTTGAAAACGATGGGAATTCGCCTTAACTCAGATATGCCAAAGCGCATTAGTTTAGACGTTAAAGGACCTTGTGTTGTAACAGGAAAAGATATTCAGCATTCATCTGATATTGAGATCCTAGATCCAGATCTAGTTATCTGCCATGTAGATGAAGGTGGGCATGTCGTTATGGAAATGACAGTTCAATCTGGTAAAGGTTATGTTCCCGCATCGGCTCAACAAATTGAAGATAAAGCTATAGGTCTTATTCCAATCGATGCAATCTTTAGCCCGATTAAAAGAGTTGTTTATAAAGTTGATCAAACACGTGTTGGGCAACGTACAGACTACGATAAGTTAACGCTTACACTAACAACAGATGGTTCAATAAAGCCAGATGATGCAATAGCTTATGCTGCACGTATTTTGCAGGATCAGTTGCAACAATTCATTAATTTTGAAGAGCCTAAACCCGCAGGCGCAATAGAGCGCCGTGGTGAGCCATTACCATTCAATCGCAATATGCTTAAGAAAGTTGATGAGCTTGAGCTTTCAGTGCGTTCAGCAAATTGTTTGAAAAATGAAAACATTTACTATATTGGTGATTTAGTTCAGCGTTCTGAATCAGAAATGCTTCGTACGCCAAACTTTGGCCGTAAATCATTGAATGAAATTAAAGAAGTTCTTTCAATGATGGGCCTTGGTTTTGGAATGACTGTTCCAAACTGGCCGCCAGAGAATATTGATGAACTGGCGAAATCACTAGAAGATCCTTTTAATTAAAGAAGTGAGAGAAAAATCATGAGACATGGAATGTCAGGTCGCAAATTCAATAGAACAAAAGAACATAGAAAAGCTATGTTTAAGAATCTTGCGCAGGCTCTAATAAAAAATGAGCAAATTAAAACAACGTTGCCTAAAGCAAAAGATCTTCGTCCAGTTGTTGAGAAGTTGATCACTCTTGCTAAGCGTGGTGGTTTACATTGCCGTAGACAGGCTATTGCGCAGTTGCAAGATCAAGCAACCGTAAAGAAATTGATGGATCAACTTGGGTCTCGTTTCTCATCTCGTGCTGGTGGTTATACTCGAATTGTCAAAGCTGGTTTTCGTTATGGTGATAACGCTCCAATGGCTATCATTGAATTTGTAGATTTTGATCCAGTTGCTGCCGTGGCTGCATCAGCTACACCAGAAGCTGCATAATCATTTCAAGTGTTTAAGATTTAGGGAAGCTTTCGAGCTTCCTTTTTTTATATAAGAGCCGCATGTTCTCAATTAAAATTACCATCATTTATGATAACAATACCTTTCTTGCAGAACTAAAGCATGGTTGGGGCTTTGCATGCTTAATTGAATTTAATGGTAAGAAAATCATTTTTGATACGGGCGGAGATAAAGCAGCATTTTTTCACAATATTCAAAAGCTGGATATTCAACTTGATACAATCACCGATATCGCATTTTCTCATCAGCATTGGGATCATACCGCAGGTTTTTCTGACGTCATTGAACATTTGAATGAGCGCTGCCGGATACACGTTCCCTTTAAATTTGACGATAAGCTTTTAGCGCAAATTCCAAAAAATAGACCAGTAAATTTTGTCAGAGATATTGTAGAAATAGATGATCAAGTATTTCTAATGACCCTCAAAGGAAAATTCTGTGATTTAAAAGAATGTTCTTATATTTATGAACAAGCGTTGGTGATTAATAGACCAAAGGGATCTCTAGTATTAACTGGTTGTGGACATCCAGGTATCAAAAATATTTTAAAAGCAGTCCATGAAAAGTTATCAAAAAATATTGATTGGGTCATTGGTGGGTTTCATCTGCATCGCAGTTTAAAGAGAACCATTAATAGTGTTGTGGAAGATTTTAATGCTCTAAATGTTCAGCATGTTGCGCCATGCCACTGCACAGGGCAAAAGGCGGTTGGAATATTTAAAGATAGCTTTATAAACAAAATTCACGACATTGGAACGGGTTCTTCCTTTATTGTCTAATTTATCCCTTGCTGAATTCGCTAATACTGGCCTATGGTTTAGAAAAATTATTCAGCATCCATTATGAAATCATTCTACATTACCACTCCTATTTATTATGTTAATGATAAGCCCCACATCGGTCATGCTTACACAAGCTTGGCGTGCGATATGATTGCTCGTTTTAAACACTTGGATGGATATAATGTAAAATTTCTAACAGGCACTGATGAGCATGGCCAAAAAATTGAAAAAGCCGCAGCAGCAAACGGTGTGTCTCCTCAAGAGTTTGTCGATGAAGTTTCATCCTCTTTTAGAGAGTTAGCAAAAGCTCTTGATCTTACAAATGATGATTTTATTAGAACCACGGAACCGCGCCACAAACAAGCAGCTCAACATCTGTGGAATCAGCTTGTTGCTAGTGGAAATATTTATTTGGGTGAATATGCAGGGTGGTATGCGATTCGTGATGAAGCATTTTATCAAGAAGATGAACTGGTCAATGGCAAGGCGCCAACTGGAGCTGAAGTAGAGTGGGTTAAAGAATCGAGTTATTTTTTTAAATTATCCGCTTGGGAAGAACCTTTGCTTGAATATTATGCAAAACACCCAGAAGCTATCCAACCCGAATCTCGTCGTAATGAAGTGTTGCGCTTTATTGAAGGTGGCTTAAAAGACCTCTCAATCTCTCGCACAACACTTAAGTGGGGAATTCCAGTGCCTGGTGATCCTGATCACGTAATGTATGTTTGGCTTGATGCACTCACAAATTACCTTTCAGCTTTGGGATACCCTAAGAATGATTATCAACAATACTGGGATCAAGCTGTTCATGTTGTGGGTAAGGATATCATTCGTTTTCATAGCGTATATTGGCCTGCATTCTTAATGGCAGCAGGACTTACCCCTCCTAAAACAGTATTTGCCCATGGATGGTGGACAGTTGAGGGCGAAAAAATGTCAAAATCATTGGGTAATGTTATTGATCCAATTGAAATGATTAATACATATGGCGCTGATGCATTTCGCTATTTTTTGTTACGCGATTTATCGTTTGGGCAAGATGGGGATTTTTCAAAAACGTCTTTTATTAACCTCCTTAATACTGATCTTGCTAACGCCTATGGCAACTTATGCCAGCGTGTGTTGTCGTTTATTTATAAAAATGCCGATGCAATTATTCCAACGCCTGCTGAGTTTACGGAAGAAGATAAAGCCTTGTTAGCAATGCCTAAAGAAATGCTGCCAGTGCTTCGGGGCCATATCGATCACTTCCATCTGCATCGCTACGCCGAATCCGTATGGCAAATTATTGCGGAAGGTAACCGTTATGTAGATGCGCAAAAACCGTGGAGCTTGAAAAAAGAAGATCCAACTCGCATGGCAACAGTACTTTATACACTTGCTGACGTAATTCGTCAGATTGCTATGTTGACGCAACCCATTTTACCTGTTGCAAGTTCAAAAATTCTAACTATACTGTCGGTGGAAAAAAGTGATTTTACTCAGCTAGAGGTGGCCTTAAAACCAGGTTTATCAGTTTCAGAACCTCAGCCACTTTTTGCAAAATATATCTAAACAGGAGGTTTATGATGAAAAAACAATTTTTATTTTTGGTATGTTTGGGTGCGTTCCAGCTTTTTGCTAGTAGAGTAGGTGGAGAGAGTGAATCTTTCTTGGATCCAAACTCTTATACTAAAACCTCGAAAAGATCTGGGGGAACTTTAGTTCAATACAATGGGGAGTTTTATGATTTGCAAACTCAAGAATTTTTAGAGGTTGATGAAGCTGGTTATTTTCGCACCACTTATGAGTACATCATGGATGGGGAGACTCAGCTATTTTTATCCAGAGGTGTTACAGATTTAATATGTGTAGAGGCCAAACCTGCAACTTCTGAAGAGCTCTTAAATTGTGTATGGTCTATAAAAGAAACCACTTCATGCAATGTCAATCATCATATTCCTTCTGGTGGGAGAACTGTAACTCAATGGGAATTGAAGCAAGGATTTAATATATTTCACTATAGTTACACATTAACTATAGAAAAGATTTTTGGCTTGGAAAATCGACAAGAAAAAGAGTTATCATCTGCATTACTAGATAAAATTATTCAACGAACAGGCCAATTAACTGGAAAAAAAGGAAAAGATACATGGTATAATGACCCATCAGGGCAAGGTTCCAATGGCTTGTTGCCTCAAAATGCATCTGAAGAAGAGGCAGAATTTAGAAAGCTATTTCCTGCATATGCTTATTTATTTTAGCGTTTGCCTCTAAACTCTTCGTTAACCTTTTGCAGCTTATCCTAGTTATGTAGGGTAATGCAGTAAAAGGTTTTTTTATGGCTGACTTTGAAGATGCATGGGGCGGATATCGCCTCACAACAGCAGAAATTATTTATCATCTTCCCGATCATCCATCGCTACTTCAAACCTACATTTGGCAAGAATTTGACTTGCCGCCCCAATATCCCCGCTTGCAAGAATTTATAGCCTTTTGGTTAAAAGAAATTGAAGGAAAGCTTCATTCCGTCAAAGTAGGTATCGGCGGACCGCTCATGCCTAATACAGTGAAAACTCCAGAATTTACCTTTTCCCTGCATTAAATTTTAGCAGTAATACTTTCCCAAAAACGCTCTAGCGTTGCAGCCAAAATAATCGGTGTTTCTTCCATAGGATAATGTCCTGAAGGCAAGCATACCAGTTGTGCATTTTTAAAATCCTTTAAAATTGTTTCTTGCATTCGCTCAGTGCCATAGAAGGGTGAATCGTAATCTCCACAGATAACAAGGGTTGGGATATCGCAACCATTTACTAAGTTAGATACATCTGTTTCGCAAAAAGTATGTAAGTATGCTACGCGCGCTTCGGGACTAGAACAATTAAACCATTGTAGTACCTTACGCTCAACAAACCAATTGTGATAACGATTTTGTGTCATCATATGAAGTATGGCTTTACCGTTAATAATGTCACCTTTCGCAATATTTTCTAGCTGCTCCATGACATCATCAGGAACAGGGCTTCCGCAAGCAGGAACTGGACAAATGGCTGCAATACTTTTAATGCGATGAGGGGCTTCTGTAGGTATGTACTGCACAATTTGTCCACTCATGGAGTGCCCAACAAGATGAAATTTATCAATATTGAGCTTGTCTGCAATGGCCAACACATCGCGAGAGGATTCTTCGATGGTGCAGTTACCATAAATACTTTTTGATAGCCCGTAACCGCGCAAATCAATAAACACAAATTTATAAAAGCCTGTGTTCAAATAAGGACGTAAAAGGTCATAAGAAGTTTGGTCACAGAACCAGTCGTGGAGCACAAAAACGGGTTCAGATCCATTTCCAAGAGTTGTAAAGCCAAGGGTTTGCTGCATAAATAATATCCATATCTTAAATTTTTCTAACTTTAATGGTATTTTGATGTTGTGTCAGTAGGGAGATTTGCTGGGGAAAATTTTAGAATACAAAAAGCACTCAATATGGTTTCTAAAGTTTATTCGAATAAACTTTACTTTGGTATTTTTATATTTTTATTTTTATTAAAAATATTTTTCGATCTTTATGCTTAATGTTGGTATTTATTTACAGATTTTTAATTAAATGCGTTGACAAGAGGAAGCTAAACGATTAGTTTATGTGGACGCAGCGAAGGCAGAATTTTTTGTTTTGTTGTATAAGAACTTTGACAAGTGAAGAAGATGTGGAAGGTAAGAGGGTCAGTGGGACGAAGTATAGGTTTCACTGAGTAAAGGTCTCTTATTTTTTATTAGATAGAGTCAAGAGCTTTGTGAGAACC
>JAJTEE010000018.1 GCA_021298215.1 Alphaproteobacteria bacterium
ATATTATTAATTAATATAATTATAAATATCATGTATAAAAATTATAAATTATGTTTGATAATATTTTTAAGTTTTATTGTTTTTTCCTATCAATATTTGACCGCTAGTTATGACGTATCAACAATTGCCGGTGGAGGTATGTACCCAGGAGATGGTGGTTTCCCAACCTCTGCCGTGGTATCATCGCCAGCAGGGGTTTTTGTCGATAGCAACAACACAACGTATATAGCTGATACAAATAATCATCGTATTCGCATGATTTGGGGGCCTGCAAGCAATGGTACTTATACGCAAGGAAGTATTTACACAATCGCTGGAACAGGAAGTTCAGGATTTTCTGGTGATGGGGGAGCTGCTACCTCTGCTTTACTAAATGCTCCTAGAAGTGTGAAAGTTGATAATGCAGGAAATATTTTTGTCGCAGATTATAACAATAACCGCATTCGAAAGTTTACTTTAGGTGGTATTATTTCCACTGTTGCAGGTGGTATTAATGTAGTGGGGGATACTTTGCTCCCAACTGCTGCTGTTGTGAATTCACCAGGCCAAGTTGTTCTAGATGCCTTAAATAATATTTATATAGCCGATACAAGCAATCACCGTATTCGTATGGTTTGGATGGCAACAAGTAATACTACATATACTCAGGGAAATATGTACACCATTGCTGGAACAGGCGCTGCGGGTAATGCAGCAAATGGCATTGCTGCTACATCTGCACCATTAAGCTCACCTAGAGGCGTTCAAGTTGATAGCTTAGGAAATATTTACATCGCAGATTATGGTAATCATTGTATTCGCAGATTTATCCTGGGAGGGACTATTTCTACAATAGCAGGAACTGCAGGATCTTCAGGATTTTCTGGTGATGGGGGAGCTGCTACAGCTGCGTTGTTAAATGGCCCTACAGCATTCTTCGTTGATGCCTTGCGCAATGTTTATATTGCCGATCAAAACAATCGTCGCATTCGCTTAGTGCCTAATATTACGACAATAGCTAATGGTGTTACATACACAGCAGGCAATATCTACACCATTGCCGGAACAGGTGTTGCAGGATTTTCAGGTGATGGCGGAGCTGCTACAGCTGCTACCTTCGGTAATACTACAAGCTCTAGCCCTACAGGTGTTTGTGTAGATAGCTTAGGTAGAATTTTCGTAGCCGATCAAGGTAACAACAGAATTAGAATGTTTACCCTAGGTGGAAATATTTCCACCGTTGCAGGTGGAGGAAATTCGGTGAATAATGGAGTAGCGACTTCATCGCTAGTTTCTTCTCCACAGAATGTGTTTGTAGACTCATCTAATAATGTTTACATCGCCGAACTCGGTGGTGCACGTATTCGAAAATTTACGGTGGGTGGAAATATCTCCACAATTGCGGGAACAGGAACGCAAGGCTACAATGGCGATGGAATAGCTGCAACGTCTGCTCAGATACGTCCATTTAACGTGTATGTAGATAGTTCCCAAAATGTGTACATAGCGGATTGGACAAATAATCGCATTCGTAAATTTCAAGTAGGAGGAACTATTTCAACGATTGTTGGAACAGGCTCTACAACCTACATTGGCGATGGAGGTCTTGCTACAAATGCTGCGCTAAATGCCCCAACTAATTTTTGCGTAGATAATACAGGGAACATATATATCGCTGACCAAAACAATCATCGTATTCGTATGGTTTGGAACGCGGCGAGTAATGGTACGTATACTCAAGGCAATATATACACCGTTGCGGGAATAGGTTCAGCAACATATAACGGTGATGGTATCCTTGCAACCTCTGCTGCGGTAAACAGTCCTGGAGGCGTTTTTGTAGATAACTCAAACAGAATTTATGTAGCTGATTGTCAAAATCACCGCATACGCATGTTTACCTTAGGAGGTGCTATTCTCACCATTGCTGGTAATGGCGCTACTGGTTATTCAGGGGACGGAGGAGCAGCAATATCAGCCACGATGAATCTGCCGCAGGATGTCTTTGTGGATGGCATAGGTAGAATTTATGTTGCTGATCTTTTTGGTAACAATATACGCATGTTTACCTTAGGAGGTGCTATTTCCACGATTGCTGGTAATGGCACTGCCGCATACAATGGTGATGGCATTCCAGCAACAGCTGCTCAGTTAAGACCATTTGGAATTTATGTTGATAATTCCCAAAACGTGTATGTCGCTGAGTGGACAAACACCAATCGCATACGTAGGTTCCAAGTAGGAGGCAATATTTCTACCATTGCTGGAAATGGAACCACTACATACACAGGTGATGGTAACCCTGCTGGTGTAGCACTATTAAATAATCCTAGAGGAATTTTCCGCGATTCTGCAGGTAACACATATTTTGCGGATACCAGTAATAATCGCATTAGAAGAATTGATGCTATGACAGGCATTATAACAACCATTGCGGGAACAGGTAGTGCTGGTTATTCAGGAGATGGAGGTTTAGCTACGGCTGCCATGATTAATGCGCCATATGGCGTATGTTTAGATTCTTCAGGGAGTGTTGTCTATGTTGCAGAAAGTAATGGCCATCGTATTAGAAAGATTAATATAAATACAGGCATTATAACAACCATTGCGGGGACAGGAACAGCTGGCTATTCAGGGGATGGAGGATCAGCAACATCAGCTATGATTAATACACCGTATGGTATCTGGCCTAATAGTTCAGGTGATATTTATTTTGCTGATCTTAACAATGCTCGTATCAGAAAAGTTGATATCAACACAGGAATTATCACAACAGTTGCGGGAACTGGAACGGTTGGATATTCAGGAGATGGTGGGCCTTCTGCTTCCGCTAAATTAAATAGTCCATGGGGAATCTGCATTGATAATACTGGAAATATCTACATAGCAGATACTGGAAATATTAGAGTTCGAATGATTTGGAATGCTGCAAGCAATACTACTTATACACAGGGAAATATCTATACAGTCGCAGGTAATGGGGGATCTAGTTATTCAGGCGAAGGAGGATTAGCTACGGCAGCTTCTTTGGGTTCATTATGGGGTGTCTGTACGGATAGTGCGGGTAAAGTGTACATAGCTGGCTATCTAACAAACTCTATTAGAGTATTTTCTTTGGGTGGCAATATAACAACTATTGCTGGAACAGGAATAGCCGGATTTTCAGGAGATGGCGGACCAGCTACATCTGCTAAATTAAATGCTCCTCGACTTGTTTTTGCTGATAACTCAAGAGATATTTATATTTCAGATACTGGCAATAACCGTATTCGTATGCTTTTCTCAAATAACACTTACAGTGTGCCACCTGGATCGACCCAAACAATATCAGATACAGCTACTCAGCCGGTGATTATAGGTGGTGGTACAGCAGTTCTTCCTCCATCCAATTCAGTAACAAGCGTGGAAGTTGCTAATGGTACCTTGCAGGTAAGCAGCAGTGCTCCCGTTACTTTTAATGCGACTCCTGGAGGATCAGCTGTTGTTCAAGTGACAGCTAGTACAAATACAGGCGCCTACAATTTTGCTACTGCAGGAAGTGTGCAAGTTAATGCGGAAGTCGTGGCAAATCTTAGTGTTCCTCCGGCTGGTTCAGGTGTAATGTCAAAGGTAGGGCCAGGTTCAATAGAAGCAACCTCGGATTTAAGCTCTTCCACAACGCCAATAGCTGTTTTAGAAGGGACACTAGAAGTTAGTGGTACCAATGGAAAATTACCAAATGCAGCAATTTCAGTTGAGAATGGAGCAGTATTGCAGCTAGGTGATGTTGGCTCATCGGTTACTCATGGGGCGGTTCCAGGAACATCAAATTTTAAAACTGGATCAACTCTTTTTGTGCCGCAAGGGGTGCAAGTTCCCAACGATGCATTATCAAACGCAACTATACATTCAGGTGTTACATTAAAGTTTGGTAATGGAGCACGGGTGACGCAACCTGTTAACGTGGTTGCGTAAAATTTAAGGTGGAGTTATATAATAATAAAGGCTACATCAGCCCTAAAAAGCTCCACCACAAATACCCAATACCTAGCCATATGGCGATGTTGACAATGCTTACAACCAGACCATACATCCACCATTCGCTCACTTGTACGTATCCCATGCCAAAATAAATAGGGGCAGACCCTGTTGAATAATGTGTCATGCTTGAAAATAAAGAGCTAAAAAAACCAAGTAGTAACGCAGAAATAACTGGCGGAGCTCCTGTCATTAAGGCAACAGCTAAAAACGCTCCATACATGGCGCCAATATGTGCTGTATTACTTGCGAAAAAGTAATGACTATAAAAATACACAATCGCTAATCCATACAAGCCTATAAGGGAATGGTATCCTTTAAAAATATCTCCAATAGCCTGACTGAACCAGGCGGTAAGCCCAAACTTCTCTAAAAATCCTGACATCATGATAAGAATAGAGAGCCAAATAACCGTACTCCAGGCTTCGTGCTCCGCTAAAATATCTTTCCAACTTAAAATCCCTGTTAGCAATAATACGCATACCCCGAATAAGCCAGCACTCGTGGTGGGAATGCCATAATTTTCTCCAATCACCCAGACTGCAATCATAATCAAAAACACTGCGGTCATCGTCCACTCTTGCAACGACATTGATCCCATATCACGAAGGTTCTTTTGCGCAATGCTAACCGCTTGGGGTAATTTTTTAAGCTTAGGCGGATAAACTAAATAAAGTACCAAAGGCACTGCGATAATACTGCAAATCCCAGGCACAAGAGCTGCAATAAACCAGTCTCCCCACGAGAAATACACTCCTTGCTTCGCAGCAATCGCTTGCGCCATTGGATTGGCGGCCATGGCGGTTAAAAACATCGAACTTACAATCAAATTTCCCTGAAAAGCTACGAGTGTTAAAAAGCTTCCAAGCTTTCGTGCCGTACCGTCTTCTGGCCGGCTTCCTAGCGTTTCTGCAATTGATTTCACAATAGGATAAATAATGCCTCCAGCACGTGCTGAATTGCTGGGAATAGCGGGTCCCATTACCAGCTCGGTTAAAATAATTCCATAGCCAAGACCAAGAGTGCGTTTACCTAAAAGCGCCACAAAATTATACGCAATCCGATGCCCTAATTTTGTTTTGATAAAGCCGCGCGCAATAAAGAAAATGAAAACGACTAACCAGACGATAGGTGATCCAAAACCCAAAAGCGCTTCTTCTGTTAATTTGAGAGTGTTGGTTACAACGCAGGCCAGCATACCAATTAACGAAATAGCAGCCATTGGCAATGGTTTTAAGACAATACCAATGATGGTTGCAACAAAAATTCCCAGTAATTTCCATCCTTTAGGATCAATCATCTCAGGCTTAGGAAGTAAATAAATGGCAATACCTATACAAATTGGAACGAACAGTTTCCAAAGTTTATAGGGAAATTTTTCAGCCATGGCTCGTATCATAAAACAACGCAGTTGTCAGGATACATTAATCAACGAAAGCGATAAAGAAAATTTTTGAAAAATTTTAGAGGAAAGGGGGCTATTCAGCTGCAAGTAATTTATAAAAATAAACTCTGCTTGGTTTCGTTGTTTTCTTTTCTCCGGGATCAACAACGCTGACGCCGACAAAGAGTTCTTCAGTAGTAGGATTTTCGGCAAGATACTGATACGGGAATTCTTCAGGAAGCTTCATTAATGTTAGTGTTGTTATGCTGTCATCGTCTGGAGAAATAGTGCTGATTTGCATACCAGCTTCGCTAGCTCCTATATCTCTATCTGTTTCAAGAGCATGAGTGGCGTATAGTACTGAGTATTTTTCTCCGTCATCAAGCTTAATTGAGTTATTAAAATTTGTGCGAATGCCTTCTTGATCCCATTTTATGCAACCATAAATATTGGGGCACAAAAATCTTCCAGGTTCTACTTTATCAATCGTGTGTCTACCTTCATTATTTAAGGAAATAAAATGAAATTTGCCTTTATATTCATATTGGCGGTAAAAAGTTTCAGAAAGATGAGAAAAGCTTCTTGAGTAAATGTTGTGAATCTCTTGAATAAGTTCTGCTGAAGGGTGTCCATGTTGTCTTCCATCGCCAGCAGAAATTCCAAAAACATTTGGGGTGAAGAAACGTAACATACTGCCAGATCTATTTTTCAAAGATCCATGGTGAGGCAGCATTAACAAGACAGTGTGTAAAGGATTTAAAAGACCAAGCTTGCTACGAAAATCAAAGCTTGTATTCTCTGCTGCTATGCGATGAAAGACACTATTCTCCGCGTCACCTGTTAAAATAACTGACATATTAAGGTTCGATAACGTACAAGAAACCACCATGCTGTGGTTATTAGTATCATCAGCTGGTTGATTAAGACTCCAAATATAGACGTTATGTAAAATATCATGAAATTCTGGATCAATTTGTAATAAAGGCCCAAAAATCTGTAGAAATGGTCCATGCAAAAATGCAGGAGTAGGTGCTGCTGGATTCATTTTTAAACATTGATTAATAATAGGTTGGGCAATATTGTTAAATTCTGCAATAGCGTCCGATATATTTAAGCCTTTTATCCTTTCTAATAAGTTTTGTGGCTGTAGCATCTCAAAAATTTGGAAATTAAGATCTGGTGAGTAGAAGGGAAAATAAAAGTGAGTAGATGCCTTAGTTTTTATTCTATCTTTTATTCGCGCACTCAAAAATATCAGAACTTCTTTTGCTGGTTTTGTAAAATTTGTTTTTCCTTCAGCTGCACCAATATCACCAAACCAATCGCCGGCAAGAATCACCGTAATAGGCACAAGTTCTGGAATATTTTCGCAATTTAGAAAATTGATATGATCTTCATCTGCGTGCGATAAAAAAATAAAAAGATGATCTAGAGATGTTAGTTGGCTATGGATAAATTCTTCTAATGCATTTTTTGTTGTTTCTCGTTGATCGTCATATAGCTTTTTTTCAGTAGTGATAGGCGTTTGGATTTCCTGTGTTGCTCTAGTTCGGCTTGGTGTTGTTTGCAGACTAAAAGGTATTTCATCTTCTTCATCGTTGGTAGCAATTACAGATACTTTTTTTGAAGCTAGAAAGGGCTTTTGCCATTCGCCTCTTAAGCCAAATTTTGGGTGCGTTTGTAATGATTTACTGCCTAAATCATATAGAACTCCTATATTCTTAGTTTCTCTCTTATAAATCGCAAGTTGACCACCGCCTTGTCCCATTGGCAGAATCAAAAATTCCTCAGTATTTACGCTCCACAAGGAATGACAAAGAATTAGTGCAGCTAAAAAAAAGCGTAACATAACATTAGCTTACGGGATGAAGTCTTCTATATTCATCATGATGATTCCAATAATACGTTGCCATCCAATTTACAAAATGAAAGTGCTTATGCATTTCTTCTAAAATATTTTTTATTTCTGTTGGTTGAGTATCTTTATCTTTAATTAATGTCCTTAAGTCATCTAAGTCTTTGAAAAAGTCTGTTGAATGGCGAAGGAAGTCGCTAGATATGGATCCTGGCAAATTTTCTTTATCCCCATCATTACTAAAAATTCTACGAAGTATAGTCATGGCTTCTTCATTATAAGAAGTAATTTGCCCTACAAATAACCCTAATCTTCCTAATGATTTGATGTCCTTGATATGCTCTTCTACAAAGCCTTTCAAGCAATTACGTCGTATTTTTAGTGTTTCTTCCAACGAATATCCATCTTTTGCATCGATGTTTAAACACGACTCATATACCACTTTCCTTCCAGCAAATCGATTTACATCAATTTGACGTTCGCCTAGTGGTTGCCTTGCTTCACCTGTTGCTGCAACCTCGGTCTCTTCCATCGCCCACACTGCTGGCACTAACCCTAACAACAAAGAATACATATATTTCATTATGCTGATCTCCCTAAATAATCTTAAGGCCACTTATACCATAAATTACAGCACATGGCACGAAAATATCACGTCAATATTAGGAAAAGTTTAACGTTGCAGCTTCTTCTATGCTGCGTTTTGTATCGCGAATTCGGCCGTGCTGCCTTTTGCACTTCGTGGCCATTGATTAATTACAAGGCCCACAAAAATGGTGCTGCAGGCAATCATGGAGACAGAACTTAAGGTCTCATCAAAACATAACCAGCCGAAGAACAATGAAAACACAGGAATAAGCAACCCATAAATCGAAACCCTTGCAGGGTTATGTTGGCGCATCAACCATGTCCATCCTGTTAATCCAAACAACGTTGCCACAATCACAATATAAGCCGTCGCTAAAACTTCATTCCACCCAAAAATTTGCAACGAATCAAAGAAAACAGTGGGGCCTTCCCATATTTGTGAGAGCAGAAAATAGGGAAGGGGTGGAACCAAACTCATCCATACAGTAAGTTGCAAAATATTCACATCTTTTAAGGTGCGCGAAATGTTATTGGATAATCCCCACGATAAAGCACTGCAGAGCACAAGCACAAAACCCATTAAAGATGAAGTACTTTGTGTTTGTGCCGCAAGCATCGCAATACCGCAAAGTGCTAAAAATATGCCTGCAATTTCTCGTTTTGATAGATGATATCCAAACATAAAATACGAAAAAATGGCGGTAAAAATCACTTGAGTTTGCAACGTTAGGGCGCACATTCCAATGCTAATCCCAAGTTCAAGCCCTTTAAACATCAGGGCAAATTTTGCAACTCCAAGTAAAAGCCCAATAGCAATAAGTTTCCCCAAAGGGATTTTGGGCCGAGGCAAGAAAAATACCAAGGGAAATGCCACAAAAACAAAACGCAAACAACCAAATGTTAAGGGGGAAATTCCCTGAATGGTCCACTTAATAACCACCAAATTAAAGGCCCAACATACCGCGACTCCGATAGCTAATAAAATATCTTTAAACGGCAGTACGAGCATTCATCACATCAAATATAATTACCTACTAATACGATAGATCAAAATCTTGAAGAATTGTAATTGTTAAAAAAGCATAACTAAAATGATATTTTTACATATGCAGCGTAGCAATAGCCTTGTAAGCTTAATAGAGAAACTAGCACGAAAGGGATTTTAAAGATGAAGAAATGTGGCTTCCTGCGAATGGTAGTTGTGTTAAGTATAGGGTCAATATTGTATGCAAGTGCTAAAAACTTGGATGAGTGTTGTGAATATCTATTGGATAAACAAGGATGCCGTATTTCATATCGGCAGGTTCTTACTCGTTTAGTTGGCCAAGCTGTGGAGATAAATGATCAAGAAATCCTAAGGCTTATTAATTTTGATAATACCCCAAAAAATATTAAGTTAAGCCATAAGACGAGTTTGCTAAATTTCGAAATAGAAATTAGATTTGGATCGCTTCTTTCAAAATGTGGTTTCCAGTATAGAGAACCAACAAGAGAAGACGAGCGAGGAATGAAAGAATTTCAAATGATGCACGATGTGGTGCATGGATTATATGTAGTGAAGCGCAATATTAGTGGGTATTTCTATGCCCAGAGAATAGCTGAACAAGAACGTCTTGCACAACAAGCACTAGAAAGAAGTAGCTACTTTGATTTGGAACCAACTACAGTAACGAGCGCGAATCGACAAAGAAATATAGGGAAAGGAAAAGGACGACATAAAAAAGGTTCTAAAACACATCGTCCATCAAGATATTTCTAAACATCCCCGACGTATGGTTTACATACATTATTGCGTATTGGCCTAAAACTCAGTATACCTATCTAAACAATATTGTTTTAGGCCATCTTGAAAAAAACAGTTAAGGTCCTTCTCACGCCTGTTCATACGTCTTTGATGTTTTGTCTCATGAGCGTGCTTGTCGGTCTTGTTGATATGGCCTCTGATTTGTACGTGCCTGTTCTTCCTGAAATTGGTCGTGTTTTCCAAGTTAGTGAATCTTGGGTTGGGGCTACCATTAGTATTAATCTCATTAGCCTTGCTTTATCGGGTCTTTTTTATGGAAGCCTTTCTGATAGCATAGGGCGAAAGCCCGTAATTATTGGTGGCTTATCCCTTTTTATCGTCTCTAGCTTTGCCTGCGGTTTTTCAACGAATGTCTATGAGCTTCTTGTTGCCCGCTTTTTCCAAGGGCTTGGCGGAGGTGTGGCGTTTTCCGTTGGCGTTGCTGTCGTGCGAGATCTGTACGAAGGTGGCGCTAAAGGTGCTCAAATGTATTCACGCATGCAAAGCGTGATCGCCTTATCACCAGCCTTTGCACCTATTATTGGCGGTATTATTGGCACTATCTATGGCTGGGCTTGGATTTTTTATACTTTAAGCATTATTGCGCTGGTTCTGTTTATAGCGATTCTGTTTTTTGGCAAAGAAACGTTACCTCCTCAGCAGCGTCACAAAAAATACTCGATTGATTTTGCCCAAAAATATCAATACTTGTTATCACGTCCTATATTTTTATGTTATGCAGGTGTGCAAATTCTAAGTCTTGGATGGTTCTGGTCAGAGCTTGCTTTTTTTCCCGCCCTTTTCCAAGATCACTACGGTATTGCTGCTGATTCGTTTGGTATCTATTTAGGCATTCTCATGCTTGCATATATCTTAGGTACATTCATCAATCAGTATGTAGTTCACCGCGTTTGTTTAAAAAAATTGGTATGGATAGGTATCATGCTATTTTTCTTCTCAGCTTTTGCGATGAGCGCAGCACAATATCTTAATTTTATATCGCCTTGGATTATAGTTGCTTTACGTTTCCCAGCAGGTATTGGTTTCGCACTTTTGTTTGGCAACGCAGGCACACTAGCGATTGATCAAGAAACTGAGCACACTGGCAGTGCCTCAGCTCTCATTGGTGCAAGCGAACTCTTAGCTGGTGCTATATGTATTTTCATCATTGAAATGTTTGAGGCCGTTACGATATATCCGTTATCTCTTATCATCATCGGCAGCAGTGCGCTTTGCGTTTGGCTAATGACAAAAGCAAAGAATCTTGAAAAAGAAAGTGGTGTAAATCAGAATACGTATTCCTCAATGAAACAAGACATATTGTTTAAATAGACTTTTCGCAGCTCTTGCCCAAAATCGCTTTTTACGAAATACTCTATAACCACTTAAAACAAAAAGTAACAACATGATTGGTATTCACGCCGCAACGCGTACAGCCATTGGCTCTTTTCAAGGCCAGTTAAGTTCATATTCAGCAACAGACCTTGGCAGTTTTGCCATTCGCGCAGCACTTGCATCAGCCAATCTTAAAACGGTTGATGAAGTCTTCATGGGCTGTGTTCTCCAAGCAGGTCTTGGTCAAGCGCCCGCACGCCAAGCATCTATTAAGGCAGGTCTTGGCGAACACGTGCCCACCACTACCATCAACAAAGTGTGTGGCTCTGGTATGCGCGCGGTCATGTTTGCTTGCGATAGCCTTCGTCTAGGTCATATCCAAACAGCCGTTGCAGGTGGTATGGAAAGCATGACGAATGCGCCCTATGCGTTGGAAAAAGCCCGCTCCGGCTATCGCTTTGGTCATGGAAATATACTCGACCTCATGCTGCATGATGGCCTTGAAGATGCCTACCACAAAAATGCCCAAGGAGGCCGCTGTGCCATGGGCGTCTTTGCCGATAACACCGCAAAAGAATACGCATTTAGCAGATCTTCTCAAGAAGACTTCGCTCACCAAACCTACGAAAACGCGCTAGCTGCTCAACAAAGCGGAGCATTTAATGCTGAAATTTCTTCGATCACTTTTGCCGATAAAAAGGGAGAAACTCTTATCGATAAGGATGAGCAAATCAGCCGCGTCAAACCAGAAAAATTCGCTGTACTAAAACCAGCTTTTGGTTCAGATGGAACGGTTACTGCGGCTACCAGCTCATCCTTAGCCGACGGCGCGGCAGCGCTGGTTCTCTCATCCCAAACCGAGGGTGCATTAGCTAAAATTATGGGCTATACATCCTTCTCCCAAACACCTGAAACTTTTACCACAGCCCCTATTGGCGCTATTAAAAAGCTGTGCGACTCCCTCAATTGGTCACTCGATTCGATTGATGCTTTTGAAATTAATGAAGCCTTTGCGGTGGTGCCTATGGCGGTGATGAAATCGCTCAATATTCCCCGCACAAAAATTAACATGTTTGGCGGCGCTTGCGCTCTTGGCCATCCTATCGGTGCGAGTGGTGCGCGTATTATCGTTACTCTTTTAAACGTGATGCGCCAAAAAAACCTCAGGCGCAGCATTGCAGCAGCCTGTATTGGCGGCGGCGAAGCGACTGCTGTAGCGCTAGAAATATAGAAAATCATGCATTCTTTTTTTGTCGCAATTCTGCTTTTTCTTGTAGGCTGTGCCACATCCACCTACAAACTTCCTGAGGCTCCTGTAAAACAGGGTTATGTTGCTATGCAAGATGGCAAACTCTTCTATCAAATTGTTGGTAAAGGTGATCCTCTCATCATTCTCCACGGTGGTCCTGGACTTGATCAAGGCTACTTACTTCCTCACATGGCAACGCTTGCGAAAAAACACCAAGTTGTTTTCTATGATCAACGTGGTTCTGGTCGTTCAACCTTTCCCCACATAGACGAACAGCACATTACCACCGATCAGTTTGTCGAAGATCTTGAATCGCTTCGAAAAGCTCTAGGCTTTGCAAAAATCACCCTTGTAGGGCACTCGTGGGGCGGTTTTCTTGCTATGAAATACGCCATCAAATACTCAACGAATCTCAATAAATTAGTCGTGATGAATTCACTACCTATTACGAGTTCGGGTATCCATGATTTAGTTGAAGCCGTTGAAGAACGCGTCAAACCAAGTGCCGAAGAAATAGAAAAAACCTTAGATTCAGATGAATTTGAGGCAGGTGATCCAGATACAGTTTCTAGATATTACAGGCTTTACTTCAAACATTACATCTATAATCCGCAGGATCTAGCCAAAATTAATATGCAACTCGAACCGCAAGGAACGGCTACAGGCGTTGTCGTATCTGAAATATTAGAGGAAGAAATTTTCACCAAGTACATTGATCTTACCAGCAGCTTGAAAAAGCTCAAAATTCCAACCCTCATTATT
The DNA here is from genome assembly GCA_021298215.1 of Alphaproteobacteria bacterium. Classification (GTDB taxonomy): domain Bacteria; phylum Pseudomonadota; class Alphaproteobacteria; order Paracaedibacterales; family CAITNM01; genus CAITNM01. The sequence continues at coordinate 12,953 of JAJTEE010000018.1, forward strand.
CAAGGTGAGCAAGATGTCGTGCCAATGCATACTGCTAAAGAAATTTCCAAGGCGATTAAAGGTTCTAAGCTTGTTGTCCTAAAGCAATGTGGACATGCTCCATTCATCGAAAAACCTCAAGAATGGCTAGAGGTCGTTGAGGCATTTTTAAAGGGGTGACCTATACTCCCGTCATTTCATCAGGCCTATTCACCTTCTCTCCCATTGTCACCCTACCAAAAATATTGCAAATATATTATAAAATGCGATAATATTTCGTGATTATAATTTTTCAATTCTGTAATCCATGCAATTTTTCCTCAATATTAAATTTTTGATATCATTTTGGTTATTTTTTGTGCTTCACGGCGCTGAAGAGAATGATAGAAGTGATGAATCTTCAGTTGTTACAGTTTTACGCTTTTATGCAAAACCACCGGAGCTAGCCAAGTATAATCTTTCAAAAATTGAGAATACTCAACACATTCCTACCGGGTATGTATCCTCAAGATCATTACATCTATTTAAAGTTAGCGAATTCTGTCAACGCGCAAGTTTTTTAATAAGAGCTACCCTTCAATTTCAAAAATTAGCAAACGTGGAAATTACAGAAAAAAACATCGGTGAAGTTATTGCTAATTATACAAGCCTTATTTCGACGGCAAAAGAAGTACTCTCTCAGTGGCCTAAATGTCAGGGAGTCGAGAAACAGGCTGCTCAATTACAATATTGCTTAATGGATTTATATTTAGGTATTGCTTATACGTTTAGTAGGTATTCATGTAAGTGTGATGAGCAATTTGCTTATGCTCTCGCAGTTTGTGAATTCTTGCAAACACTTCCTCATAAGTATGTTAGAGATGCTTACGTGATACCTATTTCTCGAGGAGATAAAGACTGCACTCTTGATAGAGATGCTAAGGAAAGTTTTGCTAAATCTCTTCTGAAAGATTTTTTGTCAAAATACATGAGCGAAAATAAAAATTATAAGGCGCATATGGCTATAAGTACTGTCATTATGTCTAGCGCATTACCAAGTGCAGAGAAATGTGAATTTGCAAGGCATTTAGATGAATGTTTAAGACGATAAGTAGTCTTAATTTTCTTTTCTCCATACTTCTAAATGAATGAAAGTAGCGAAAGTTTACGGGAGTTATCTGCTTATTGTTCCTCTTAAAAAAAAATGCTACCAATAACTCTGTTGTCAATTAATAGAGTTTTTTTTGAAAACCGCCGTTGTTTTTTTCTTTTTGTGTATTCAAGCATGTTTTGCACAAAATTCTTCTCATCAGTCATCCTCTCAGAATAACGATACACAAATTTTCAGCGATCTTAGCATCGTTGTTTTTTCATGCGATAAGTACCAAGAATTATGGAAACCGTTTTTTGAAATGCTTTTCAAAAGCTGGCCTTCACTTAAAACCAAAAATGCGCACGTTCCCATTTACCTTGTCGCGAACAGCCAAAAATATAATGATCCTCGCATCACTACGGTTAACATTGAAAACGAAAAAAGCTGGTCAGATAACGCCCTAACAGTACTTGCGCAAGTAAAAACAAAATACGTGCTCATTCTTTTAGAAGACTATTTTTTTACACGCATTGATACCAAAAGATTGCACGACGTATTTAATTTTATGAAGTCTCACGATGTGGCATATTGCCAAATTGCCTATAACGGTACCGATATCGCTATCCGTAAAAAGGCCGAAGTTTTTCCAGGCGTTGCTGAAAAAGATCGTTATGAACTTTGGAGAACATCCCTTTTTGCATGCATTTGGCGCACAAAAGATATGGCGCATACGCTAAAATCAGGTGAGAATATTTGGGATTTCGAAGTTGCTGGCAACCTTAGAAGCCAAGGATTATATGGTAGCTTTCTGACGATTTTTGAAAATCAGCCAGTTGATTACTTGAACATGGTGCAACAACGTTACGTAAATGCAGCGCACTTAAAAATCGTCAACGAAATGGGTATTGATTTTACCCCGACAAAACTAGAAATAGACGCGGATCACAAAATCAAATTGTTCTTCTATTACAAAGTGTTTGGATTTGCCAAAGAATGTGTTCGTAGCATTGTCACGTGCCTAAGATCTGGCTTTAGATCTTTCATGCGCATCTGGATCCCAAGTTTCGATTCGTAGGTAATGTAGTATTGCGCTAGCACGACATATTGACACTGGAGTTCTGTACTGTATACTCCACAAATATTATTTTTCGGCGGATACATATGAAAATTTTAAAAATTCTCTGTCTTCTTTCTTGTTTTTCCACTATTTTTGCCGCTTCTTTTCAGCTGTCTCCAGAAGAAATGGCTACACAACTTAATTCTGTTCCTATCGTGCGATCATCTGATGGTCAGGTTATTCCTTTTTGCTTAGATCCCATAACAAATGGCGTAGAAGCGTACCAAGCAGAAGCAAAAATTCTTACACCAACGGAAGGAGTAAAAACGATTCTTCTTGCTGCTGGCATTTCTGTTTGTCAAGCAATTATCATTCGCAATGAAGTGACAAAAAGAACGGGATTATATCACGTGGATTACTTTTTTGATTTAAGCGGTATTAAAGAAACACTCGAAACCTACAGATCAGGAGCAGACCCAATCAGTGTACGCGTCGTGGTAAATGATAGTGCTCTTAATGAACGGGAATTTGAATACAAATTTACGAACGGGTACCAAAAAACAGCCGAAGAACATATCAGCATACTGATGGATGTTTTCACAAAAGCAGGAGTTGCACCTCAACTTTTAAGACTTTCGGTAGTGCCTGAAAATCTGCATTTGCTGAAAATAAGTCAAGAAATCTCTAACGAACTAGATGAATACGCTTACCAAATTGCAGGGTCATTATCTGTAAGCGCTGAAACGGGGGAATTATCGTGGTGGTTTCATTATATAACCCGTCCTTATGTTGATTCAAAAATAATAGAATCTGATGATTTAAAAAGACAGAAAACGTTTACACAAGTACAAATTTTAGCGCAACGAAGAGCAGATTTTTCTCGACGTAGTAATTTCGGCCAACGTGGACTTTATGGACTTCATCAAATGATAGGCATTTATAAATAATGAAGTTTACTGACGTACCGTAGCTTGACTGCGGTACCCACTTCATAGACATTAAAAGTACTTTTAAAAGTTTTTTAATCATGCTATTATTAGTGTGGTTAAGGAGGCATTATGACTCATCAAATTCACAGTCTTTATGCAGCAAGCATTTCAGATTTAAAAAAGAATCCAATGCTAACGATGCAAAGTGGCCATGGAGAACCGGTTGCTATCCTCAATCGCAACCAACCAGTATTTTACTGCCTGCCAGCACACTATTATGAAAAAATTCTTGAACTCATAGATGATCACGACTTGGCAGAAACCATAAAACAACGCATGAATGAAGAAGAAATAGCAGTCTCTCTTGATGACATATAGTCTAACCTTTTTAAAATCCGCAAAAAAGGAATGGGATAATTTATCTCCAACTATAAAGCAGCAATTTAAAAATAAACTCATAAAATGCTTAGAAAATCCCCTCAGAGAAAAAGACAAACTCCACGGGATGGAAGACTGTTATAAGATAAAGCTACGCGCTGCGGGATATAGACTTGTATACAAAGTTTATAAAGATCGCCTAGTAGTACAAGTTGTCGCTGTAGGGAAGCGCGATAAATCTTTTGTTTATAAACAAGCAATGACTAGGATGTAGATCAATAGTAATATTATTCCTCATTCCTCATAAAAAACCATAGACTCCCCGACGAAAGTCGGGGTCCAGCTCAGAGAGACATAGGGTCATGTCGTCTCTGACGTACCTCGGTCTTTGTCGTGGTATCCATAAATCCTCACTACTAATTCAATTTATAAATTCGTGATATCCTATTTATACCATACATATTTTTAAAAAAATCATGATGAAACAATTTTATCTTTTCGTTCTAGCTGTCTTCCTTATCTTCAAACTACACGCCGAAGAACCTCCCCTAACAGATGCAGAAAAAAGGCATTACATCGACACTTTTAGCGATCTAGGTCATGAATGGGCACTGAAAGAGAAAGCATATGGAGTTGAGGTAGGGAGCGGTGCATGTAGGAAAAATCGGCAAGAGATGTACTTCTTTACTGAAGAGCACGTTTCTTTAAAAAAAGAATGGGCACTGGAAAGGAAAGCAAAGATGCTTATTCATGGGGGATATGAATATGAGCAAGATCACGCAGCTGCACATCTATTGATTGAAGAGTGCGTTGATTTAGGTCATGAATGGGCGATGTCAATAAAAGCATGTGCGCTTAAATATGGAAAAATTGGGTATACACAAGACCTCAGAGCATATCATGAATTCGTTGACGGGCAGAGTATTCTAGGAAAGAAATGGATCTTGAGCTGGAAAGTACAATGCTCTCTTGATGAAGAATGGGAGTATCCATATTCTCGAAAAGAACTCGATAATTTGATCAACTTGTCGGTGTCCCATGCGTACTCCTTGAAGCAAAGACGATTAAAAGAAGTCTGGGGAAACGCATGCCCAATAAGGGATTTAGCTTGGCAGCGCCATGGCTAAGCTGCACATATTGAAATAATGTTCCTTGCTAAAATTTTTCTTACAACCCCGCCACTTCCAGTTGCAGTTCAAAAATGCCTGCTTTGCGCTCCGCTGATGCCATCAGTACCTCAGGTTGCGCTGCCGGGTGGAATAGCAATGCTTTTTACTCATAAATATAATGTTGTAAATAAATTATTAATTTAACAATTGTATATTTACTTATTAAATTATTATAAATTAATTTTATTATTTATCATGTGT
>JAJTEE010000019.1 GCA_021298215.1 Alphaproteobacteria bacterium
ATTATTATTTTACTTATATTTAATATAAAAATATTAATATTTAATGATTAAACAACCCGGAGAATAAAATGCGATTTTTTTTAATAATGCTAACAATAATTACCTCATTATATTATGAGGCTGAGGGCGCAATGACCCCAAGCCAAAATGACATAGCAGCTATAGAAGGATTAATAGATTATAGAGCTAGCAAAGGAAATGTTTGGCGAGATAATCTTACCAATCAATCTCTATATCGGTACAACGCTGCAGGAGCTCCTGTGCAAGCAGGGCTTGATGCTGATATTACTCTATCTCCACTCAATGCCACGACAATCACCATGGGATATTTGAATAATCCCGATTCTCCACCTCAAGCTACATCCAGGAGTTCAGAACTAACATGCCTTATTGAAGACCCTCATTGGAAAGTTCTTTATATGCTTACTAAGAATTATAGGATCTCTTTAGGTAGAACTCAAAAAGATTGCCTCGGTAAAGATTTATACGAACTTGTTGGATCAAGTGAGTATAAACCAGCTGCTGACATGCGAGATATCACAAATATTTCTAGCCTCATCGATGCAATAGCTCCTTGTATTACCGCAGCAACCGCAACTGGACCAGTTGCAGGAATACCTGAATTTTCGGACGCATTGATGACAAATTTTGATAGACTTTTAACCTTTAGAGGAAACCTTAATAAAATACGCGTAGATTCTCGTGGCAATAGATTATACAGAATTGATAAGAGTAATACTTTGGTTGTGGCAGCGTATGATTTAGACGTAAAAGAAGATCTTTCAAATCTTGTAGACCTTATGTGTGATGCGGTAACACAAGGAATGCCAATTTCAAGTGCATCATCAACACCAGCATCTGATATGCTCTCAGATTCCAATTTAAAAAGACTTTATGAAATGGTTGAAACATATAGGAAAAGCTATAATTTCTTTTCAAGAGACGCAGCAGGAAGAGCTTTATATCTTGAGGACAGAACCCAATCTGTTGATATGAGAGGAATTATTGATAAAAAAAGTCTACTCATGACTATTTTTCAATTCTTCCATGAAAGCCTGAGGCCAGCACTTTAATAAAAATTTTTGAAGAAACAAGATTTCATGATAGCCTGAAGCAAATTACGAGGCTGTCATGAAACATCATATAAAAACACTAGATGCGCGTTTTGGTGCACAAAACTATCATCCATTACCAGTTGTTCTTAATAAAGGCAGTGGCGTTTGGTTATGGGACACTGATGGTAAAAAATATCTTGATATGATGTCGGCATATTCAGCTGTTTCACATGGACATTGCCATCCTGAACTCGTTGAAGTTATGCACACACAAGCACAACATCTTTCCATGTGCTCTAGAGCATTTTTTAGCGACAAATTACCCTTATTATTAGAAAGGCTATGCGGTCTTTTAAATTATGATCGTGCGCTCATTATGAATTCTGGCGCCGAAGCTATAGAAACAGCTATCAAAGCGGCGAGAAGATGGGGATATTTGAAAAAAGGAATTCCCAATGATAAAGCGGAAATTATTGTTTTTGAAAATAACTTTCACGGACGAACTGTAGGTATTATTAGTTTTTCTTCAGATGATGGATATCGCCATCAATTTGGCCCTTATTTACCGGGATTTCATATAGCTCCTTATGGCAATATTGAAGGAGTAGAGAAGCTTATCAATAAAAACACCTGCGCGGTTCTGGTTGAACCCATTCAAGGAGAAGCAGGAATTGTCATGCCTCCCAAAGGGTGGCTCAAAAAATTAGAGCAACTTTGCAGAACGGAAAACGTCTTATTGATATGTGACGAAATTCAGTCCGGCCTGGGGCGCACGGGAACTTGGCTTGCTTCAGAACATGAAGATGTAAAACCCGATGCGGTTACACTTGGTAAGGCTTTAGGCGGAGGATTGTATCCTGTTTCTGCATTAGTTGGTCGCGAAGATTTAATGAACGTTTTTAATCCGGGCAGCCATGGATCAACTTTTGGAGGTAATCCTCTCGCTTGTGCTATTGCTCACAAAGCCATAGATATTATGGAAAGAGACCAGTACTTACAAAATAGTGCAGCTCTAGGACAGTACTTTTTAGAAAAGCTAAAAGAGATTTCTTCACCTTTAATAAAATCAGTAAGAGGAAAAGGATTATGGATTGGTGTAGATATTGATCCTGCAAAAAAATCCGGACGCCAGATATGTGAGGAACTGATGGACAAAGGCATTCTTTCCAAGGAAACACACGAAACTGTAGTGCGTTTTGCACCACCCTTAATTATTACAAAAGATGAAATTGATTATGCTTTAGGAATAATTAGCAAAGTATTTAGTGCATAAATTTATCTCACCCACGGATAGAGCATATATCGACGCTGGCCATTGAGATGCCATGTCAAAACTAAGAAAAGTGCATTATTCCTATCCATTTCGATATCAAATTTTGCATTACCAAAATTCATTAAATCATTAATTATATAGGGGTAGTGAACCTGGGCAATGTAATATGTCTGTTGAATTTCTGTAAATCTACTAAAACTTTGTCGTAAAATTCTCTCCGCGTCCTGTTGCGACATACCTGTTCTTGGCACCATACTGCGCATTGGCAAAGGATTACCTTTTTGTGGAATTTGAACACGCACAGGGGTTTTCGTTTTCTTTTTTTCTTGCTCTTCTTGAGGAGTAATTTTTGAATAAGATACAACCCGAAAAACATGCGTTTTAATTCCACCCCAACAACACCCACCACTTTGCCAAGATACTGTTGCATCAAGTGTTTCCTGGCTAAATGATAAATCTAAAGGATTTCCATACCGTCGTGTAAATGTTGTGATATCAACATATGCGTTGGGTGGAAATTCATACTCCCCATGCCTGCTTAACAGTTGATTCAAATGAGCAATTGAAAAATGGTTTAAAGTATGAGCAGGACTTTTCTTTAATTCTTTTTGATAAATTTCTGTATAATTAGGTACCGAAACACAAGAAATCTGAGTACGAGTGTCAATATCTTCGATATTTTCTTGAGCTGCAATGGATTCAGCAGCATTCAGAAAATATTCTACTAATGCAAAACAAATAGCAAAATATCGCATAAAAATTCTCAAATACACGATATTTTTATTATAAAATAATAAAAGTTAATAATTTTATAATATATGAATTTTATTTTTCTCTGAGTGCTTTAATAATTGGTTCGTCTGCAAATGGAACTAAGTACTTATCAAGATCTTTCGGGTGAACCCACACAAAATTCGGCTGATTTTCTTTCAAGATAACCTCACCGGTCCAAGATGAACACCTAAAAACAAACATATTCAAATGAAAATGATCATAGGTATAAGAAACAAACGTGAATGGCTCTATGTTTTCGATAGATACCTCAATATTAATTTCTTCAAATAATTCTCGCACCATTGTTTCTTGCGGTGTTTCAAAAGGTTCCACTTTGCCACCCGGAAACTCCCACATTCCCCCCATGGACTTATGCAGAGGACGTTGAACTAAAAGAACGGAGTTATCCGATCTCTGTAAAACCGCAGCACAGCATAATACAGAAGGAACAGTAAGTGGCATATTGAGACTCAATTTTTCTTAATAACGACATATAGCACAAAGCAATTTCAGTGACTAATCAGAACTTTATTCTTTTACTTACAGAGCTTCTAAAAATAGTATCGATCCTTCTATAGCCATTTCAATCCATTGCATTGTCAGCTTATGTCCCAAAATTATTTTACTTTCCATGGACTCTTGCTGATTTTTTAAGAGAAAATGTGTTTTTTCCATAAATGTTCTTACTCTCTGTTTATGATTTTCATCTTGAAAGTCACATTTAAATCGCTGGCAGTCTCTCCTGCCATAGATAATTTCCACCAGAATTTCTAGACTTAAACGAACACCCGTGCACCAGAAGTTGGTATAAAAGGTTAAAAAACCCACTCGTACACATCGTATTTCTTGTCTTCCTATCATTTTGCTTTCTATGGAATCAAATAAAATAGCGCTTAGAGACCTTACTCCATTTTTACATAAGTAAAGCGCAGGTAATGCTACTTCTTGTATAAGATCATAATTAGCAAACACTCTTCCACTACCTAAGGTTTCGGGAATTTCTTGAGCAATATCTATTTCTGCCGACACTAAAGTTGACACATATAAACTAATAAAAAAAAATCCCCCCAATATTGAATTTTTCCAATTCATTATTGACCTCAGAATGTAACGATTAACTGAAAAAGAAAGTTCAGTTTATAAATAAAAAATTAAATAACTATTAAGCGATAAATTATGATTTACTTTTACGACGAATTTTCACATAAAAAGCACCGGTGCCACCATCTTCTGGTTTTGCAAAAGCGTAACCTGTCACAAATTCTGGCATTTTTAGAAGCCATTTAGGAGTTTGCTCACGTAAAATACTTGGATTATTTGGAGATCCTTTGCCTGTGATAATACGTACCCAGCGCCATTTTTTATATGCAGCATTTTTTAAGAATTCGCGTAAAGCAGACTCTGCTGACGCTTGCGTAAAACCATGCAAATCAAGCTGCCCTTCGATAGACATACTGCGTAAATTATTGGGATGAAGCTGTTCAACCGTTTGAGAGATGCTCACTTTAGGGTTAGGAAGTATTGGTTTTTTTTCAAAATTTTTCTTGGAAAGAGCTGGGGACACCTTTATTTTATCGTTCTTTAAAGGTCGGATATTTTTAATGAAATTCTCCCAAAGTGATTGATCATCTGGCGGTAATTTTTTAACCATCGACACAATCCTTAAAGACAAACATTAAGATACACCAGAAAATCACTTAGTAGATTCAGCCTAAGAAATTAGCTACATTAGCTATATTTTTTAAATTACATCAATATGTTCAGCTTAGCACAACGCTTAAACTTAATAAAACCTTCCCCTACTCTTGCTATGACTGCAAAAGCCATTGCTTTGAGGGAACAAGGTAAAGATATCGTAAGTTTAAGCGCAGGTGAGCCTGATTATGATACCCCCCAATGGATTAAAGACACAGCCATTCAGGCGATACAAGAAGGACAAACAAAATATACAGCTGTCAGCGGAACCATCTCTTTAAAGCAAGCAATTATAAAAAAATTTCATCGAGATAATCAGCTTACTTACGAAAACAACCAGATCGTCGTAAGTACAGGCGGGAAACAAGTAATTTTTAATGCGTTGATGGCTACCATTGATGCAGGCGATGAAGTTATCATTCCCGCGCCTTATTGGGTATCATACCCAGATATTGTAAGTTTGTTTGAAGGGCGTCCGGTTTTTATCAATTGCCCTATTGAAAATCACTTCAAATTACAGCCTGAACAATTACAAGAAAAAATCACATCCAAAACAAAATGGCTGATTTTAAATTCTCCATCCAATCCTACAGGGTGCGTGTACACAAAAGATGAATTGATTGCTATAGCAGAAGTGTTGCGAGAACATCCCCACGTACATATTTTATCTGACGATATTTATGAGTATCTTATTTACGATGATGCTTCTTTTTCAAATATCCTAAACGTTGCACCTGATTTAAAAGAACGCACGCTTTTAGTGAATGGTGTATCAAAAGCCTATTCAATGACTGGGTGGCGTATTGGGTATGGCGCTGGGTCCAAGAATATTATTCAGGCGATGGTAGATCTGCAGTCACAAAGCACTTCAAATACGTCGTCTATTTCCCAGGCAGCAGCTGTTGCAGCCATTAATGGGTCTCACGATTTTTTAAAAGAATGGCTTGAAAGCTTTGCGCAAAGACGCGATTTTGTTATTAAAGAATTGGCAGAGGTTAAAGAATTACAAGTCATCAAACCTGCTGGCGCTTTTTATTTATACATAGGATGCAAAGAAGTTATTGGGAAAATTACTGCTTCAGGAAAAATTATCAAAACAGATAATGACCTCTGCAATTATTTTTTAGAAGAATATGATCTTGCAACTGTTAGCGGCGATGCATTTGGATTATCCCCATATTTCCGTATATCGTACGCTACAAATATCGAAGCATTAGAAAAAGCATGTGATAGGATTAAAAACGCTATTGGAGCTCTTAAATGAGCACCTTATCCTATTACAATGCAAAAGCCTTGGACTTTTACGATAGAACTATTAATACAGATATGTCTCATGTATACAAAAAGTTCTTACAGCATCTTCCTAAAGGCGCTCATATTCTTGATGCAGGATGTGGAAGTGGGCGAGACTCAAAATACTTTTTGAGCAAAGGTTATGAGATAACAGCTTTTGATGGATCTCAAGAAATGGTTCTCCTCGCAGAAAAAGAGTTAGGAAAATCAGTTTTACATATGCTTTTTCAAGACCTTAATTTTGAAGAGAAATTCGATGGTGTATGGGCTTGCGCTTCTTTACTGCATATTCCTTATGAGGAAACAAAAGACGTTTATAAAAGAATTCATAATGCTTTAAAGCCTAATGGAGTTTTTTATGCCTCATACAAGCATGTGATTCATTCATGAATACAGATGGCAGAGATTTTTACAACATGAATGAAATGACTATTCTCCCTTATTTAAACGATTTGTTTGATGTTATAGAGATTTGGCAAACAGCAGCTAGAAGTTGTGTTGCCCCAAGCCCAAGTAACGCTTGGTTAAATTTTGTTGTAAAAAAGAAAGGTCTTTGATTATGAGCACAATTACTTGGGAAGAATTTGAAAAAGTAAATTTACGCAGTGGCACCATTATGAAAGTAGAAGAATTCCCCCGCGCAAAAAAGCCTGCATTCAAAGTATGGGCAGATTTTGGTCCTGAAATTGGGATACTTCAAACATCGGCGCAAGTAACTGTACATTACACAGCAGAATCATTAGTAGGACGATCTATTGTTGGGTGTGTGAATTTGGGAGAAAAGAATATTGCCGGTTTTCTTTCTCAGTTCTTATTAGTAGGATTCGAAGATAAAAATGGTGCCATTTGCTTAGTTACAACAGAACCAAAAGCACCAAATGGAATGAAATTATGTTAACCATGAAAATGAAAAAATTTCTAATTTGTTTAGTTGGAGGAATCTGTTTAGCAGGAGGTATAATGATGTTATCGAATAGTACGACAAAAAAGTTATCTAATAATTACTCTCATGACATAACAGCTTCATTAGAAAAGCTTGAACAAGAAGCCAGAGAACGAATTGAAGATTATAAAGGCACCGAATTTTCAAAAAAGGAAATGCATCTAATGCTTGATCAATTACTCGCCCATCCTGTTGGGAAAGCAGTATTTATAAGCAAAGGACTAAATGGCGAAAATATACAGTATTTCATTGGTGGTGCTCCAACAGAAACTAATCCAATGATCAGGTGGTTTTGCGATCGATCTCCTGTTGTGCTTGCAACACGCGAACGTTTTGGCATTTTCCAAAAAGAATTACAAAAGCGCTTAAAAGACAATGCGCATTTTGCCTCAATTCCATGTGGCATTATGAATGATTTATTAAAATTGGACATTACCGGAAAACAAAATATACACTTTACGGGCATTGATTTAGATCCTGAATCATTAATGCTAGCCACCAAAAATGCTAATGAAAGAGGATATAAAGATATATGTAGTTTCAAAGAAGCTGATGCTTGGAAGCTTTCTGCATTTACTAATATGTTTGATTTGGTGACCTCTAATGGCCTTAATATTTATGTGAAAGAGGATGCTAAAGTCACTGAACTGTACAAAGAGCTCTTCAAAATTTTAAAACCTGGTGGAACTTTAATAACTAGCTTTCTTGTGCCTCCAGCCCTCGTTAGTCAAGATGCAACTAAACAGCGTATTATACTTGGCACTATCATTGGTATTGGCTGGCAAAATTTTAGAACGGAAGAATTAACACGCAAACAACTTGCTGAAGCTGGATTTGTTGACGTTGAGATCATTTATGATTCTCAACGGATGTTCCCAACCGTTATTGCTAAAAAGCCAGCAACATGAAAGATAAGCGCGGTGAATTTTTCCTTGCACTTTAAGTGTTTTGTGACTATAAATTAAGCTTACAAGTTAAATCCCTTGCTTCCTAAGGAATTTGGGCAGCTGGTGCTTGTTTTTAAGTACCCATCCATAAGGAGAAAATATATATGCAACGTTTCTATGAAACAATTTTTATTGCACGTCAGGATATTACTGCTAATCAGGTAGAGACTCTGGCAAAACACTATACAGGCGTTATCAAAGAATTCGGTGGAGAAATCACTAAAACTGAATTCTGCGGTCTTCGTAATTTAGCCTACAAAATCAAGAAAAATCGTAAAGGCCACTATGTTCTCATGAACATCGCTGTAAAACCTGAAGGAATTAAAGAAGTTGAACGTCAAATGAAAATTAATGAAGATGTTCTTCGTTATTTAAGTGTCCGCGTAGACACTCTTGATAATGCTCCTTCAGCATTAATGCAAAACCGTGGTTTCCGCGAAGATTTTGCTCGTGAAGAAGCGCGACCAGCATCAAAAGAAAAAGCCTCAACTGAGGAAACTGTAGAAGAATTAGCGGTATAGGAGACAAAAATTATGTCAGATTACATTGAAGATGATAACCTAAAACCTAGCGTGCGTAAGCAATTTTTCCGTCGCCGTAAAAGCTGCCCTTTTAGTGGCCAAAACGCGATGAAAATTGACTACAAAGACACAAGAACTTTATCAAAGTTTGTTTCAGAACGCGGGAAAATGATGCCAAGTCGTATCACTGCTGTTTCTATCAAGAAACAACGAATTTTAGCCGTTGCTGTGCGTCGTGCTCGCTTTTTGGCTTTAATGCCTTACGTTAATGGCTAAAAACGATTTAAGACTTATTATTCAAGGCGGCGCTCTAAGTGCTGCCTTTTCTTTTATGGTTTTCTTTAATCCTATTTTAGGATCGATAACAAGTTTTTTTGCTCTACTGCCCATTTTTTATGTCGGGCTTTGCCTGGGAATACGAGCTTTTCTTTTTTCCTGTCTAATTCCTTTAACTGGCTATCTTATACTCTTAGGTTTTGCTGGTGTTATTGTCTTCATGTTCTCGTTATTTTTACCGACTTTTATTATTTTGCATTGGCATTTTTTTAAAGAAAAAAATAATTACAAATTTTCCTCAATGGATATTGTGCATAAATTATCTTTTTATTCTTTGGGACTCATAACGCTTGGATTCGCTTATCTGAAATATACAAATAGTTCAATATTTGAAGGTTTAACGAAAAAAATTGAAGTAGCTAATAGCCTTGCTAAAATGCCCTTAGTGTCCTCTTCTATTATTGAAATACTCCCTGGGGTCCTTTCATTCTTTGGGCTTCTAATGATCTGGTTAAATTTTCAAACTGCGTATGCCTTTGCTTTAAGAACCCATAAGGCAATTCGCAAGCCAACAAAAAAACAAAATATCTTTTTGCCACCTGTATGGGATATTGCGTTTGTTGCCTCGTTATGGCTGATTATCGCCAATCAATTATTTATAGAGTCTTTTTTGCTCAATATTTTTAGTCGCACAGTCACATGTATTTGCGCATTCCCTCTGCTGATTGATGGACTTGAAACTATTCAGCTGATCGCAAAGGCACATAAGTTGCCGGCGCTTTCTATTGTAATTTTCATTATGCTTACATTTTTACTTGTCTGGCCAATGATTTTTATAGTAATGTTAGGCCTTATAGAGCCACTGTGTGGTATCAAGAAAAAGTATTATTCAAAATTTAATTAGGAGCTCAGCAATGCTAAAGCGCAAAATGCAGGTAATTTTAATGGAGCGCGTCGAAAAATTAGGACAGATGGGTCAAGTTGTGGCCGTTGCTCCTGGTTATGCGCGTAACTATTTGCTGCCAAACAAAAAAGCTCAACGCGCAACAAAAGAAAATCTTGCTCAATTCGAAACAAAGAAAGCACAACTTGAAGCAACAAACCTTAAGCAACGCCAAGAAGCTGAGTTTGTAGCTAAGTCTATGGAAGGCACACAAATTGTTATCATTCGCCAAGCAAGTGAAGTTGGTCAACTATATGGATCTGTTCGCAATCGTGATATTTCTGAGGGATTAACTAAAAGTGGTTTCACTGTTGATAAATCACAAGTTATTATTGAATCACCAATAAAAACTTTGGGTATACACACCGTATTTATTTCACTACATCCTGAAGTACGAGCACCCATAGGTGTAGTTATTGCACAATCAGAAGAAGAAGCAACGATGAAAGTAGCTTCTGCAGAGGAAACTCCTGCTGAAGAAGTAGCATAATTTAACTTTGTACCACATGATTTAACCGGCATTCTTGCCGGTTTTTTTATATCTAGTAGCAACTTCTAAGCAAAGTTTGTAAATAATTCCGTATGTCGCTATTCCTATTCCCACTAACCCTACAACATAAATAGCTTCTTTTATCAAAGAACCTGGAGTTTGCACTTGTAACTGAAGATGATGTACAACGCCTGCCATGCAAACGCCAGATAGAATAACGCTTACCAAATCTAAAAAGAAAGCTCTACTTAAATGAATAATTGCCTTTTGGGAAAGTTTCCAAGCAAGGAATCCTGCTTGGATCCATGCGGCAAGGCCTGTAGCCAAAGCCATTCCCACATGCTGATAGGGGCCAATCAATAATAAATTCAACCCCAAATTACAACAAACTGTAATCATACCAATCTTTAAAGGAGTTTTTGTGTTTTGTTTTGCAAAAAAGCTCGTCGTAAATACTTTACTCAAGGTATAAGCAGGCAACCCAACCGCAAATGCTGCTAGTGCAGGCGCTGTTGCCTCTACATGCACTATAGAAAAATCACCATGTCCATAGATTAAATCAATAATAGGATACGACAAAACAATTAATCCAAGAGCTGAAGGAATACTCAAACGCAATCCCAAAAGAAGGGCCTTTTCCTGCAGATTAGCAGCCTCTTCTAATTGTCCTGCACGCAAGGATTTTGAAAGACTTGGTAGCAATACGGTACCAATCGCAATTCCAAATATAGATAGCGGCAACTGATTAAGGCGATCTGCGTAATATAGATAAGAAAGAGAACCCGTTTGAAGAGTGGAGGCTAAAATCATATCAATAAAAATATTGATTTGCATCACCCCAGCACCAATTGCTCCTGGCACCATTAACTTCAAAATTTTTAAAACTGAAGGACTTAAAACAGGTTTTTGCAAACGAAGAACAAAACCATTCCTCATCGTCACAAAGTACAACCACAGAAACTGTACAATACCTGCTAAAATCACGCTCACACAAAGATAAAAGCCCCGATCTTCTACAGCAATCAGAAAAGCCCCTATCATGAAAATATTCAAAAGCACAGGCGTTGCTGCAGCCGCTGCAAAGCGATCTAACGAATTTAAGATTCCTGATAGTAAGGCAGCTAGAGAGATAAATAAGATATAGGGAAAAGTTATACGCGTAAATTCAATCGCATACTGCAAACGATCAGGCGTACTACAAAAACCAGGAGCAATTAGATGAATAATCGAGGGTGTAAATATCACCACCAAAATGACAAAGGTGGATAGAACGAGGACTAACCAACTAAAAACCTGGTTGGCTAATTCATTCGCATTTTTCTTATTGGTGCTTGCAAGAACACCTGCAAACTCAGGAACAAAAGCTGCATTAAAAGCACCTTCCGCAAAAAAACGTCTAAAAAAATTCGGAAACTTAAAGGCTACAATAAATGCATCAGCAACAACACTTGCAGCGAGAAAGTGACTCATCAGCATTTCTCTGAGTAGACCGAAAATACGACTAACTGATGTTAACCCGCCAACAGTTGCTATGGATTTTCCTAAATGCACTAGTTATCCCAAGCCTTAGCCTAAACCAGGAATCATCACAGTTGGGTCTAGAGCTTCTTTGCTAAAGCTTCTAATCTGCAAATTCAATTGAGGCTGAGAAACTCCTCCCGTCGAGCCTACCGTGCCGATTTTAGATCCAGCAGAAACAATTGCACCTTGTTTTACATCAATGCTGTTCAGATGTGAATATACCGAAATTATTTCTTTTGTATCATGTTTAATCATGACCATCTTACCATATCCATCAGCCTTTGTACCCACGTACTTAACAACACCCTCTTGAATGGATCTTACAGGAACACCTTTAGGAGCTGCTATGTTAATCCCTTTGTGAAATGTACCGTCTGGCTGCATCCCAAATGATTTAATAATCGGTCCTTGCACTGGCGTCGTGTAATCTCCAGGCACTGCCATAGCTGATTGACCTGTGATTGGTTGCGAAGCATCTGCTACAGGAAAATCACCAGGAAGCTGATTAATATCTGAAATATCTGGAGCTTGGCTAATGTCATCTAGTGGTTTAACAACAATATCGTCAGCAAGTCGTTGTTCTTCCTGCTTATTACGAGCTTTTAAAAGAATTCTTTGGCCTGGCACGAGCTGCACGCCTTCTGGTAGTTTATTCAGTTTTAAAATCTCTGTTTGCGTTACATTAAATTGCGCTGAAACAGATGCAAGGGTATCTCCCGTTTTCACGAGATAATAATCACTTTTAACAGGAGTCTTTGTAGCTTTTTTTCTAGATGAGACAACTTCAGCTGGTTGTTGATTTGTTGCGCAACCTGCAAGCAATAATAAAATCATGCATGCTAGTATATTGTTCATGAAAATAGCCCCTTTAATTGTTCAAACGTCTTACCATGTGTCATATCCAACGAAAGAGGAGTCACCGCGATATATTTTTGTCCTATTGCCTCTACGTCCGTACCAGGTTCAGCGCACTTTGTTATCGTAGCATATCTCAAATCTCCTGGTCCAATCCAATAATATGGAATACCTCTCGGGTCTTCCCTTTTATAAATATGGTCAAAACATTTTCTTTGCCCTTGTCGCGTAACTCTAATTCCCTCAACTGATTGGTGCATCACATCAGGAAAATTGACATTAATCAGTACCTTTTCAGGTATAGGCAAATCCAAAACTCTTTTCACGACTTCTGGCCCCCAATGTTCTGCTGTAGACCATTTTGCTGGGTGTCCTGGATTAATAGTTAAACTTAAGGCAATAGCTGGTATTCCCAGAATGGTTGCTTCTAAAGCTGCTGCAACTGTTCCTGAATAAGTAACATCTTCAGCTATGTTAGCGCCGTAATTAATACCTGACAGCACCAGATCTGGTAAGTTATCGGTCATTATTGATCTAATAGCAGCTAAAACACAATCCGTTGGCGTTCCTGAAACAGAATATTTCTTTTCCGAAATTTCGGTAATGCGAAATGGCATACGTAAAGTAAGAGAGTGACTTACAGCACTTTGATCATGATCTGGTGCTATAATCCATACATCATCTGAAATACCACGCGCTATCGATTCTAAAGTCTTTAAACCCGTAGCATTAATTCCGTCATCGTTTGTAATAAGGATACGCATCAGTTACCAATTCTACTAAAACCTGTATATTTTTGTAAGATCTCTGGAATTTTGATCGAACCATCAGCTTCTTGATAGTTTTCTAAAACCGCGATTAATGTACGGCCAACTGCAAGCCCGGAGCCATTAAGTGTATGAACAAATTGGGGTTTTCCTTGTTCATTACGGTATCGTGCATTCATTCGACGCGCTTGAAAATCTCCGCAATTTGAGCAACTTGAAATTTCCCGATAGGCTTGCGGCCCTGGTAACCATACTTCTAAATCATAGGTTTTTCGAGCAGAAAACCCCATATCTCCACTGCATAGCAACATCTTTCTGTAAGGCAAATCTAATTTTTGTAAGATTGATTCAGCTGCAGAAGTCATACGTTCATGTTCCATTTCGGACTGCTCTGGCGACGTAATGCTCACGAGTTCGACTTTAGTAAATTGATGATTGCGGATCATTCCCCTTGTATCCCGACCTGCCGCACCCGCTTCTGCTCTAAAGCATGGCGTATAAGCAGTAAAACGCGTTGGCAGCGATTGATGTGGCAAAATGTCTTCAGCAACAATATTCGTCAAACATACTTCAGAAGTTGGGATTAACCAGTGTTTATGATTAGTTTGAAAAGCATCATCTCCAAATTTTGGAAGATTTCCTGTGCCAAACATTGCAGCATCATTAACCAACAGTGGGGGTGTAATTTCAGTGTAACCAAACTCATTGCAATGAACATCAAGCATAAATTGTGCAAGTGCTCGCTCAAGCCGGCTAAGAGAACCTTTCAATAATACAAATCTTGCCCCAGAAAGTTTTGTTGCTACTTCAAAATCCATTAGTCCAAGTGCTTCACCCAGCTCGTAATGTTGCTTTGGAGTGAAGGTAAAAGTCTTTGGCGCGCCCCATTTCAAAACTTCTTTGTTTGCTTCTTCATTCAATCCCGTAGGAACATCATCTGCAGGCAAGTTTGGTATGCCGGCCAAAATATCAAAAAGCTTTTGCTCTTCCTCTCGTGCCGTATCTTCCAAAACACTAATATGCTGTTTTATTTTCTCACTCTCTAAAGCAATTGTGTCAGTAGGTTCACCCTTACGTTTAGCATCACCAAAAGCTTTAGCGATCGTATTGCGTTGACTTTGATAGGTTTGTAAATCGGTTAGAATTTGACGGTGCTGCTTATCTAATTGAAGAATACGATCTGCTATTGGAGCTAAACCGCGAGTTTTTAGTTTTTCATCAAATTGTTCAGGATTTTCCCTGATGAAACGAATGTCATGCATGATAAGATTCAGTAATGTTTTTAATTTTATTTTGAGTACACTGTATCACAAGGACTGTTAACCCATAAAGAACTATCATTGGGACAGCTAATGCAATCATGCTTAAAGCATCTGGCGGCGTAATTATTGCACTGATAACGCATAAAAGAAAAATTATAATGCGCCAACGAGACTTTAGACTTTCTATGCTTAATACACCCAAGCTTACCAATACAAAAAGAAAAATAGGAATCTCAAATCCTAGCCCAAAAACAAACATCAAACGCTGTGAAAAACTTATATAATCACTAAGTTTTGGCAAAAAATACAAGGGTATTTCTTTGTGCTCAAAGCTTATAAAAAAGCTAAAAGCTCGAGGCAGCACAATCGTGTGCGCAAACGTTGTTCCGAAGTAAAATAGAAAAGGAATAAGAACCATCACACCTTTTATAATTTTTTGTTCTACATGAAAAAGCCCTGGCTTTAAAAAAAGCCATACCTGCACAAGCAAAAAAGGAAAAGTTAATAAAAAGCTCGCAAAAAGCGTTGTGTTAATTTCACTAAAAAACGCTTCCGGAAGACTTGTATAAACTAGAGATCGCCCTTGTTCAAAAAGCGGATGCAAGGGTTGAATTAAAAGAGCTTGAATTTTTTGAACGATGCTATAGCAACCTAAAAAGCATGCAAAAAAGAACACTGTAACAAGCATCAGCCGATTACGTAGCTCTTTTAAATGCGTCATTAATGCTTTGGGTTCATCCATTGAAATGTTTCCCTAAAGCATGCAGCGCTTCATCCAACGTGCTAATTGGTTGGTCGTCTTCTAATTGTTGTTTTTTACTTTGCCTTTTGATTTGACCCTGAGTCGTTTTAATACCTGCAATATAAGGTGATCCAAAAAATTGATTAATGCGTTGAAGTAATATTGGCTCTACATAGCGTGCTGTAGCCATGCCTGAAGAGGTGGTTACAAGCTTCAATATTTTGCCCGTTGTATGATTATAAATCTCAACAGGCGTAAAACCTTTGGAAAATTCAACGCCTACAATAGTTTCCCAATCATGCAGGAGCATAGCTTCTTTATAAGCTTTTTGAGAGCGTAATGGCTTTAAGGTACGCGATATTAGGTATTGAAGAGTCGCCATTAAAAAATGAAGCTGAGAAATTGTCCAATAGTAGCATAGATAAATTAATTCAAGATAGTTTTTATACTTTTTTCTTAATTTGTTCCACTACCTTTTGCCAAAATTGCCTAATTTCCTCTTCTGAAATATCTTTTGATGCGTAGTCAAAAGCACCTTGATATTCAATACCAACGTATTGCATTTCAGGGAAATCTTTTGAGAGTGCATCACGCACATCTTCAAGATTTTTCTTTTTATCATCAACAAAAATCACAATTTTTGGCACATACCCGCTGCCATACAGCTTGCCTTTTTCCATGCCCACTTGCTTTAGAAAAGCAGACAGAACTTTACCTTTTCCTATCCCACTTTGCTCGCCATTTGCAGATAAAACACCATCATAAAGGGTTGGGTAACCATCAACATACAAAGGAAAATTCATATAAGGAACAACACGCCCTTGAAAGGAAAAATTGAATCCCATTTTTTGTAGAGCATCACGTCGCTTAAAAATAATCTTATTTTTATCATCTTTCCAAGAACCTGTAAGAGTAGCTGTTAGCGCAATAACTTTTACACCTTTGTTCTGCATTGCTTTAATAATCGCTGGAGAGTCTTTTTCAATAAGTCGTTGAGAAAGTGTAAGGGTTGAGGTAGCAAGCTTGTCGCGTTGTTCAGGTGTAAGTTCATCCCTAATATCCTTCATCACCTTTTGGTGTTTTCTTAAATTAGGATAAAATGTTGCTGGATGATCAGGCTGTGTTAGAGTCATATCGATATCAAAAACTACTAATACATTTTCAGGCGATTCAGTTTTTAATATCTCATCAAGTTTCTGCTGCACTTCTTGGATAGAATTCACCGATACAAAGGGGGGTTCTTGATTGCATCCTTGCAGTAATAAAGCCGATATTAGCGTAAAAATTTTTGAAAACATTATTTTCTGTTTGGATTGGTTAAAGCTCGTTGAATTCTCTCAAAAGCGAATGCTCGGCGCAAGAGGGGTTGTTGTTTTATTATTGCAAGAGCTTCTTCTACATTTTTTTCTGGCGATACTTCTGCATAATTTTGCGCCAAGCTTTCTTGGATTTGTTCAATTGTTTTAGGGCCATCTTTAAAAAGTGGACCAAAACCTACGCATAGAATATCTACCCCTTTAAATCCAATACAAAATACATTCTCACCGCGCCCATAGCCTATAGAATATTTATCATAATCAGGATGGCCGAAAATATATAAAAAATCACATATTTGAACTTGATAGATATATCCAACAGATGAAAAATCATCATAAATATACTTAATTACTTCAGATTTTAGTGACTCCCCACCCAACTCTCTAATGATAACACTTCGTATATGATTGACTCTTATATCTGAAAATAAACTAGACATTACGGCATGCTTGGTAATTTCAGCAGCAGCGGTACAATCACAGACTAATCTATCTGTAAAAGATTTAATACCGCGGATAGACTCTGAAAGATGCTCTTCTCTTTTAGGCATAATAAAGCGTATCACCGAATTTTTATGAGAAGCTGTTGTTACTTCCCATGTATCGGGAATATTAAAATTCTGTTGTGTGCGAGTTTTTTCATCAAGTAGAGGAAATTCACCAATTTTATTGAGATGCAAGTAGATACTAAAAATAATTTTAGAAGCTTTGATTCGCATTTCATATTCAGAATTATCCATAGTTCTGCAAGGCCCAATAATAGCAAAATTATCGGCACAATATAAACTCGAGAAAAATATAAAAATACCAATGGAGAAACGCATATAATCAATATTCATTATTCAGCACAATATAAATACGTTAGAAGGAATTAGCAATGGAGAAGATAATAGATGAGATAGAGGGGCAAGCAGAGAGATCACAAGCAAGGAGTTGATGCGAGGAGATT
>JAJTEE010000028.1 GCA_021298215.1 Alphaproteobacteria bacterium
AAATATTTATATATAAAAATATTAAATATGAGATGATTTACTATTGCAATACTTCATATTTTCTCATTTGCAAAAAATCTCTCTTTAAGCTGCATATTCTAACTCTCAAGGAGATTTTAAGATGACACAACGATTAGGGTCTATTCTTCTGTTTATCATATGTTTTATCAGCCAGCTTAAAGCACAAACAGTATATGAATGCGGTATTGAAACGGGAAAGAAAAGGTTTGATACCGTTCTTTTAGGAAGCGCCGGCGGTTTTAATGGTTACCGAGACCCAAGCCCTAAGTGCGATCAAATATATATCACCTTTACAACGAACAATTCACCATCCTCCCCAAACTACATACCAACAAATGAATTTACTGGCGTGGGAAGCGCACCTTTTATAGCACCCTGGGTAAAACACCTTCATATCATTGGTGATCTATCTACCTTTGACACCATCGTATCAGGGAATACAAACGTTAGCGGAGATGGAAATGTTCCTATTTATCCCCCAGTCGCGTACGGACTACCCACACCTAATTCAGGAACAACTATCCATTTTTCTTTAGATAAACCACCTGCAAGCAACCCTTTAACATGGTTTCAACGCCCATTACCGGCAAATTGCACTGTTGTTGTAGAGCTGAGGTCATGCGATCCATTTTTAGATAAAATATTGCCTTTAAACGGTGGGTATGTAGTGATTGGCGCCCCAACAAAGCTTCCTATTGGCTTTTCGGACGCAGCAGCTTCTTCAAAACCTATTGTTTTTCAACGACACCCAGAGCTTCCTCTTGCAAGCGCTTACGCGCAAGCTAAACTTATCATGCAAGAAGAAACTACTTTCAACGCAGCTGTTTGGGGGATTAGTTTAAATGGCGCTTTTCTTTCACATTTTTCACGGGATTCAAGCTTAGCCATACCAGATGAAGACTCAGCAGCGGCTGGTTTTGCTGTTGCCCGAGGAAAAGCCGTGATTTTGTATACAAAAGATCTTGAAGCTATACCAACTATAAAGGAATTTTCAGCACCAGGGGGCTCGAATTTCTTGGTCAGCAAGAAGGTTGATGAAGAAAAATTACCACTCACTACAGTTGCTCCTGTTCGCCATTATTAGGAAATTCTAGATACCTATAAAATGTTATAGGTATCTTTTTTGATAAAAAATGGATATAGGAAAAACAGATAAGCAAGCACGCAAACTTTTGTGCAATTCATTGATTTTCACACGGATATCCTTCTTTAAAAAGACAATTATGGGCTTGCTTATCTAAACTATGTATTACTTAGCAAAAAAATTTAAATCTCAATTTTTATTGTAGGATTAATCGCCTGCAAATAGTTGACCGTTGATAGCAAACTTTGCAAAGGATCAAGCAAATTTCCAAAAAGTTTTTTAACAAAGAAAAGCTCCCAATATCCTGCTTGATAAGAGTTAACTGTTGTCACTGTTTTTAATCCAACTGCTTGGGGAACAGCCCCTGTTATCCAACCACTTAAAAGTGGTAATTGCGCTTGAGCAATAGCATCACTAAACTCACCTAGTTTTCTCTGAGGAGTTCTAAGAGCATTTTCTAGCGAATCAAAATTCAATCTTTCAACGGTTAAAAAGCTAGATTGAATTAAAATGCGACATGACTGGTAGTCAAAAGCTTGCTGCACATTATGAAGATTGTACACGTTATGCCCAAGGAATCCAGCAAGATCTAAGGTACCACTGGTATTACCAATGATGCCCCTTAAATTAGGGAGAGTTCTAAGATTTAACAAAAGCTGCAGGTGAAAATATTTCCCATTATCTTCGTTTCCTTGATAAAAAGGAAAAGGGTCCGTTCTATCATTACCAAGGCTTTTAAATGCTTTTTGCTTGCGCCCATCGGTAAAGACAAACCATACATTGTATCCTTTTGATTTAACGTAATTGCTTAACTTGCCAATAACGCCATCTTCCATATTTTGCTTTTCATTTGCTTTTGAAGAGTACCGCACATGCATAACAATAAGTGGATTAGGATTAGCACCTATTCGACCGATTTCATCTCGTGCTTTTTTCACCAGTTGCTTGCATGCTGCTTTACTAAGATGTTGAGCAGAGTACTTATTAAAGCCTTCACGTAACCGCTGAGTTGTGTTGTCTTTACCAAAAGTTCTGAAATGCTCTGCAATGATTGTGGTGAGGGCTTTTTGATCAATATAATGCGTATAAGCTGTTGCGCTTAAATATTCTTCTAACTTATGTTGGCGATTATTTTCACGTTGACAATTTCCAGTATCAATAAATGCAGTCTTGAAATATCCTCCGTAACCCAGCACCTGAGCAAAATGCAGCGTTCGTTGCACTTGCGTAAATGCGTTCATTTTTGATTCAAGCTCTCTGATTTCATCTGCACCATCATAGGTTAGAAGAATATCAGGAACTTTTTTTCCATGGGATAAACTAAGAATGAGATAGGCTAAAATATGGTAGCTATCACCAGAACTATTCATTGGCACCATAGAAATAACATACTTCGAACCTGCTCCTAGATCTGGTAATGACAGATATTGGCTAGGAAGTGCCGGTGCAATTTCTTGCTTAACAACCGGTGTACCTGCTGGTTCTTCCTTAATGATTGGCTGTTGATTAAGAACCAAAGGTGCTTGAGGAGCGGGGACAGCGTGGTGAACGACAGCCTGTTGTTGAAAAATAGTTGGATATTTATCTTTAGCCTTTTTCAAAATTTTTGGTGATTTACCCGTGCCATTTACGAAGTTAGAGACTGTCCTTGGATCAGCATCAAAATCGCTAGCTATAGCTTTGTAGGTTTCTGTTTTAAAACGCGCTGTCAAATGGGCGCGCAACTGACTATATTCCACATCAGTCGCTTGAAGTACATTAAAAAATATTGCAGCAAAAAGAAGGATAACTCTCACAAAAAATCTTATTTTTCAAACCAATCTTAAATTATTCGCATGCATCGCTATTATCAAGCAACGTAAATTTTTTGTTTCTTTTTACGCAAGACGATGATTAGAACTTATTTCTTGCGACCAACTAAGCCCAGTTTTTTAAAAGTTTTCTCAACAAACACTGCAAAGGCACCATTGCCCATGACGTTGTGAAACGTTCCGAATGAATCGTGCAACACGTATAGAGTGGTCATAAGACTGACCATTTCAGAGGAAAAGCCTAAGTGCTCCTTAAGAACAGGAAGTACCACGAGAAGACTAGCACCCGCAATCCCTACGCAAGCAAGCTTAGCAATACAAAAACCCACCAGGTATGGCATAAAATCGATAAAACTTGGCAGGGGAGCACCACTAATCATGATCAGCGTTAAGGCTGAAAGGGTAATGGTAATATCGTCTCCCAGCATGTGCATGTTAGAGGCAGTGGGAATAACCATACGTGACAGCGGATGATATTTCACGTTGCGCTCGGTGCATTCAAGCGTAACCGGCATGGTAATAGCGCTCGACATAGTCGAGAATCCAGTAATGCCTGCAGGAAGCATATTCAAAATAAGCGTTTTAACAGGCTTATAGCCTATGCTAACGATTTTATAAAAAGCCAAAATATAACAAAAACTCACAACCACATTGAGAGCAAAGATTGGTAGGTATTCGGTATATAAAAATGTAAGTGTGCCTTCGCTGCTCATCTTTAGCATAAATCCAAGCACATACAGGGGTAAAATAGGCAAAAAAGCCTTTTTCAAAAAAGTCGCGATAGCTATTTGCAGTTTATGCATTTTCTCAGTAAACCATTGAGCTTTATGAATTTTTTCCTTAGTCTTTACACAACCAAAGGCTATAACAAACGCCGTGATCGCAACAAAATCGGTACGAATACTGTGTTTAAAAGGAAGACGAAAATACGGATGCACCGACGATGACATTTCCGTGATATTAATGTGCATAGCAAGGTGCGGAATAACGGTGCTTCCTATCCCATAGGCAACACAAAGAGCTACGGCATTTGAAAGACAGATTAGACCAAGCAAAGAAAAAACAAGCACTGGTCCCTTCTCTTCTGCTGCGATGAGTGCATTGAACATGTAGGCAAAAATCATGACGGGCAAAAAGAATAGAATACAATCGATGAATAGCAGACTAAGCGTATACGTACTTCGCACAAAGACAGGGGGCAGTATTTTTCCAAACAAACCTGCGAAAAGAATGCACAGCAAAAGTTGAAAGGGTGTTGAGCGCAAAAGCGAGCTCAAGGATGATTTAGATGATCGATTCATGTATAAATTCTAACACAAGAAGGCAAATGGCGCAATTTTGTGGCTTACTCATAAAAAATGCCTAAAGTTTACGGGTTCTTTGATAGCGTATTATTTTAAAGTAAAAACCCCCGACCAGAAGTTGATCGGGGGGAAATTTTTTCGGCATGATTTCCTTATGCAGGTCCACCTTCACTTATTGTTGTTTTCACCGAAACGTCTTGCTGCCATTTTTTACTACCAGCTTGCTGCTGTTGGTAATGCACTTACGGTTGCATCCCCTTCAAAAAAGCTTGCCGCTGTCGGAAATTGGGTACTGCTATTAATAAATATTGCTTGCGAACATGCTGCAATACCCCCGCTATTACCAGACAAATTACCTAAGTGGATGCTTGCATCGCTTGGGCTTGAATCTATTGTAGCAATAGTTAACGCGCCAGAACCGGTTAGAGCAACCAGATCAATTTGATGACCAGCTGTTGCAACGTTTGCATACAATGTTGCATCTTGATCCATGGCAACGGTTGGTAGAGTAACATCAGCATCGTTTGCTGTCGCCATTAGGTCACCACCGTTAAGACGCATTGATCTTTCTGAGGCGATTGGTGTAGCCGAGCTCATGGAAATTTTACCAACTGTTACTTGCACATCATCCGTTGCATGACCGTCAAACGTACATACGTCATCAGCATTGCTTCCTGTAAAAATAATACCGCCTGTTACTGGACCCGAATAGTGTGCACCTGTGGTGAAATTTACGTTGACAAATGAGGAAGGTGCGGGAGAAGTGAGTTTGAGAATAGTCCCACTGAACAATTCAGCGACGTAAATGTTACCAACGCTATCTACACACAAACCAGCTGGTCCACTTAACCCACTTGCAATAGTAACGATAGAACTATCGCTCACCAGAATTTTTTTAACATTACCAGTATGATCGTTAGTATTATCAAATTCTGAAAAGTAAACATTTCCTGATAGATCCACACATATGCCGTATGGTGGTTTGGTTGTATAGCTTAGACCACTAGCAATGGTAGTCGGAACACCTGCTGGCGAAACTTTAACTATTGTCCCTGCGCCCCAATCTGCGGTATATATGTTGCCGAGACTGTCTAAGCATATTGCAATGGGTTGAGAAAGGCCATCTGAACAAAAAAGAGATGATTCTGTACTTCCTGCATTAATTTTGTATATAGCACCTGGAATGAATGATGTAGAGTAAAATAAGTTACCCGAAGCATCAATGCAAACTCCCTGATGATAACGAGAATCACTTACAAGCGTAGACATTGAATTATCACTTGCGAGAATTTTTCGAACATCTCCCCCGCCAAGCTCTCCGAAATAGATATTATTTGCACTATCTACACAGATACCAGATGGCCCACTTAAGCCGCTAGCAACAGTCGTTACAGATCTGTCACTTACTGAAATTCTCTTTATATAATTGCTGCTTCGATCAGCAACATAAAGCATACCACTTGCGTTAATACAAATTCCATCTGGCTGACTTAAACCAGTAGTAATTGTTTCAATCTCATAATCATAATAAGTTGTCGCTTCAATTTTTGATAGAAAGCTTGAAGTAAGTAACAAGACCCATCCCATTAACATCCCTTTAAAGGATGACTTTATGAAAATTTTTTGCATCTTTTGTTGTGAATAAAAATTAATAATAATACTATCTCAAAAAGTAATTAAGTTAATATTAATGAATTTTTAATTATTAGTTAATATAACTTAATTTTTTAATTGATTTTTATGTAGTTTTATTTAAAAACCCCGACCAGAAATTGATCGGGGTTTGCATTCTAGATATTTGCGTTGTTAGTAGTAGGACGCACACCTAAATCATTATTATACTATTGGCGTGACGTCTTGCTCCCACTTTTTACCACCAATATCAAGCTGCGTCGCAAACATCTCTCCTGACGTTAAACCATTTGCTGGCATGTTCACTGTCGTGGAAATAACATGACGAAATGTTAAAGATGAGCTGGATGCTTGGCCTGGCACACCACCTACAGTCGTGTCACCTTCAATAGAGCATGCTTGTGTTGGAAACTTTGTGCTGCCATCAATTAACACTGGTTGTGAGCAAGAATCTATACCACCTGTATGTTCTGAAAGGTCTTCTAAATGTACACGGCCGGTGCCTGAGTTTGTTGTGGCAATTGTTAAAACTCCAGGTCCCGATACATCATTCAATCCAACTTGACCGCTTGTATTAATATCTATTTCTGTATCTTGATCAGCCACAATAGAAGGTGTCTCAAATGCAGCCGTTGCAACAAAACCACCACCATTCAAATGCACTGATTTTCCAGGTGCTATAGGAGTTTTTGAACTCATTCCTATTTTTCCTGCCAACACATTCACGTCTGCCGTTGCTGAACCATCAAAGATGCAAATATCTGTTGGATGTTGACCTACGAAATTTATTCCTCCGGTTATCGGAGCTGAAAAATGTGCACCGCCCGTGAAGTTCACGTCAATATATGCAGGAGCGGGAGGAAAAAGTCTACGAATCGTACTATTGTTTGTATCCGATACATAAATATTTCCTGCTGCGTCTATGGCTATTCCCGTTGGGTGATTAAATAATGCCACTGAACCTATACCATCGCTAGAGCCTGTTGAACCTGCCAAACCTGCAATTGTTGATACTGTATAAACTCCAGCACTATTTGTAAGCTTACGAATTGTACTATTACCTTTGTCAACAACGTAAAGATTATCGGCACTATCAATTGCAATTCCCCATGGATTATTGAATCTAGCTGCGGTTAATCCATCACCATCCGCAGAACCAGAAGTACCTGCTAAACCTGCAATAGTAGTAGACACACCAGCAGCAGTAATTTTTCGGATAGTATTATTTCCGCTATCACAAACGTAAAGGTTTCCAGAACTATCAATCGCCATACCCGTTGGCCCATTAAATAAGATACCTGAACCATTTGTCGTATGATTTGAAGTACCAGTTTCTGTCCCATCCGTTGTTCCTGAAGAATTAAAAGTTCCAGCAAACACAGACCACTCATTATCAGTGCTAACTGGAGCTTTCCAAATAACATGACGAACATTATCTGTTACGAAAATATTGTTGGCGCTATCTGCCACAATTCCCCATCCTGCACCAAAAGGGTTTCCGGTTCTTTGATAATTGTAATCCGATCCATCTCGTAATGACCAAAAAAGATTACAATAGGTATCTGTTATTAATAGCCTGTCACTCATATATGGATAAACTGCTTCGAGAGTAAAAGGAGTATAGCTAAGAGGACCCATTGTTGATACGGTGTAGCTTTCATCAGCTGTTGTCATCTTTCGGATACTGCGACTTTGTTCCGTTGCATACAAAATCCCCAAACTATCTTGTTCCGTTACATACAAAATCCCCGAACTATCTATTGATAGCATGGTTGGGTTATTAAATTTGGCTGCTGTTCCGACTCCGTCAGCCTCACCTGCCACGCCCAAAGTACCAGCAATGGTTTCGACATTATAGCTTGCACTAAGATTTGCAGATAAGGCCAATCCAAGCGTAATGGTAAACGACCATTTACTAAAAAAATTTTTCATATTCCTGTCTTTCAAAATTAATTAACAGGAATAGTTTCTCAAATATTTATTAAATAAAATTTAATAAATAAATTAATAAAATTT
>JAJTEE010000029.1 GCA_021298215.1 Alphaproteobacteria bacterium
GCCACAATTAGGTGGCCCACAAGCTCCACAAGGTGCACCCCCTCAACCGCAACAACCACTTAGATTATCTGGACCACCTCAAAAACAAGCACCACCATATGCTTACAGTGTCGATTTAGTTAAGCGTTTGAAAGAAGATAACAATTTCCAGAACATTATAAAACAAGGTTTTGATCCTCTTACGACTGCGGATGTATTGCGTGCGGTACTTAAAAAAGAGCATGTAACGCGTATTTTAGATAAAGCACCTGGTGGCATGGATAAAGTCGTTGCTGACTACACGCAATATTTACAGGAGCAAAAACAGCAAGAACAATTTAGCGCAGCTATACCGAAAGAACCTTACGATGATAGAGTACAGTTTATCAATCCTTCGCGTGTTATTAAAATGCAAGGCCCGGAAGTGCCACAGCAAGCGCAGCAACAAGCTCCCCCTCAAGTTGAAGCGCAGCAACAAGCTGAAATGGAAGCACCGCAGCAAGCGCAAATTGGTCCCGGAAGGCAAAGACTACAAGGGCTAATGGATAAGCTTAAAGCAGCAAGAGGCGAGAATACAATCACACCTGTACAGCCTGCAACCGCTTCAATGCCACAAGAACTGTCACCCACTAACCAACCTCTTTCAACGGTTCCATCCTATCCTGTCTTGCCTCCTGCTCCTAAGAATCTTCCAACGCCTGCACCAAAGGCAGCATCTAAAAAGGCGGAAAAGCCGAAAGCAAAACGGGCTACTAAGGCTGAAAAGGAAGAGAAGACACGCAGTGAATATCAGGAAAAGAAGAAGGATATTAAAGATAGGCTTGATAATGCACGCGAAAGAGAAAAAGCGATTGATTAAAGCCATTAAGGAGAATCCTAAAGATAAGTTGTCTAAGTCTTTGTTAGCACAAAACAAGAAGCTGATTGATAACACTAAAGAACACCTTAAACTTTTAGATAAAGAGCATCCGGGTGCAAAGGTCAAAGAAGCTGCCAAGCTTGATACTAAAATTGAAAAGATCGAACGTCAGGACATATCTAAAAAAGGATTGAAAGATCAAAAGGAATATCTAACCAAGCACATAAAGGACGCTTTATTTGATCCCCCAGAAGGCGACAAAGTCCATATTAAAGTGCCCGGTGATGGGGAATTTAACATAAAAAATGATACTTACAGTTTGACCAACGCACTTAAAAAAGTGGAAAAAGATTGGCCAAAAGAATCGGTGAAGACTAAAGAGCATAAGAAACATAGGCCAATAGAAAGAAATCCATCTATACTTGAAGAATTAAGGGTTAAAGACTAATGGACGACATTAACCAACTTCAGCAACTCCTACAAGAACTCATGCAAGCAGCGGATGAGGTGCTATCATCAGGCGAGGAGATACCCGATGAGTTTATGGATGAGTTGTCTAATGAAATCGAAGCGACACAAAGCCGTATCCAAGCACTGGGAACACCTGCTAAGCAGCCTATGCCAGAAATGGAACATGCTATGCCTTCCAGCAATATCAATAGCTTTAGCTATGATCCTAAGAAAGAAGAATTATACGTTAAATTTCAAGGTGATTATCCATTTCAAAATGGCAGCATGTACAAGTACGGTGGCATCCCTCCCTACGTGGCCGATGCCTTTAAACAAGGTGCAGCATCAGCCAAAACAGAAGGCGAGAACGATTGGGGGCAATGGTGGGAAGGAAAAAATCCAAGCATGGGAGCGACACTCAATCAACTCATTAAGGGCGGTGGTTTCCCCTACTCTCGTATCTCCTAACCTTTTCTTGTAGTTCTTCCAGCTTTCTCTTTTTTTCCGATTCCATGCTACCCCATTGGTAAGCACACCATAGAGTAAACAATAACGCGATTATTCCTAACATTACACCACCTCCACTAGATCTAATACAGCCCATGCGAAAAACATCAGAACAAAAATAACGAATATATTCATTTCTTGTTCCTCTCTTCAATTGCGCATAGTCTGCCGTGGAAGTCTTTTGATTCTGTCATCATAGCGCTTTGAAATGCTTTAGAATCCGCTTGTATAGCTCTCAATAAATCTAAACTTTCTCGACGATCCGAGTTGGCCTCTGATCTTACCCATAGAAACATTGATATGATCGTTCCTATGTTTGTGAATATAAATACGGCCATTGAAATTAATGTTGTTTTGTCCATGCAAACCTCCATGTTTTGGTTCGGTGCAATGTTATCACAAAGTGCATTATTGTACAATTAGCAATCTTTTTTAGAATCTACGAGGACCTGGATTAAAACGTCCACGTTGATATTCTTCTGGATTATGAGAATCTTTATATGGTTGATATGTCGCAACCTTGTGAGTAGCAAGGAGATAACGAAGGGAATCTATTGCGTGGTCTGCAACTTTCATAGGGGCATCTTCTCCTCTCTTCGCTGCTCTATCATCCCACACATAGCCTTGTATTTCACGAATAAGATTAGTACATGTTCTCATGATCAGCACATTTCCTTTACGCATTTCAACTTTGAATGCAGCAGCTGATGGATCTATATAGATTTGACGCACTCCGTAAGGATATAAGAATTCAACTAAATCGTCAGCGTATTCAGAATGTGTTTTTTGTCTTTCCATCTTCACGCTATCATAATAGTATTCTGCTTCTACCCACATTTTTTTTCCTGTCTGTGTGGATCGTCCGGTATTTACACCTACAACTAGACATGCAAAAGCGTTTTTGGTTCCTACGTCAACCCCTGCAATGTAGTACTCAGCTGCTGTCGGAGCTCTATCAACCACATAGATGTCTTGATCAAAAAAGTCAAAAATCGCTCCTTCAGCCAAGACCCAAAGTCCAAGGTAGTTTCGCTTGTAAGCCAGACCAGATAAAGAGTCACGAATACGCTGCTTATATGTCTCTGGCACAAACGGATTATCATCAAGAGTATAGTGTAGCGCATAATAATTCGGATCTCCTGCTTCGGCTTTGTCTATCCATTGCTTGATTTTATGGTCAGGATGAGAAGGGTTGCATGATGCTATACCAATGCTGTGTTCCGAAGAAAGCCTAGTGTCAATCATGTCTATAATACTGTTAGGATAAAGCGTGATCTCATCACAGTACCCTAGGGACCACGTAGAGCCATAAAAAGCACCTATTGCGCCTTCGTCCTTAGCTCCTAGCGTAGTAATGGTCTTATCTTTATACTTAAGCTTTGAGTCACTCCAAGTGCAAAATGGCTTAAAAACGCTAAAGACTGGGTCCTCAAAGAGAAGCTTGACTGCATTACGGTATATGGTACTAGAGCTATGCCCTACCATATAGATTTTACTATCCGGACATTTTTCCACTGCGTGCATAAATCGAAATAGCGTGCCCACGGTCTTACCACAGCGAACAGAACCATGCGCAATATTCCACTTCTTCGTGGCTTTACACATAAATTCAAGTTGTTTTTTACTGAATGGCTCTTGCATAGTGTCAGAATATCATTTAATGCAATAGGAATCTAGATGTTGATTTACGACGAGACAATACGCGTTCTGAATGAAGAGTGGGCGTACATTGCGAAAGAGTATGATGATGAAGAATGTTTTACATTCATTTTCGATGATTTAGAAAACTTTTTATCTCAATACGAAGAGTATCAGAGAGGTGTTCCTAATTCTTTAGCGGATGAATTTTTTATTAGAAAACACCCTTCATACCAGCGAGACGGCATAAAGTACAAAAGCTCTCTTGTGATGCAATTTCAACGCAAAGAAAACGATGATTTATAATGGAAAATGAGAAAGACAAGAAATTTACGCGTGAAGATATGCTGAATATGCTTGCACATCAAATACACGCTATCGATAACCTGCCTAACCATGCTAAGTTCTCATTCGTTACCAATGCCGACTTAGGCTATGCCTTAAGTATCATCTATGGGCTAGTCTCTGATGATTCTTCACCAGAAAAGAAAGACTGAAGCTTGTCTAACTGCTTCACGATATCCTCTGCACGCTGTACATCTTGTTGTGTCGCAGTAACAAGCTCTTTCTGTTTTCGTGCAGAAACCATGTCGTCCATCTCAATTTTTTCTGCTCTATTAAACGCATCATAAACAGTTGCATTTAGATCAAAAGCTTTAACATGTAGTTCACCAGAGTTCAACATTTCTTCTCTTCTAAAACCTAAAAACGTCTTTGCTTTATCATAAGCTGTACGAAACTCTGGATCCTCTCGACACCATCTGAGCATAGCGTGAGGGGATATTATGGGGTCATTGTAAGCACAAAACTTGTTCAGGTTAAGGCTATCGGGCTTTTTTGCCCATTCAATCAAGTCGTGGGCTATTTTAACACGGTCATATTCTTGTGGTCTTCCACCTGCATTTCCAAGTGCGTATTGATTACCTTTAGGCGGTACCGGTGGTTTTGGTTTCTTTTTTACAATTTTCTCGCTTCATAATCATGTTCATAAATCAAGACTAAATGGAGGTCTAAGATGGCAGGCAAATTTATAGCAAAGATAAAATGGGAATATGGACTAAAAGAAGAAAGAGCGTTTCAATCGAAAGAAGAGCGCGAAGAATTCTTGAAAAGAAATGATGATGGAATTGACACAGCCACAATTTATACAGATCTTAATGGAATAAAATTTATGAATAGCTTGCCATCCGGAAAATATTGCCCAACTCGTACAATGTCAGATTATGAAATGGATGTATTACTGTAGGAGATCAGATGCACATAAACGAATCAAACGAATTCACGATACAGCGCATTATGAAGCGTGAAGCACTAGACTATGACGAAGCTAAGGAGTTCCTTCGGGAACTCATTGAAGACGAAGAAATGGGTATCGACCTTGACGATTACGAAGAAGACGATCGCTGCGGTCTAGGTGACTGCTACGGGGATGCACAATAATCAGGGGCGATATGCCCCTTTAACAAAGGAAAAAAAATAATGGACTGGACACAAGTTTTAACCATTTTAGGCGGCAATATGGCTTTGTTTCTTTGGGCTACACGTCAAGCGCGTTCGGACTTTTTACATCTAGATAAAAAGATGGATGAGCACCGCAAAGAGACACAAAATATTTTGAAGGAAATCAAAGATGAAAATAGAGCTTTTTATGAAAGAATGGTGGCTAAATGAAACCAGAAGAAATCTTAGCTTTACGTAAACGGACTGGACTCTCACAAGAAAGGTTTAGTGAAAAGGTTGGCGTCAGCACTCGTACTATTCACATGTGGGAGCTAGGCAAAAATAAACCAAACCAATTAAGTTGGCGCGCATTACAAGCGTTGGATTTTGAGACAAAAGAAAGGGAATTAGTTGACGAAAAAAAATAATCTGTTAAATTCAGATTACTTGTCATTTTTTGTATTGAGGGGTATCGATAAAGTTTCGATGCCTTTTTTCTTCCCATGCGACGACAATTTTTGGTATGTCTATTTCGATAGCGCCGTTTCCGTAAAGCTCAAAAATATCTTTGTGCCTTTCATTCCAGCGATCCATAAGCTCAGATAAATCCAACTTATCAAAACCCTCTCCAAATGCCCAAAGCGCGCAATCATAACTTTTAGGGCCAGGTAAAAACTTTTCAAAAATTTCTCTAAAATGCTTCATTTTTTTTTG
>JAJTEE010000010.1 GCA_021298215.1 Alphaproteobacteria bacterium
TAAATATAAGTAACAATAATAAATATTTGTAATGTTAATTGTTGTTATATGAAAATTAAAAATTTTGTAAATGTTTTATTTTCGACGTCAAAAAATGTTGTTTTTTTGCTGTTTACTTTTATGTGCTCTTCTCTTCTTCAAGCAACCACCAGTTACGATATTTCAACCATTGCCGGAATAGGGCCTGCTAGCTTTTCAGGTGATGGCGGAGTTTCTACCTCTGCAGCATTAAATGGCCCAAAAGGTTTGTGCATGGACAGCACAAATATATACGTTGTTGATGCGGGTAACCAACGTTTACGAAAATTTCCAATAG
This sequence comes from Alphaproteobacteria bacterium, assembly GCA_021298215.1. Taxonomy (GTDB): domain Bacteria; phylum Pseudomonadota; class Alphaproteobacteria; order Paracaedibacterales; family CAITNM01; genus CAITNM01. Next base: position 317 of record JAJTEE010000010.1, read on the forward strand.
CTGGTGGTAATATCTCAACCATTGCCGGGACCGGAGCAACTAGTTTTTCGGGTGATGGAGGGGCTGCGACAGCCGCAGCTCTTAATAGTCCTTTCGGGATTTGTGGTGATAACTCAGGTAATGTTTTCGTTACAGATGCTACAAACGGACGTATTCGCGTAATTACTGCTGGTGGTAATATTTCTAGTATTGCTGGAGCTAATGCTGGAACTGCCAGTAGCGCCCAATCTTACTCAGGATATTCAGGTGATGGGGGAGCGGCGACATCAGCTTTGATAAATAGTCCTAGCAGCGTTGCGCGCGATTCTTCAGGTAATATTTATTTTGCAGATACGTCAAATAACTGCGTTCGAAAAATTAGTGGTTCCACAATTACCACGTTGATTTCAGGCTTAAGTCAACCAAAAGGTGTTTTTGTTGATAGCAATAACAATGTTTATGTTGCTGATACAGGAAATAATGCAATTAAGGTGTATTGGGCAGCAACTACCGCTGGAAGTTACACTACGGGCTCTGTTTATACGGTTGCTTCCACATCTTCTAATATTTCTCCTAGTTCACCCACAGGAGTTTGGGCTGTTGGAAATACTACCCCTGCAAGTATTAGGATTTATTTTTCGGATGCTACAGGAATAAAACAGTTGAGCCCGTCTAGCTCTTCTGGCTCTTTAGGGACAGTCTATAGCGTTATTTCTGGCCTAAGTAGTCCCAATGGAATTTTTGGAGTATCTGGTTCTACTGATACAGTTTATTTCACTGACACTAATAGCCATGCTGCAAAAAAGCTTATTTGGGACTATGGAGTTCATTCTTCTGTTAGCTTAATTTCAACAATAGCGGGAACAGGATCAGCAGGATTTAGCGGTGATGGTGGACCCGCTACTTCTGCTACTTTGAATATTCCTTATGCAGTTTGTGTAGATAGTGCAAATAATTTTTATGTTGCTGATACCACGAATAATCGCATTAGAAAATTTACAGCTAGTACGGGAGTTTTCTCAACGATAGCAGGAACCGGACCTGCTGGGTATAACAATGACAATATCATAGCTAGCAGTGCACAGATATCTAATCCTCAAGGAATTTGCATTGATAACTCAAATAATATCTACTTTTCTGATGCGGGTAACTTCCGTATTAGAATGATTGCTGGAAGTACTTTTACAGTTAACAGCAGCACTTACGCTGCAGGCTTTATATATACGGTTGCAGGAACAGGAGTCTCTGGATCTACTGGTAATGGAGGTAGTGCAACTAGTGCTAAGGTAAATAGCCCCGCAGGAATTTGTATTGATAGCTCTGGTAATATTTATTTTGCTGATACGGGTAGTAACCAAGTTCGACGATTTACTGTTGGGGGAAATATTTCACTTATGGCAGGAACAGGGGCCTCTGGATCTACTGGTGATGGGGGGGCCGCCACATCTGCTTTACTAAATAATCCTTGGGGTGTTTGCCTGGATAGTTCAGGCCTTGTGTATGTTACAGATTATGGCAATGATAAAATTCGACGATTTACGGTTGGTGGTAACATTTCAACCGTTGCTGGAACAGGAACACAAGGTTATTCAGGCGATGGCGCTGCAGCGACTTCAGCAAAGCTAAAAAATCCTTATGGAATCTGTTCCGATAGTTCCGGTAATATTTATTTTGCAGATCAAGGGAATCATATTATTCGAAAATTTACAGTTGGGGGCAACATTTCAACAATTGCTGGAACGGTTCCTACAGGTTCTGGTACAACTCTACATCCAGGATATACAGGAGATGCTGCAGCAGCAACTTCAGCAACTTTAAATTCCCCCAGAGGAATCTGTATAGATATCACGGGAAATTTGTATATTGCGGATTCCTCAAACAGTGTTATTCGAAAGATAGGTAATACTGCACTGATAGCCGGAATATCTGGTATTTCAGGGTCGTCTGGTGATAATGGTGCAGCTACCTCCGCTAAGCTAAATAGTCCAAGCGGAATTTATTATGACGGTACTTCAGTTTATGTCGCAGATACTGGCAATAGCCGTATTCGAAAATTCAACGTGAGCGGCACTATCTCAACGATCGCAGGAACCGGAACGGCAGGGTACAACGGAACGAGTATTTCTGCTACCACGGCACGGTTAAATAATCCATTAGGCGTTTTTGTAAATGGAGGAACAATCTACATTGCAGACAGCAGCAACAATCTTGTTAGAAGCTTTGCTTTAAGTGGAAACATCACAAACATAGCAGGTTCTAGCGTAGCTCTTGGCTATTCAGGTGATGGTGGCATTGCAACGTCTGCGCTGCTTAATAATCCAAACGGAATTTATATCGACAGTACGACAACGCCATACACGGTGTATTTCACTGATTCAGTAAACCATGCGGTACGTAAATTTACTTGGAATGTAAATACCAATGTTGTTGGAAACATTTCAACCATCGCAGGTAACGGTACTTCGGGAAGTGCTGTAGACGGAGCCACAGCATCACCGACCTCTTCACAACTAAACTCGCCGAAAGGAATATTTCTTGATAGCTCAAGAAATATTTATATTGCTGATACGTCGAACAATGTCATACGTATGATTGCCGGTGTTACAGCAACTATAGGCGGGTCAACTTATACTGCGAATAATATTTACACAATCGCTTCAGGATTTAATGCACCGACCGGTATTTATGTTGATGGTTTTGGTACTATTTATGTGGCAGATTCAAGTAATAATCGTATCAAAAGTTTTATGCTGGGTGGTAGCATTTCTACTATCGCTGGAGGAGGTGCTAATACGAGCGCAACATTTAGCGGTTCTTCAACAGGCGTTGCATTAAGTAATCCACGTGGACTATGGGGTGATAGTTTTGGCAATATCTATTTTGCTGATCAAGGGAAAAACGTTATTCGCAAACTTTTGGCAAAGCTAACCTATGCAGTATCATCAGGAAGCACGACAACTATGTCAGGTGCGGCTTCTACGGCCTATGTTACGGGTGGGGGAACATCGATTTTGCCTTCCTCCAACTCAATTGGTACAGTTGAAATTAATGATGGTATTTTGCAAGCTAATACTAGTGCGGTTACAACATTTAACGCTTCCGCAGGTAAATCAGCAATTATGCAAATTTCCATAGGAGGTATTACTCTTAGTAGTGCGTTGACTTTCTCTACCAATGGTTCTGTACAAATTGATAATGCTATTAGCGCAATTCTTGGCATTGCTCCTACAGGTACAGGCACAATGGGTAAAACAGGCCCTGGTCTCCTACGTGTTTTATCGGCTCTTAATAGCTCAACAACACCTGTTAGCGTGAGCCAAGGAACCCTGGAAGTTAGTGGCAGTGGAAAATTACCAAATGCAGCGACATCCGTTGCGAGTGGCGCTATACTTCAATTAGGTACAGCAAACGGAACAGTTTCATCAGGGGCAGTTCCAGGTAGCACAACTATTGCTTCAGGAGGAATCATATCCGTACCTACAAATGTGAATGTGCCAAATGGCGCTCTTTCGAATTCCACCTTTGAGCCAGGAGCAATAATTCAACTCGGCGCGGGATCAACATTCCGCCAAAACGTTACAGTAGGCGCTTAGTCCTTTCGCACTGCACAACAGACAAAGTCTTTTGAAAGTGTCGCGTCAACTCTTCATCTGTGCGTAAATCACGTAACGTAAGATGAATACTCGTAGGCATTTCTTGTAAAGCACTTTTTAGAGGGCCATCTTGCGCATGTTGCAACAGATGCATTTCCTGTTCTGTTGCAGAATTTTTTACGTCAATCTGTGAAATTAAATCGAGCGGATTAAGAGTTGATTGTGTAATGCCTTGAACTTCATCTGATGAATGAGCATCATTTTCTTCTTCATCATGAAATAAATCTCCAGTTTCAAGAGTACAAACAATTGTTACCTCCACCAATCGCTGCATGCCTTTTATCACATGCCGTATTTTGATGATCTTTCCCCTAAATTTTCCTTTCGCTACTAACGAATCATCAAGCGTTAAATCTCGTCCTGCATTCCAGGGCAGGGTGCACGTTACACGAATGCACCTAGCTGATGCTCTAAGTTGAGCAATTAAAATTGCTGAAGCATATGTTATAAATTCTTTTCCTTGTTTTGTTTCAAAAAAACGTGAGCGTTCATTTTCAGGCAGAGCAATTTCAATAGGAATTTTCCGCACACGATGTTTGGTGAGCTTATGCTGAGAATGGTTCAACTGCGCTTTAATTCGCATCGTCTCAATGCGTGGTTGTTGATATTGCCACTGAATACGCAACGTTGGTTTGAAATAATGAATTTTTATCTGCTCGCTTTTTTCACCAATACGTTTTGTATGCGAAGGTGCTTCCTCATAGTCAATCGCCGTAATTTTTGCATACTCAACCTGATACCCACTTTTGCGTTTGCCAAGCCCTAATCGCTGATCCTCTTTTGGCCAATGCGATACAATCGTCTCAGGCGTTAAGGTCGCAATTGTCCTCTCAGGAAATGCCTGCGCAATATAGTGGCCAGCATCAAAAGATCCGCTTAAATGCTGGGTCCAATGTACTTTTAAATCAACAACACAACTTCCCAAAGGCATCGAAATCTGCTGAATTTTAAAGGGCTTTTCAAGGTATTGCCCGCTCACATCAATGCATCGATTTCCCTCAAAGTAATTACTGAATCCAATTTTCCCCGTTACGCGATCCCAATAAAAAAGCTTGTCGCATGCTTCTAAATGATCACTTGGTTTAAAATCCGTCTTTTGAAAAAATAACGCATTATAGAGTAGGGATCTGTCTTTCAGTAACGTTTTTACATCCTCTTCAAAAGTAGGTGGGATTCCCAAAATATCGATCTTCGTTAAATAGCACTGATACTCAAATTGCCCAGAAATAAGCCCCTGAAATAAAAGCATATCATCGTCAAAAATGCCTAAATACGCAGCTATTGGTGGGGTAAAATTTCCTACCTTCAAACTCGCTTTAGCAATATGGCCTTCTTGATGCGTGATCACGCATTCTACAATATCCCACGTGCATATCTGTGCTTGAGCAAAATCATTCCAGGTATCGGTAAAACAAAATTTAAGCATAGGTTTCCTTTAAAAAATAAAAAAAACCGCAGCGAAATTGCTGCAGTTGGGGGCGATGTTAGAAATTGCGTCATTCAGAGCCTATGAAAGAAGTGTGGAATCCAGTTCTGTAAATTCAATTGCTATTACACACTGGATCTTGACGTCGCCTGCTGCTCAATATGACGAGGCAAAATCGGTGAGATCATCCGCGTCATCAGATCTGGGGAGAGAATCTTGAACAAATACTGCAGATGGTTGCGATGTTTCTTCTCCTTCAGGTTCTTCAGTTAGCTCGTATGTTTCAATTTCACGGCGTATGATTCCAATATTAATGAGCATGTTAGCAGCATTAACGAGTGTTGTTTCTGAAATGTTCCTTGATTGCTGTGGGCTAGATGTAGCAGTTATAAGAGCAGAATATAAACGCTCAGATAGTCGAGGATCAAGATTAGCACTCGCTTTTGAAAATGTATTTAGGCGGTTAAGAAACTCGACAGCTGGGAAGATATCTACATTATTTTGTGATGCAATATTTTGTGTGCGTATTTGTAATGTAGATTCCATTGCTTGCAGCCCTGTTCTGGTTACAAATGATGCGGGGCCTGAAAAAGTTTGCCCCACACTTACTAACACGGCTAAACACACTAAAAATTTTTTCATGAAAATGTCGCTTTATTAAAAATAATCTTATCGTTTAGCTTAAGTGAAGAGTTTTAATAAAAATTAAAAAGTGGCGAAATTTGAAAAACATCGCTACATTCCAACATAGATTCGTAAATAAAAATTTAACATGACAGCTCTTACTGCATTTTCCATGGCAAATGTTCCCTTTTTTGGATGGTTTGTCCGCAAAGGTTATCTTCAAGGCGTGTTCTGGGCGCTGATGATTTGTGTCGTTAGCTCAACAAATGATGTGTTAATGCGATTTTTGGGTGAGCGTCTTCACGTGGTGCAGATTATTTCCTTTCGTTTCTTCTTTAGTATGCTTACGGTGCTACCTTTAATGCTGCGTCATGAGAAAAATCTGTTTAAAACAGCGCATCCAAAAAACCATACACTACGCGCTATTGTTGGAGCACTGGCTCTTGGGCTTTGTTGTCTTTCTGTTAACATTATGCCGTTGGCAGAAAATACCGCCATTATGTTTTGTGAGCCCCTTTTCTTTTTGCCAATGGCGTATTTTTTGTTGAAAGAAAAGGTTGATAAAAACCGTTGGATCGCAACACTTGTAGGGTTTATCGGTCTTCTTATCATTGTGCAGCCTGGTATGGAAAGTTTCCGTGTCACTGCTTTTGTTCCAATGGCTGCAGCAATGTTGTTCGCATATCTTTGCGTGATGGCAAAGCAAATGATTTCAACAGAGCATACCCTAACACTTCTTTTTTATTTTGGGCTAGGTACTTCTGTTTTTGCAGGTATTTTCTTGCCTTTTGTGTGGGTTACGCCAACGATGCATGAACTTGTTTTTCTAATTCTTCTTGGAATTGGTGCAAACCTTATTCAAGTTTGTTTATTCCGTGCATATTCTTCTACGGATGCATCTGCGTTAGCGCCATTTCGTTATACCGAGTTCCTTTTTGCCGGTACGTTTGGATTTTTATTCTTTGGCCAAATTCCAGATATATCTATTGTGCTTGGTGCAGGAATCATAGGTCTTAGTGCATTCTATATTTCTTATATGGAAACAAAAAAAGAAGCGGCAAGCGGTAATTAATACCCTAGTATGTACTCAATTCCATCGGTTCCGCTTTTTTGCTGAGCTGATGGAGTTACTAACAAAAATCCCACTAAAGTAAAGAGTATTAAGCGCATAAATCATATTGGTTTGTGTTTATAGTCTCACTCTGCCCAACCAATGGTTAACAAAATCTTAACGGAAAAATTAATGGATCGAAAAATAAAAAAAGCGCCTCCGAAGAAGCGCTTTAAATAGCTTTTGAAGACTACTTTTGTGTAGTTCCAGATTGTCCACTTGCTGGAGCAGCTGTGCCTTGAGCGCCAGGATGGCCATGTGGATGATTCCCATCGTGCTTATGCTCGTGCCCATGCTCATGCTTACCTTTGTGCCCCTCAGTAGGTGCAAAAACGCTAGAAACAGTTGCGGTTCCAAAAAATGTAACAAGCGCTAAACCAATATATTTTTTCATGGATTCTCCAAAAAAAAGATTAATACTTACTTAAAAAGTGTGTCACAGAAAAAAAATGGAGACAATATGCAAAGTGAAATTGATAATTACCATTTGAGAAAATAAGACTAGAGCAAGAAAAAATCAAAAAGACAATGTTAATTCAGATATCCTCACTCCCCAATTTCCAGCCAATTATCATTTAATGCTTCGGGGTTTTGCAAGCCGCATTCTTTCAAAAAATCATAGTATGCTTTTTTATAAAATCCAGCAGCTGGAGTTGTAGGGACGCGTTCTCTCAGAGATTCATCGTACACATAGTATTTCATCCTGCGAATCATTTTCTCATAATAGACTTGTCGTGTCCAACCCAAGGCGCGAGCTCCGGCAAAGCTTGTTAACAGACGTAGAGATTCAAATTTATCATCATAGATTTCTCTAATTGAGCTTATTGCAATATTATTTGTTCTTATTTGATGACGTTCTTCATGGCTATTTGGCATAAAAAGTTCATCGGGCTCTGAAAATAGTTTCAGTTCTTTTCCTACATATTCGATTAACTCTTTTATATGTTTTTTGGCCTGAAGGAGTGTATCATGACTTATGTCTCCGGATTCGTTCAGAAGTATTTCTAAAATTTTATTCTGACGATAGGCTTCGTCTGGAAATTTTTTTAAAATGTGACCATCAACTAATTCTAAAGCTTTTGGTTTTACTGTACTTATGGCTTTTCCCCAGTCACGGATATCAATCGGACTCTGGTCAATAAAATCAGTAAGCACTTTTTGATGTGGTTTGAGTTCTGCATCATGTAACTCAAGAGTATGGATAGGATCAATTCGATTCTCATATTCTAAGATAATAACAATTTGATGCTCAGATGCTAATAGCGGGGCGACATAAGCCATAAAAGCAATAATACAGTATTCATATGTATTTCTTATATTTAAACCTATTCTAATTTTAAGATGCTAAAATTAAGATTTTATAAAAATAAAAAGAGTTTATAAAATTAATTGAGGTGATGTAAAAAAGGAGTCTTTCAATGCTTCAGTTATATTTACAAGGCTTTGTATTGTTTGACTAACAAATGTTGGATTGAGCATAATTTCGTCTCTTCTCTGTTCTTCACCCTCTAAATTTGCGAAAGTTTTATCGAACTGTTCTAAAAAGGAGTTTCTCTCTATTGTTCTCATAAAAGTGTAAATATTTCGCGAAGCTTTTATAGCTTTTGTAATAGAAGAAAGATAGGCTCGTTCTCCTGAAATCGTACGGTCTGATTGTGCTTGAGGTATTGGAATCATGAATTTTACAATCATGATACTTTGGGAAGGTAGACGATCATCTATTGACTTAGGTTTAATTCTTGATCCTGAAAATAATTTTTTTCGATTGTTTTGATATTCTTCATAAGGTTGATTTTGCATTGCTGCAAAAGCAGCGCTTAGAAATAATACGATTAAACAGAATTTTTTCATAAAAAGTCCTTTTTGTTGTAAAGTGTTTAGGCAATAAAAAAAGCACCAAAAGCGTTTATGCTTTCAGTGCTTTTCATTCGTTCGTGTATGCTTGTTTTTAGCTTGCTTGATGAAGTTCAGCAGTCGTAATAAATGTTATCGTTAATGTGATGATGAATTGGGTGCTAGAAAAATATTAAAATACATAATCAGGTCAGAATGATTTTTTAAAAATTCTTAAATTTCTTCACACTCCATTTCCCAACCGACTCTCACGCCCCATTCATTCGTGCTTAAAGAATATTGCACGACCCTTACATTAAGCAATGGTCTATAGCAAATATACCCCTTTGTGTGAGGTGTTTGCAGCTGCACACTTTTACCTTGGCTATGCATAATAGTAATTTCTTGATTTTCATCATCATACGCAAATATAGAGCCGCCTACAGGTAGTTTATCTAGACGTATATCGCGCTGGTTTTCTTCGAATTTTTGCCATAAGCGTTGAATACACCCAAGTTCAAGTTCTCTTCCCCTATATAATCCATTGGTCGCAATAGCTGCTTTATCGCTGCATTTTACAACACTTTTGTACTTTGTGTGCGTATCATCTCCTAGGTAAATCAACTCGCCGTAAACATTGCGATGAAAATCCCCTTGTGTGATAGGAATTAAAACTTGTTCACAACCACGTGCAGAAAACGGAGGTAGTCCACCAATATTGATTGTTAATTCTGATTCCATAATGCCCCCTATACATTTTGTGCCCAACGAGGCAATGACAGCATTAGTGTCGTGTCATATAGTTCGAGATTCCTTAAGATGTCCTCAATCATTTCTTCATCTATATGTATCATTTTATCCCCTCACTATTGCTTCAAAGACTTGTTGAACATTGCGCGTTTTATTAAGCATCGTTGGAATATCAACGATGCTATTTTCAAGACGCAAAGTGACAATTTTTCCATCATCAAGTTGGATGGTTTTTCCATCGATTGATCCCCGTAGCCTTTCAGCGATGGTGATCGATTCTTTCCCGCTCAATTTGTTACTTAGAGTTTTTGCTTGCAGCTTAAGACGTGCTCGAGGGGAATGTTTCCCCAGAGCAAGAGATGTCCATACTTCTTCCAGCTCAAGCACAACCATTGGAAAAGTTGCTGTTTTTGCTGGGTAATTAATGTGAATATGCTCTCCAATTTGATGATCATCAGTCGACAATTGTATTTTTAGCATATCACGTATAGCGCTAAGCACACCGAAATCAGCCATTGTGTTCCTCCTCGATACACTCTTTTGCCAGACATTTAACATACGGAAATCCCCTTATTTCTAGCCATGGAGTATATATCTCTAAAAGTTTATGATTCCATCCTAACCATCTTAAGTATGCATGTCTAGTATTGCTGATATGCTTTTTATGCATAGTTATAGAATAGCGATTTTTTTGACTCTCAGACTTGTCTTCAGAGGTATTTAAGGAAGGAGAAATGGGGATAATGTGAGCCCAAAATCGTCCTCCTTTATCTAAAATTTTTTTAAAATCACCGTCTTTTTCTTCGGTCCAATTTTCGTAAAAAGCTTGTATACGCTCATTGAAATCAGAAATCTTCATACTAATCTCCTAACTTGATATGGATGTAAAAAAGTTCTTAGTGTATCTGGAATGCCACAGAACGACCCTTCTCGATTTTCATGCCAACTAGCTGCCAACACTTTAATTGCCTGGCGTATAGCTTCTGGTACTTTGTCAAAGCTTTCTCCAAAGCCAGATTTATAGATAATTTCGATCGGAACACCTTTGCTTAAAAGGCAAACATAAGAAAGGCCATTTTTTTCTTCAATAACAAACCGCCTTAGAAGTTCTTTGTGATCTGGAGTAAAGACATGGTGTACGCTTTCTATTCTTATTAAGTCGGGAAAGGGTAAGCATATGTTAATTTCACTTCCCTTTTTTAGGGGAAGTGATTTAAAGCACCATTGCGTAGTAAGCAAGGACCGATTGGTGAACTGCTCAACCCAGTCGTATGCCGAACGGAGAAGACTCTTTAATAAAGAGTCTTCATCCTCGTGCTCAATACGCATGTGTTCTTTTAGTTCTTCAAGTGGAACCAATTCATCACTTGTAACAAGAAGACGCTTAAGCTGCATAATTATTCACCAGCGGTAATGAATTTAATTGCGTCAAAATCTACTACATCGCCGCCCAGTCGCTGCGTTACGTAAAATTCAACAAATGGTTTTGCCGAAAATGGATCTCTTAAAATTGTAAATTCACCGCGATCAACAATTTGATAGCCTAATGAAAAGTTCCCAAACGCAATTGAGGTGGAAGGTGTTCCAGCTTTTAACGCTGGCATTGCATCGCTTAAGATGATTGGGAATCCAAGCAGTGTATTTCCACCTCTTTCTTGCAAGCTTGGTTGCCATAAGTATCGTCCTGTCGAAGGTTCTTTCAATCGTCTGATTTCAGCAAAAGCAGAACGTGACATTACCCAGCATGCACCGCTTAAGTAAGGTGTCTTTAAGCTAGCAACCGTATCAAGTAAAATATCTGCATGAACAATTTCACCATTTGCACCAGTGCGATACTCCACCATCTTGCCCCACTCGTAAGCATGCGCCTGTACGCGATCATATGTTAAAAGACCTTTTGGCATCTGTTCACCAGAACCATTAATAAAAGCATCCTCTTCGAGCTGGCTAAATTTTCGCTCAATACTATCTAATAACCAGCTTTCTAAATTAATGACCGCATCATCAATAAGGCGCTGACTAATTCGAGTTCGCGCATACATTTCATGCACGGGAATCAAAATTTTCATTAAGTCAGCTGTATTGGTTTCAGCTCCTAGCGTCGTTTCATGTGCCCAGCCGGCGTCGGTATTCCCTTTTTCACGTACAAGCTCTAAGTGATCTGATTGGACAATCGCCTTTCCAGCAATATCGCGAAACAGGGTAGGTGCAAAAGGCTTTTCGACAATATCTGAAATGCTTGGCTTTCTAATGACTAAGCTTCCTGTGCCTTCTTGCGATGACAATGCCTTTTCGCCGTATTTTACAAAATTTTGCACATTATCAGCTTTGTCTTTAGTCTCCGTATTCTTAGTATCAAAAACCGGTCTCTCAAGTGCTTTATGCTGCATCTCAGATTGGCCAATATTTTGTACAGCCTTTTCAAGACGGTTGAGGGATTGTTCTAATGTATTCATATAGTCTCCTTAATGTTGAACATAAAAAAACCGCCGAGGATATCGGCGGTTGGGTTAAAATTGAGCAAGTCTTTCAGCTTACTCAAACGAAGCCTTGTATATTACAAGGCAGCGTGGGGTGAATATTTGTCGTCCTGAGCCTTCGAAGAAGGCGCAAGGACCTAGTTAGTAATATCTTTTAAACGGTGTCTACAAGATAAGTATCGTCATACTGCCTTCGCACTTCATCAATCCACTCTTTAAAAGGTGCCACTGGGCAACTAGTTGTATATGCGCCATGTTCTGCAAATTCTGGATTGAGTAAGGGCATTACATGAAAGGTATCCAATCTATTAATAATACTGTTTAGAAAGGCCGCAATTTGCGCATATAATTTTGTTCTTCCATTTGATGCATTCAATGGATTTGCGAATCCCTTTATAATACCTACTACTTCATTATTTTCATTAAATACGGGTCCTCCACTCATTCCATACCTAGGATGGGCTTCATATGGTATTGGAGGTCTTCTCTCTTTGGACGCAATATATCGTCCATAGGGTGCTGAATAAACTTTAAATAACTTTTCACTTGCGCGACATTCACAGGTATAAGCTTGCACGGCTCTTCTTTTATTATCTACAACATAACACCACTCATTCCATACGTTTTTTGCTCCATATCCTACGTAAGTGAGTAGGTGCTGACATTCGTCATAAATTTGTGGACTTTTAAAATCGTCACTAAGCTTAAGGTCAGTGAGCCCTTCTACAGGTTTCTCTAAAATTAAAATAGCGAGATCATAGCTTCGATTATTCTTAAACTCTGGATGTATCGTACGATACTGCACCTGGTAATATTGGAATGTTTGCCCATCTATTTCAAAGCCAACTTCGCAGCAAATTTTTTGATTTGCAAAATGAGTATAGCAACAATGCGCAGCTGCTAAGCAGGTTTTTCCACCAATATAAAAGGCAGATCCTTCCATAGGTATTACATTTCGTCCCTGATCGTGATCTGTGTAATAACGTAGTATGCCAACATTATTGTGAAGAGGGGTTGAATATGCTAATCGCTGCAATGCCTCATCTGTGAGTGTTTCATCTATATCATCCGTTGTTGGTAAAGGTGAGTAACTCGCAAAAGCGTGGTTTAAGAAAATAAAGGTTAAAAATATTTCGATGAATTTTAACAAAATAACATCCCAATTTATGTATCTGAGAGTTATTTTGCGACCGACCTTCTTAAAGAATTTTTAAGTTAAAGCCTATCATTTTCTATAGTGTCGCAAGGAAGCTGCATATTTCATAAGCGATGACGCCACTTATTACAGTTCCGATAATCTTGCCGCTATGTTTTAAAGTGAACTGTGTAATCCTTAGAAAAATATCACGGTTGTTACGGGCAGGAGCGGTAGAGGGTTCTTGATATGCAGCACGAAAGGGTGGTACGTCTTGCTCTGACATAATACTGAGGCCTTCTGCAGAAGCGGATGACATCGAAAGTTGTGTGACGGTAGAATCACTTCGGCCTATTTCAATATCATCGATAATTTCTTCTGTGGCAAAACAAAATCCTGTAAGTGCTGCTAACGTAGTAATTTTTATAAATAATGTATTCATATAGTCTCCTTTTGTTGAACATAAAAAACCGCCGAGGGTATCGGCGGTTGGGTTAAAATTGAGCAAGCTTTTAAACTTACTCAAACGAGGCCTTGTGAATTACAAGGCATGCATTCGTGAATTTCTTATTCAAATGCTATTTGCAATATAAGTATCATCATGTTGTGCACGTGTTTCTTCGATCCATCTTTTAAGTGGTTTTAGTGGTACACTTTGTGGCTCTATTCCAGGTATTACAAGATCTATATTGTATGGTGTAATTGTAGTACATGGTATATATGGAATTACAACATTAACAAGGGCAGAATAAATTCCATAAAGTGGTTTGTATAAATTTTCATCTATGCTTACTTTAGTATCTTCAGTAATGCGGAAGCCTGAAAATCCAATAATAGATACAAGTTTTTCGTCTTTATCAAAAACACCTCCTCCCCACATGCCTGTATTAGTAAGAAAATGATAAGGTATAGTCGTGCTATGGCCTTCTCCCCGATAAGGCTCTAAAAATAGCCCAAACTTATCTTCTTGTGTGGTGTATTCTTTAATAGGTACTTGTAATATTTTTTTTGAGCCGTTTAGCGTAGAAAATTTCTGGTCTCTTGCAGAAATTGTGCTGTATCCGACATAGATTAATGGGTACTGATCTTCACCAAAAATTCGTGGTTCTGGTAATTCATCACTGATGGAAAGGCCAGACAATTCAGTAACTGTCCTATCTAAAATTAAAATCGACAAACTATAATTTGATCCGTTGTAGTCTGTGAGAAATTTTGGATGTTGAACAAAACACTCTACTTTATACCGTTGTACGTTTCCTGAATTGATTTCAAATTCTACTTCGTAGTGACGAAAAGATTTTAGGAAAGCTGTTGTAAAGCAGGTCTTTCCTTTATAAAAAGTAACAGAAGTACGGTGGTATTCTGATTCGCCTGCACGATATAATTTTCCAATATTGTTATAAGAATTACTTGATGGTGAAGCTGTTAGCTGTTGTTCTATTCTTTTTTCAGCTAGAGCATCCAGCAGAGTTTCACTCGGAATGATCGCCTGCAGCGCAAAAAGTATTGGTATAAAAAATCTCATGTGTTCACAAAAAAACTGATGTTACTATGAGTATTTTTAATCCATCCTCATTAACAGCCTCCTAACATAAGCCCTATAAAATGTTATAGGTAAGGCGAATTAACAGCCACATAATCTCATAGTAATTATTATGCATAAACCACTAATGGAATTTGTTGTGCAAGGAACACAAAATTTTTCTATAAAATCTTCAGGGCAATTTCTTTTTGATAAATATACGGAAAGCGGATCAAGACAATATTGATGCCAATAATTATCTTGTATTTTTGTTTCTGGTAGATTACCTGAATTTTGATTGATTATTTGCATGTCAGTTGGCTGTATTTGAACGATGTCTTTTCCACGTATTGGACTTTGATGCTTGATGTGGATCAAATCCTCTTCAGCTGCAAAACAGAAGCTTGTAAGTGCTAATACCGTAATAATTTTTGTAAATGTATTCATATAGTCTCCTTAGGTTAAAAATAAAAAAACCACTGAGGATATCAGTGGTTGGGTTAAAAATTGAGTAAGCTTTTAAACTTACTCAAACGAAGCCTTGCTTAGTTGCAAGGTTTCATGGAATTAAGATGTTATGTCGTTACTTGGATCCAGCTTCTTAAATCTCAAAGGACAAATAATATAGACTATACAAAATGATTCCTGCGGTTACTGTTGATGCAGCTCTACAGAAAAATTTTTGTGTATAAGAAAGAGTTTCTCTTTGCAGATTAGTAACATTGTTTGTTGTATAAGATGGTGAAATAAAATTCCTTGTTGAAATTCCATCTAACTCTGCCTCCAAGCATGGATTATTGCTTCCGCATAAGTTTGCTAAATTTAATATTATAATTATTAATGATTGAATCAGAAGTAGCACTCAATTGCACCTAGAGTTTTTATATTAAATGTATTTTAATCACGACTTTCTTAAATGATTCCTAAAGGAAAGCCTATAAAATACCATAGGTAAACTCGGTTTATCTCTAAATTATTCATGCTGTTGTGATAAACCAAAGCTATAATACAAACCGTACAAAATGATACCTCCTGTTACTGTTGATAAAGTTTGGCAAGCATATTCTTTCATTATTGGGGTTGAGAAGAGTTCTTGAATTCTACTTATAGTTATTTCAAGCAAATTATTTACGATTATAGGCATTTTTGTGCTTCGTTCTAGCGATGCATGATGATTCTGATTTTCAACATCATCTGAGCTTTCTGCTCCGAATCCGAAGCTTAATAAAATGGAAGTAATAATAATTTTTGTAAATGTATTCATATAGTCTCCTTAATGTTGAACATAAAAAAACCGCCGAGAGTATCGGCGGTTGGGTTAAAATGGATTGAGTTTTTAAACGAGATTAAATACTAAAATTATTCTGTATCTGAGCCATCTGTATCTTCAGGATTCTCTGCGAGTGTTCCTATTCTGTCTTCTATCTCTATTTTTTTTAATTTTTTAACAGTCATTTTGATACTTTCTAGTTTTGTAAGCTTAGGTGGGTTAGCTTCTTCATATTCAGAATTTGTAGGGGCTAGTTCAAGTACATCAGGAGTAGGTGCCATGAGCGACTGCGTAAAAAATAAAACTGATAATAAATAGAAATTTCTCATAAAATCACTTCAAAGTGTTACTAATAATAGTATATTACACAACGCATTTTTATAAGAAAATGTTAAATGTTTGGTAATCAATACTATTACATTGCAATCAATAAAGTTTAACTCTTCCGGAGCAGGACGGGAGCCTGATAAAATCAGCGAAATCATCACAAGCATACAAATCACTTTCTGATACTTCCTCATAATGTCCTCCATATAATTGGTATAAAAAAACCGCAGCTACTAACTGCGGTCTCATGTCTTAGTTTTCCTTCTTAAATTCGCATCTCAAAATTTTGATCTTTAGTAATCTTTCTAACCAACATACCTGCCACATGTGCCAGGCGATATTCCGTTGTCATATCAATACTTTTTACCCATTCAACTTGGGCCTTTGGATTCGCTGCAAATGTCACCAGTGATATTTCGTGCAAATGCACTTCTTGTAAAAGTTGATGACCTTTTGGGGAAAATGCTGCTTTTTCTAAAGAGAATCCAATCGATAATCCATTCACGACGTTGCGTTTCAAAAGTGCATACGCCTCACGTCCTTTGCGCACATCAAGCAATAAATGCCCTTTTACCCATAACCCTTTTGCATCCTCTCGCATATCAAGCCACTCTCCAATGGGGTGATGATGATTATGTTGCCATAACATTTTTGGCCACATGCCTTTTTCTTGCCATGCACTCAAACTCTTAGAAAATGCTCCTGGTAGAACTTGATCATTTTGAAAATCTACGCAATCAAAAACCGATGCATAGCCTGTAAATATCCTATCCTCCTCAATGCTTTTTACACAGAAAGAACTAATCTGCTGTTGTTTGTTCATGATGATTCCTTTCTAATTGATCGCCATTTTCAATGGGTGAATACCCCACCGCATGACGTTTCTCGTTGATTGTTAAAAAATTTGCAGTACTAATCTTTGCCCAGGTTGCTTCACGTTTTGGCGAAAGAGCAGCGATGCTATCGTGGTCATAGCCAAGTCGTAGATCATCACCAAAAAAGGGAGCTAACCACAAATTCATCTCTGCTACTAAATGGTCAAGCAGAGGCAAAATCGTATCTTCCCACAAATGAAAACGTGCTTCTTTATAATTGGCAAACGTTGCATCACCAGGAATACCAGCCAACATAGGTGGCACGCCAAATGCTTGACAAATTTCTCGTGCCGAAACGCATTTTCCAGCAATGAAATCTAAATCTTTTGGACTCAGACCCATATCTTGCCACGCAAAATCTCCCTCCATAATCATGATACGCCCCGCGTTTTTTCCGCCTTCATACAGGTGTGAAATATCTTCGCGCAATTGATGCCGCTGTTGTTCACTAAGCGGCATGCTGTGATTATTTGGCTTTATAATGAATGCACCAGAAGGTCTTCCACCGTTTTGCAAAAGTGCCAAATTATGATTTGAAACAGCATTATGCTGATCAATACTACACGCCGCTGCCTCAATAGGACTTAACCCATACCAATCATGTAAAGGATGAAAAAGTTTAATGTGTAAAATCAAACTTTTACCTGTGGCAGCATCTACATCATAGTGTTTTCGATGATTACCAACCGTGTATTCATACCCTGAAATACCAGATGTACCAGCAATCACCCGCATTCGATCAGGACGAAGCGCATACAATTCCTGTACCTGTTGGCGCGCATTCATCACCGCTTCAATATATGCATTGCCAGAAAGCAATAAATGCCCAACGACACTTTCCATAAAAGCTGACCCTGCCTGATTAGGACTTGGGCAATTTAGTAAATTTAATAAGGGATGCTGTTCAATTTCTTCTTCACAACTTGAACGTTTTCTATATAAAAGCCACGGCACGGAACCAAGACCCCTCGCAATTAAATTGATACAACGAAACACAATGACATTACGTTGGTATCCTTCATCCGCAAGTTGCTCATAGCAACGAGGTGTAAAAACAGGTTTGCCAAGAGGCCGCATCGCCAAGACATTTGTTGTATTTAAAGTACGCTTTTGCTGATAGTTTTTGAAAAATTTCATCATAAAAATTCCTTTGTTTGTTGGTGATTGAAAAATGAAAAAGCACCAAAAGCTTTTGCTTTTAGTGCTGTGTTAAAACGATAGTGTTATTAAAGATCGTCCCGTTAAAAACGTGTTGTCCCAGTGAAAACTGGGAGCAGGATCTAGTTCTATAAATTTGCGCAAAGCGCGCTTCTAAATTTTAATTTCTGCCCTCTAAAATCCAGACAAAATCCGCAATGCTACATTTCCATAATACGAAAAATGCATTTTTTGTCAAAAATTAAAATAGCCCATAAAAATTATCTTGTTTCTTTTTCTATCTACAGTTTTTTATAGGTATATCACTTTCATGTAATTTTTTACTCTGGGCATATTCACTCATTTCTGAAGCAGATTTTATGAGAATTTTTTTACTAGTAATTTTTGTATTAAAAGTTGGCCTACTCTGGGCAACTACTCTCACAATTACGATAGACTTGGAAAGCATATCAGTGGATGCGCCTTCATTTCAACGCGTTCCATTTTTACCAAGCAAACTTGATTTTGCTGATTCAAAAAGACGAATAGGAATAATTACGAATGATTTTTTATCTGCATATTGCAAAGAGTACTTCAATGTTCCTTACATTATGTATTTAACATGTGAAGATCTGGCTGCTGAATCAAGACAATCACCAGCGGTTTTCGGACAAGTAAGCGCGTATCTTAATACAGAAACGACAGTAAATGATCAGGCAGTTTATCAAGCCTTTTTGAAAATGTACCCGTATATTCAAGTAACAAAAATTACACCTGAGACAATTTTTTCCACCAGAAATTCATGCCGTGAGTTTGTTAATCTCGTTGCAACGAATTTTCTACCTAAGCTTTTACACGTTATGGGTGCTGATACTTCTGCTATTGATACTGTTGCATCAGTAATGATAGCGCGCTCAAAGGTACCTTCAATGTTATTTGACAGTTATCGCAGTGTTCTGACTCTTTTTAGAGATGAGCAAACAAGGTATTCTTTGTCTGGTGGTTGTGCGATTACTATAGGTTTGGAAAATATACCGGCCGATTCTCCCTTACTCCAACATGTGCCTTTTTTACCAAGTAAACTTGATTTTTTTAATATGAAAAAAACGGAGGGTATTCTTTGTGGAGACTGTTTCTCTGCAACGTTCAAAGGGTATTTTAATATTCCTTATATCACGTATTTAACTTGTGAAGGCTTAGCTGCTGAATCAAGACAATCTCCAGAGATTTTTAGACAGGCTAGTGTATTCCTTAATACCACAACAACAGTAAATGATGAGGCCGTTTATCAGGCGTTTTTAAAAATGCATCCTTATATTCAAGTAACAGGAGCTACAATAGAGACAATTTTTGCTAGCGAAAGCTCATGCCGTGAGTTTGTTAATCTCATTGCAACGAATTTTCTACCTAAGCTTTTACACGTTATGGGTGCTGATACAACCATCACTGATACAGCTGTATCAGCAATAAGCACGTCACATCCTAGAATTCTCAACATGTTATTTAATATTCATGAAGTAGTCTTGCAATACATCACTCCTAGAAGGCGTTGCTCTATATTTAAATATTGTTGCTTTCTTGGTTAAGGGTATCAAAGGTTTAATCTTTGCTGCAGTAAAGTATATAATCTTTGGAGTAAAGCAGGTGTTGCTGAAGATTGTTCATCGATAAGTCTATTCTTGCGTGGCATGTTGATAAAAAAATTGATGGCTGCATGCTCTAATTCTTCTTGGATTTTTTGAGTGTTATCGGAACGATCTTTCATTTTTTTCTCAAGCTCTTTTGTTAATTGACAAAAAGTTCTTCTGCTGTTTTCTTCGTTATAATCTTTATGAGAGGCACTTATTGATTGAAACAATGTCATAGAAAGCAAAGCGGTTATTATAAGATGTTTGTGTATTGTTCTTTTCATTTTAGATTTCTCCTGTAAGTTTTGGTTAAAATAAAAAAGAGAGAACATTGCGAGTTCTCTCTTTGTGCTCAGAGGAAATTCCTCTCAACATGTCGAAATTTTTAAGCGTAAAAAGTGAAAATAAAACGAAGAGGTAGCGAAGTCCCGACGAGGGCGTCGTCCCGTTGAAAACCTTCCTCTGGTGAAACGGGGACGGGATCGAGAACCAGGAAATAGAAAAAGAATTCGTAAATTTTCAGTACTTAGGTGTTTTTGCGAGAAGGGTAGTGACGAGGCAATCTCATTAAAGCGAAATACTTATAAATTCTGACCACAAAAACCCAGGCAGAATTTTCAATGCTATACTCTCATGATACGAAAAATACGTTTTTTGTCAAAAAATAAAATAGCCCATAGAAATTTTAAAAGATTCCTAATACTCACTAGGATTCGGATGAGTTCTTCGGTTTGCTCTTGCACGACGATCACTTTCTTGAAGTGCCAACATATCATATTTTATCTGCTGAAGATGTGCACTTTCTTGATTAAATCCTGAAACAATGCAGCGATTTGTTATCTCTTCGATTCCTTTGGGCTGGCTCGCGAAAAGCTCGATAGCATTCCGGATGCATCCATCAATACGTCCAACAAGACGTTCCTTTACATTTTCCAGATCTGCTTTCATTAATAGCACTGATTTTCTTCCCCTATTCCCTAGAAAAGGTAATCCTCCTCCTCTTATTTCTGGATTGGGTATATCGACCTCACTAATTAATTTATAAATCTCGTCGTGAAGATTCTCTACAATTGCTCGCGCATTTGGAATTCTAATAACAGGAACAACTTTACGCTCTTTCTTCTTCTTTTGAGATGATCCTGTAATCCATGAATGCCAACTTTTCTTTGGGTTTTTTGCGGGCACGACGGTCTCTGCAGGAGAAAAACTTTCGCTAGAGATAGTAAGTGGTTGTGTGCTAGTGCCAGTATCATTACTATCTGTGCTTGACGCAGGAGAAACTTTTCCACTTTTTTGCTTCATAGCGGTATCGATTTCATCTTCACTAGAAGAAGGGGAAACTTTTGATTCTTCATAATGCAAATGATGAGATTTTTTAGGTGTTTGAAATCCACTTGAATGAACAGTTGCACCATGCGTTTTAAGCGCTAGGACCAATAAAAGGAGAAAGACGATTCTAATCATTAAATTACGAAAAATTATCAGTAATTATAATATTGTATTAAAAAATGTCTAATTATTCGTTAATTTTGAAAAAATAAAACGCCAAAAGCTTGTGCTTTCAGCGTTTATATGTACTTTTTTTAATGTGCTGCGTGCATTGCTGCTTGTTTTGCTGCTTTTTTACAAGCTTTCTTACAGGCGCGCCCTGGTTTCCCTTTAGGACATTTTGCCTTGCATGCTTCTACAGCTTCGTGCGCAGCAGGGGCTGCTGCCCATGTAGAGTCTGCAGTAAATGCAAGAGCAAAAGCACACAAAATTACTTTATTCAACATATAAACCACCTTTTATAAAATCAGTTAAAATTACTTCTAATTGATTGTACGAAAAAGTGATTAATTTTTACTTAATTTAGGAATCGAATGTTGCGTCATGAAGCCAGGAATAATCGCACCAAAACCAATAATAGGCTCAGATGATTTTGGCTCCGACAAAATCTTTATGCGTTCATATTTTGGTTTTTTGATAGAGTTATCAGAGGCCTGAGTCTGTTCACGAATCTGCTCACGAACGGGCGCTTTATCTTCAAAATTCTCACAAGCAAGCGTTGTTTTTAAATGCTTTTCAACATTCTGCAATAGAATTTTTTCTTTCGCATTTACAAGTGTAAACGCAAGCCCCTTCATGTCCGCGCGACCGGTTCGCCCAATGCGGTGAATGTAATCTTCAACTTGCAATGGTACATTGAAATTCACCACCATTCCCAGTCCTTCAATATCAATACCGCGTGCCAGCACATCGCTGGCGATTAAAATATTGATTTGGCCATCTTTAAACGATTGCAAGGTCTTGTTACGCACAGCCTGGGTCATGTCGCCATGAATAGCGCCTGCTAAAAATTTATGACGATCTAACGATCTTTTTAGCTCATCAATGTCCTTTTTGCGATTGCAAAACACCACCACATTTAAATTTGGGTGCGCGCGTAAAATTTTACGAAGTGCCTTTCGCTTATTCATCTCACCGACATGAATCGCTGTTTGATCAATAGATGCTTTACTTTTTTCGCCTTTAACTTCAACTGTTTTAGGTAGCATCATGTAGTGCTCAACAAGCACTCGAATATCAGGCGCCATCGTCGCACTAAACAAAAGTGTTTGGCGTGTCTTTGGTAAAACCTTTAAAATTTTGTCGACATCGGGAATAAAACCCATGTCCAGCATACGATCAGCTTCATCAATGACTACGTGCTGTACACCATTCATCAACAACTTGCCGCGATCAATAAGATCAATCAAACGACCCGGTGTTGCAATAATAATGTGATGAGGCTTTTTCAATGCACGTTCTTGCATGCTGACAGAATCACCACCAATAAGTAGCACTGATTTTAAATTTTCCTCAGGGTCAAAGCGCTTTAAGCTTTCCTGTACTTGAACACCTAATTCTCGTGTCGGAACCAGTACTAATACAGTTGGATTTCTAAATTTTTGAGTTTTACCCGCTTGAATACTTAGGATAGGAAGAAGAAACGCCCCAGTTTTACCAGTGCCTGTTTGCGCAAGGCCAATGATATCTTGCCCTCTAAGAGCGATAGGGATAGCTTTGCTTTGAATGGGGGTGGGAGTTGTAAAGCCAATTTCTATTAAGCGCTTTACTAAAGCCTCGTCGAGGCCCGTTTCTTCAAATGTCATTAAGGTAAATATTATGCATAGTCCACCCCTAATGTAAGCACTATTTCAAAAAAGTCAAGAAAATGTATTACAAAAGATGTATTAAATAATTTATTATTTGGTTTTTTATTACATTCGTGTTGTAAATAACTTATGAAAAATGATAAAAGAGTTCTGGATTCTTCACCTCCGAAATTAAATACAATGTTTATTTTCTATTTTTTGATAGGTACTCTTGTTGCCTCAATTAGCCTTTATAGTTCTCAAGCTCTGACACAAGACGCAGAAGCATCTTTGCCTCCGAAAGTATTTAAAATTGGGTTTGAATTTCAAATGGGTGGCAATATATGTGCTGGTTGCAAAAGAGATGTCAAATCTCAACCAATTTTCTCAGTATTTAAAAAGGATAGAAAACTTTGGGATGCCACTGTCGATTATCCTGATCTTGAAATACGAACAGTTCCTTTTGCAAATTCAGAAAAAACGCTGTTAATAGAATGTATGCGATCCATCGAGCAATCACTGGGAACCCTCAAGGAAAAATGTATTCAAAGAGGAAACATTACATTTAAGGATTGGGTACTTGGTTTTGAAGATGATTCGTTTATTAGGCTTCAACGTATCATGGAAAAAAGCGGATTAGAGATTCAAATTGATGATGAAGATCTCTTAACAATGCCGCTATTAATACCCTCTGATTGGGTTCCGTGCTTTCAGCCTCAAATGACGATTCAACATCATCTACACTCCACTATACCATTGGTATTATCTTTGTATGCAGATAAGCACTTACATGAATTCGAAGCGTTTTACACTTATCCCAGAACTTCAACGGACGATGTTCTTTGTAACCTACAAGAAAATAAGGCGACTCTTTCTCTCATATTGTACGTATTGAGAGCTTTCAAGAGGCAGTCAATTTTTTCTCAAATTAGTGTGCCAAAGTGTATGCAACCAATCGATAGTCTTTTATTTCTGCAGCTTTATACATGTTTTTCTTTAACCCATTTTTCTCTTCCCTTAGTTCCAGGAGAGCAAATCAATGCAAAAAGATGTATAAGTTTTATGTCGCGTCGTCCGTTTTCATCAATGTGGAAAAATATTAGAGGGCTTTATGGCAAAAGCTCGTATGAGAGTCTTTATAAGGAATATGTCGATAGTGGTGTTCCTCATGTTTTTGTCGATGCAAAGGGTCAAGCTTATGAAATGAGAAAGAGATTTCAAACAATACTTTATGGTGCTCACTATTTTGTTTCAGGAGAAAGATGTGACTTTACCTATCTAAGAAAATTTTTTAAGGGAACTCCCAAACAACTTGATGAGTTCCTAAAAATAGGAGACATCACCACACCAATGATTTATGCCTTGGATGCAGACCAAGTTCCCATCCTTACCGAAGATGGTAAGGTAGCAAGTGTGACCATTGTTGATATTTTTAAAAATTATTATCAGGAATTTCTAAAAAGTATTGATAGTCCTACAATTCGCTATGATTTTGAGCCAAGAGGTGAAGAAAATCCGCCTTGTATTCGCCAAAGAAAAACCGATGTCGATGTATTATCACCACCGTACTTTTTACAATCTGATTCGATGGGTGCCTACAAAGACGATACTCAAATTGATCTGGAATATGGAGAGGCTATTGTTGAACTAAGGGGTATTCGCAAGATAGGAGCCTTTGCATTGAGTAAAATGCAACTTCCAGAACAGCTTTCTGGAGCTTTTCTTTCACAACCTCTGCTGAGTGTTCCTAACCAATGGGGAGAAGTGTTGCGTGAAGTTTCTCTTAGTGAATCAGTCGAAAAGCTTTTTGCATTTATTGAGGGTAGATTAGGTGATGGGGATCCAAAAGCAGCTGAGTCAGCTAGTGCTGCGCTTTAATTATCATTTTCACTCAACGGTCAATTATTAATAGTTATGCTAAGAACATTCTCTCTTGCCTGCATTTCTCGAAACCGCTATCACTAATCTATTAGTAGTGAAAAAGGTATTTTTATGAGAAATTTTAAGGTATTTACGTTAATTTTGGCAGCGCTTGGATTATTTTCTGTTCTATCTGCGTCTGAAACAGACGAAAGTAATGCTCAACAAGGAGTCGTCCTAAGAGTCTGGAATCATGATATTGGCCCCGTTATAGGTGGTAAATTTTTAGAGGATCAAGAAGGCGTTAATAAGCTTACCAGAGGAAAATGTCCCGGAAGCGGATTGTTTCGAATTCCTTATGAGTCAGAAAATGGATTCTGGGAGCAAGGCTTGTCTGCACTTCATGATCTTAAAATATTAGTAGAAGTAACGCTTAAAGATAGTACAAAAAAATTATTTTCAGAAAGATTACTATTGCCAGGTAAGTACATAGAAATACCAACTAATACAAATAGTATTGAAGATATAAAAATTAAAATTCAAAGTAGATTGCATAACTATAGTACCAGCGCAGGAGGGATGTGGGTTGCTCAATGGCCGGCAACTATCTCAAAAACTCTTTGTATTGGTTCAGAAAGTATTCAGCATGATGGTACTCTTGAAGTAATTGCTTCTTGGCCGCGAGTTTTGTCAAAGACTCAGCAAAAAGCTCTTCTTTTCGTAGAGCTTCATGAAGATGAAGAAGGTCATGCATACGTGCCTCTGGTTACTAGTCAAGATCAGCTAGATCCAGTTTGGAAAAGAACGATTGGTATGCGCATAGATTATCACGATACAGAGGCTAAGTTTGGGTATTGCTTTCCCACAGATAGCCTTAATCGTAAAAACATGTCTGGAAATGCTGTTCAATATGCAAAAGATCTCTTGAATTTAGGAGAAAATTTTCCATATTATGCAGGTCATCAGTTATTAAATGACTTATTTGGAGAAGAAGGTTCATCAGACTTAAAAGAAATATTAGATTTACAAGAAACAGAGAAAAGGTGCTTAGAATATTTGGCAAAACAGGAGCGGAACCTCTAATGCTGACATGGTACTTTAGCCCACTGCGCCATTAGGTTATTGCGGCTTACAAACAGCACTGTATCATCAAAAATAGAAGCGTCGCGATACTGTGGCGCTTTTGTTATGTAGTGATCTCCTCGCATAGTATTCATTACCTTGTCTGAGTCTAAGCTTACTGCAGGCTGAACAATTCCGTTCTCCAGCATATATCCGCCGCTAGTACCATGGGAAATCAACACCACCGCCACAAAATCAGGAGTTTCTACACAAGTCTGATGCTGTTCATTAAGCACCTTCAATGTTTCGTCAGGCGACACTTTACAAAAAATTGTTTTGGGATCAACGCGTAAATCCGACATCGGCTGTATCCACCGAATTTTTTCATGCGTAAGCCTTGGTTGCACTACATAGGTCATCCAATGATGATACCCATCTTTGGCCGTTTTTGCTTCAATACCCAATGTTTGATAAGGAACAAACCCAGCCTTGGTTTCATTAGTGCATACAGCCTGTGCTTGACCATTCGTCGTTAAAGCAGGGCAGGGAAGATGCTTATTCGCTAGCACATACCCAGCCAGTGCTTCCATAATTTTTTCTTGATGCGCGTGCGTTGTTTTCACTTTTTGCCATTGCTGAATTTTACTAAGTAACGGTAACGTCATATATCCAAGTATGCCAAGCACACTTAAAGCAATCGCCATTTCAAGCAAGGCAAAAGCAGGTAGTTTTTTACAAAATTTCATCCAAAGAAAAGCAATTTTTTACACACAGATCTATCTACCATTTTGTAAAAAATCTTCGCACTAATATACCTAGAACTTATGGTAGGTAGTAAATGCCGAAGTTAAAGAAAGCTGTTTATGTAGTTTAGAGTATGTTCTTGATGTGTCTGAATAAAAGAAATCATTGCTTCAATCTCTTCGGTACTGATCGGATTTTCGTCAACTACGCCTTCATTTTTTTCATGCCTACCTTCCATAAATTTTGCAAGGAGGGTGTCGACTGAATTAATAGGTTGCACGGCAAAGTCAGCAATACCTTCTGCCGTAATCGGAGGGAGGGCAGCTAGCTGTTCTTTATAAAATTCTTCGAGTCTTGTTTGCAGCTGAATGAATTTATATCGCTGTATCTCTAGATGTATCGCTTGTGCAACGGCTTTATGAACATAAGATTTTAGTTGTAACTTTTCTTCAAATGGTAATCCGATTATTGTCCACCTACTATGAACGGCACTTATCCACTTGCGATGTAATGACTGCTTCAAAGTTTCGTTTGAGGCATTACTAGCGATTCTTTGCGATGCTGGCATTTTCATTAATATCTTTTGTATTTTTTCAAACCATTTTAGTAATTTTGCATCTCTTGATTCTTGATCCTGACCGTTAGGAAGAGTTAAATAAAAAGCCATAAAATTCCCATAATCCGCATCGTTGACCAAGAAATTCCGAAATGGTCCCAGATATGTTTCATACTCGAACAATTGCGCATTAAATTGTCCGATCACACCTTCTAAACCGCTTCCGTTAACTAGGGTTTGCTCCTTGACCCATTCAAGCGGTTTTACATGCTCATCTCTTTTACAAATTCCGCGTTGAATAAGAATCGACCATAAATCCAGCTCTTCTTTTAAGTTTACCAGAGTTTTAGATTGTTGTTCCTGAAAAGCTAAAGCACGATTTTGTAAATAAAGTTGCGTCTTTAACCAAACAGGTAAATCTGTTTTAGCTATGGGCTCAAGAGGTGCTGCTGCAAGAGGGACATCTCTTTCTTCAATAGCATCTAAAATACTATCTTTGATGGATCGGTTTCGTTTTTCTTTTCTTTTTTTGACTTTTTCAGCATCAGGATCTTCGCAACTTCCAGGAAACCTAAAGAGAGGGTCAGAACCATCAAATGCATTCCGACGAGAGTGATTTCTAGTAGGTCTAGGTTCAAATATATCTAGGTCTTCTTCAGCAAGGCTTCCTACATTAAAAGAAACGGTAGCTGGTCCAGCGCCTTCTTCTTCCTGCTCACTAGAAAAAGGTGAAGGTATGCCTACAGCTTGAGTGGATATTTCTTCAATATCAGAAGCTGCTGGTGAAAGTGTGCTACTTGCAAGAATTCCATTCAAAACACCGATCCAAGTCGCCCTTCCATAAGGATATCGTCGTGGTGTTAGATCATTTTCTATATTTTCTGACCAAGCGGTTGATAAAGAAGAAAAAGCAAGCATTGGCACTCTTTCTTCTCTATTAGATTGATTTATTTGCGGTGAGGCAAGAAATGCATCTAAGCTATCCGTTAAGCGATCACAATAAGTTGTGGGAAAAGGTGGCGTGGGTTCTGATGATGTATGAGATAAATCATCTTCCTCTATATTTACAAGTCTTAAGCCATGCTGAGGAAAGCTTTCAGATGAACGTGCATTTATTCCTGAATTTCCTGGCAAATCCATAAAAATATCTAAGCTATCTTGAATAGCAGTGAAACGAGAAGTTGAGGGGAGTTCATTGAAATCACCTTCTGCTGATTCCAATTGAGAATCATCATCACTCTCACAGTCAGTGGCGCTCAACGATGAAGAGCAAGTTGCGAAAAAAAGAAATAAAATTGTTAAAATCACGAATAATAATATCATTTGCATCTGTAATTAGTATTTATAATTCAATAAAATTAATTTTCTCTTAATTATATATAGAATAGCGCATTGATTGAAAATTGCTTGCGCATTTTTTGCATGCGTTGCATACTATAAACGTATAGCTTGCGTCTGTTAGGTCCGTTCCTATGTCATCTCTTCAAAAACCTCCAAAATATCTTCTTGCTGCCTTGATGTGCGGTAATCTTCTTGAATATTTTGACTTCTTTATTTTTGCTCATTTCAGTTTTCTTCTTGCGCCTAAGTTTTACCCACCAATTAGCCCTGTTCACGATGCGATTATCGGGGGCTTATTCTTTGCGATTGGATTTTTAGCTCGCCCTTTAGGAGGCTACATTTTTGGTCGCATGGCTGATTTTAAAGGACGTCGTAAAAGTTTAATGCTTTCTGTTTTAGGCATGGCTATTCCTACATTATGCATTGGCTTGTCGCCAACCTATCAGCAAATTGGCATGATGGCTCCGATTGCATTGATTATTTGTCGTATTGCTCAAGGTATGTGCATGGGGGGGGAATTCACCAATGGCGGCATTTTATTAATCGAAAATTATGGCTGGAAACGAGCGGGTACAGTAGCTGGTTTATATAATTCTGCGGCTGGTATGGGAAGTCTCCTAGCTATTGCCTGTGTTGCCATTGCAACTCGTCCCGGCATGCCAGATTGGTCCTGGAGAGTTCCATTTATTTTTGCAGCATTGCTGGGTGTTATAACATTTTATTTGCGAAGCTTCGTACGTGAAAGCCCAATTTTTGAAAACGAAGCGAAAATGACATCGGGAGAAAATCTACGTCTTCTTAGCAAAAATCACTTACGCTATGCCTATCGAGCCTTTTGCGTGGGATCTGTAACCGGCGTATTAATTTGGATTCCACTAAATTACACATCCTTTTATATGAATAAGGTTTTAGGTATGCCAATGTATGAGGCAGTTAAAATGACAGTGCTTGCCGTCATATTGCATAACTTTTTTACAGCAGTGTTTGGGTGGTTAAGTGACAAAGTCGGTATTAAAAAAATCATGTCTACGGCATGTATTATGTCATTGGTCTTCTTATTCCCAGCCTTTTCTTTGCTTGATGAGCATAGTTTTATTTTGTTTCAAGTCGTAATGGTTTTCCCAGCTGCAATGGCATATGCGGTAGTTCATCCTCTAAATTCTTTCAACGTACCTGTGTTGATTAGAGGACGCTTATCAGGATTTGCATTTTCAGCAGGACTCAGTATTTTTGCAGGTCTCACACCGTTAATTACCAATACTCTCACCCAGCTGATGCATGGTAGCTCAGTGGGTGTAATGGCTTACATTGGTAGCATTGTGTTGTTAGGTGGCACATCTCTATTTTCGCTTTTTAAAGAAGAACCAGCTGCACAAAAAAGTGAATATCGCCTCGTTGCGTAAAAGCCCATTTTCGGTGCTTCTTGAAAAACGTGTCATTCTGAGCCTTCGAAGAAGCGTAAGAATCTAGTTAAATATTATCTAAATCTGATTTTGCTCTCCGATTTCTGCAATGCCCTACAGGCTTCACGATGAGATAAACTGTTCCTTAAGCATTCTCCAACGAAAACGTTACCGTGCTCACTACGCGGATTTTTTTCTCAATACTTTCAGCTTCATTATAATCGCGTTCTTCACTCCCAAAATTTTTTGCAGTAATAGTGAAAATTCCTTGATTGGCTGATTTAATAGCGCCTACTTTTGCAGCCGAATCCTTGGCAAATTGATCGGCAGCTTTTCGTGCATTTTGCGTTGCTTCCGCAAGCATCTCTGTTTTTATATCTGTAAATTTTGTAAATTGATAAGCAGCTTTTGTTGAAACGGCAATATTTTGGTGAAGCAAATCCCCAATATCTTCAGGAATCTTACTAATCAAATCAACATTGGCCGAAGTAACGGTAATAGTATTTCTTAAGATATAACGGTCCTGAGGTTTTTTATCTGAGTCACCATAGTCACGAGCGCTTTTGTCGTTAATTTTTAAGGCTTGCACTTGAATTTCTTTACTATCGACTCCTCTTTTCTGTAAGAAATTCAAAATAATATCCTTATCTTTTTGCATTTTTATACTTAGTGCATCTAAATCATTTCCTACTTCGGTGAAGTACAGGTTAAGCACGGCCGTATCTGCTTTTACAACTCGTTCTGCTAATCCTTTTACCGCAACCGATCGATCCATTAATTTAAAGCGCTCAATGGATTTACCAATGAAATAGCCGCTCATCGAAAATCCTATAGCAAGGATGAAGGCAATGATAATTAGTCCAACATTTAAACTGGTCTTTTTTTCCATGATATTTGTAAAAAATGAGATGACAAAAGCACTATATAATAAAATTTCAAATTAAAGAAACAAAAAAATAGCCAACTTTTTGAACTTATAAAATTACATCGCTTTAAATGCTTTCAGCGCTTTCTCTCTAGCTTTCGAATGATGCACCAAGGGTTCTGGATAATCACTTGGTCTATTTTCATAAAGCCAAGGTGTATGGATAAAATCATCTGGAACGTCCCTTAATTCAGGAACCCAGCTCCTTATATACTCACCTTGAGGATCAAATTTTTCTCCCTGTAAAATGGGGTTGAAAATGCGAAAATACGGTGCTGCATCTGCACCACAACCTGCCACCCATTGCCAGTTGAAAGGATTACTTGCAACATCAGCATCCACCAATGTATCCCAAAACCATTTCTCTCCGTTTTGCCATGGTTGTAGCAAGTGTTTAACCAAAAAAGAAGCTGTAATCATGCGTACACGATTATGCATATAACCGGTTCTCCATAATTCTCGCATGCCTGCATCAACAATAGGATATCCTGTTAAGCCTTTTGTCCAAGCATCAAAATGGTTCGGGTTTTTCTCCCACGGAAATGCTTCGAAATCTTTTTTTAAGGGGATTTCTTCTAAATCAGGATGATGAAAAAGGGTATGATACGAAAATTCACGCCATCCAAGTTCACTTAAGAAACATTCACTGTCTACTTCTTTCGAAAAAATAGCATGCTGATGGATAGCTCTCCATAATTGCCGTACACTTATTTCTCCCCTGCGAATGTAAGGGGATAATCGCGAAGTTTTTAGGGTTGGGTAATCACGATTTTTTTTATAATTCTTAAGAGAATTTTTTAAAAAAAAGTCGAAGTTTTTTTGCGCATTCTCTTCTCCTGGACTCCACGATTCTTCCAATCCCTTTATCCAGCCAAGCTTCGGTAAAAGTTCTAAAGAATCTAACGTGTGTGAAATCTCATTAAATTTTTTATCAAAGCTTAAATGTGTGGGCGCAGGGATTGGCTCCTGTACAGAATGTTGACTTAGACAATGTTTCCAAAAAGCCGAAAAAACCTTAAAAGGCTTACCTTCTTTATTTTTAATGGTGTGAGGTTCGAATAATAAAGAGCCATTAAAAGAATGGCAGATAATGTTTGTTTCTTTAAAATAACTCTTTACCTGTATGTCTTGCTGCATTCCTTCCGCATCGTAACGTCTGTTCCAAAAAATGTGCGAAAGGGGAATCTGTTCAGCAATATTTTTTAGTATTTCAAATGCATTTCCTTGCTGAAAAATCAAATCTGCCTTAAGAAGATTAAGTGTCCTTTTTAAAGATGATAAGCTATGATGCAGCCACCATTTCGAAGCTTCTCCAAATGAACGTGAGTGAATGCTGTCATAGATAAAAATAGGTAAAATAGGATTGCCGGTTTTCAAAGCGGCATCCAATGCTAGATGATCCGTCAACCTAAGATCATTTCTAAACCATACTATAGCTACCATGAAATCAAATTCTGCAATAAATTTTTTTGTTATTGTATTTACTGTATAATAAGTTCACAACCCCAGACATATAACTACTTGTGACTAAGTCGTTCTCGTGTGTAGAATTAATTATTCTTCAATAAAACACTAGATCATGAAACCTCGTCTTCTCTTTTTATGGATAGCAACATGCGCGGTGATTATCGCCAACACTGTTAAAGTAGAGCTTTTAGCCCCCGAGCATTGTGCTAAGGGCAAAGTTCCATTTGTACTTGTTTTTACCATGCCCAAACATGCACATATTTATAGCCCTAATGATAAAGATTCTCCAACGATCGTTGAATGGCAATTACCTCATGATGTGACACTCGATCACATAACATGGCCACCTATGAAAAGTTTGAAATTAAATGGATATGCGTTTGAAGCCTACGAAGGGAAAATTTACGTACACGGAAGTTTCAACGTCAACGATACAATGCAACTACAATTTGTGAAATCAAATATTAACTACGTTGTTTGCGATAAACTTTGCACACCTGAGAAAACGCAGCAAAATCTTAAACTTGCTAACGTTGCAGAATGGAATAATATTCCCAGGCCTCAAGAAAGCATAGAGTTATTTCCACCTCAAATGGGCATCATGTTTTTATTTGCCTTTATTGGAGGCCTCATTCTCAACCTAATGCCTTGCGTGTTGCCGATTTTATCATTAAAAATCATTAGTCTCACGCAGCATCACCAACCTAAAAAATTGCGCGCTAATGGTATATTTTTTACCATGGGAACGCTTGTAAGTTTTTGGATATTAGCAGGCATTTTGCAAGCTTTTAGAGCAGCAGGAAGCCAAGTGGGATGGGGATTTCAACTGCAATCATCAGCCGTTGTGATAGCTCTTATTTTTATCTTTTTTGTCTTTGCTTTGAATCTCTTTGGTGTGTTTGAAGTCGGCACGTCTCTTGCCCGATTTTCTTCCAAAAAAAGCAATGATGATTCTACACCCTTAGGGAGTTTTTTCCATGGCGTGCTAGCGTGCATCGTTGCAACCCCATGTTCTGCACCTTTCATGGGCGTGTCGGTAGGGTTTGCTTTAACGCAAAATCCCATAGCCAGTCTTTTTATCTTTACAGGTTTAGCTCTTGGCTTAGCAGCTCCATATCTTCTGATTTGCTTAAATCCAAAATCAGCCAAATTTTTACCAAAACCAGGCGCGTGGATGCTCACCTTTAAAACCATTTTAGGCTTTGCCATGATAGCTTCAATGTTATGGCTTTTCCATGTGCTGGCAGATCAAGTCCCCATAGCGACCCTACTAGAAGTGCTTGTTACTCTTTTAGTGGTAGCCATTGCATGTTGGGTAGGAGGCCATTGGGGAGGGCTGCACCGAGCAAAGTACGTACGCCTTTTTGTTGCTGGACTTGCTCTTGGCCTTATTTCAAGCGCCTACTTTTATGTGACTCGGCCTATCGAGGTATCCACGGAAGATACATGGATGGATTATGATTCCACAACTATTGAAAAATTACGTAAAAAATCTCCGGTGCTCATTGATTTCACCGCAAAGTGGTGTATTACGTGTCAGGTCAATAAGCGCCTTGTCTTAAATACCGAAAAAGCGTATCAGCTCTTTAAACACAAGCATGTTCAGCTTATTAAGGCTGATTGGACAACCTACGATGCATCCATCACCAAAGCCTTAGAAAAGTATGGTAGAGGTAGCGTGCCTTTATACGTATTACTTTACCCAGATGGTCGTCACAAAGTACTTCCGGAGCTTCTCACCTTTAACATACTGCAAGAGGCCCTGGAAGATTTAGGGTAGGTGGATTATAAAAAGAGATGAGTAGTTCAAAAAAACATCCCTATCATCTGGTGGATCCAAGCCCTTGGCCACTTATATCATCATTGTCCATTTTTGTGTTAGCGGTAGGTGCTGTTTTACTTATGCATCATATTGATTGGTGGGTTTTTGCTATAGGCATCATTTTATTAATAGCTTGCGCACTGGGCTGGTGGCTTGATGTCATTAAAGAAAGTAATCAACCAGGTGTACACACCCCTCCGGTCCAACAGGGCTTAAAAATTGGCATGGCACTCTTTATCGCCTCCGAAGTCATGCTTTTCGTCGCCTTTTTTTGGGGCTATTTCCATTCCAGCCTAAATCTTGCTGGACACATTGCTTTTCAATGGCCGCCTAAGGGCATTATCCCCTTTGATCCAATGCAACTACCTTATTTAAATACACTCATTCTTCTATTATCAGGCACTGCTATTACCTGGGCGCATCACGAAATGCTCAAAGGAAATTTTTCCAAAGTTACCCAAGCTCTTATCATCACGGTGGGTCTTGGTCTTATTTTTTCAATGGTGCAAATTGTTGAATACGCTCATGCAGCGTTTGGCCTTAAAGATGGTATTTATCCATCTAATTTTTTTATGGCAACTGGCTTTCACGGAGCGCACGTCTTTATCGGCACCATCTTTTTATGCGTCTGCTTACTGCGTAACATGCGCCGCGAGTTTCAACCTAATCACCACGTCGGCTTCGAAGCTGCTGCCTGGTATTGGCATTTTGTCGATGTGGTATGGCTCTTTTTATTCGTCACCATCTATTGGAATAGTTATTCAAAATAGCTAGTCTCTCCTCCCTGCGCGCCAATGCCCGCGCACGTAGGTGCCATTACTTCGGTAGTATCCTTGTACAAAAACCGTTTTCTCAACCCCAGTTAACTCACTTACCTCTCCAAAAAACGAACCGTTTTCGGCGCGTTCAAGCTCACGGCTTTCTATTTTAAATTCTTTCAACGGCACATTTGAACTAGGTGGTGTAATGGTTCCCGATCTTCCTGCATCAATATTTTTTATTCGCTGTAATGAAAGCCATATAGGATCTGAATTTTCTGAAATAATATCTTTCGGCTTTAAATAAATGCGCGCAAGTTTTGGCATCGTTGCTTTAAAAATATCGATAAGGGACACGTCGGGTTGTGCAAATCTGCTTTCTCTCTTATCAAAAAGCGCTTCAATTTTATGTAATTTTCTATTGAGCGTTTTTATAGGTGAGCGGTCTCTAAATGCATTTAGTTCAGTTTTTAGACTGCCTTGTGTTAATTTGGAGAGCTCTAATAAATACTCACTATACTCGCCACATCGTTCTTCCCATGTACGAATATCCTTCATTAAGTTACGCCTTAATAAATGAGAATCAACTTTTTTGTTAAGCAATTCCCGGAAACAAAACAACGAACAATGCACTCTTGTTCGCATATTGCCATCTCTGTCTTTAACAATTTGCTTACAAAAATTGCGCTCATTATCAATAAATAAAAAGCGATGCATATCGCTGTTTGGCATTTTCCCTACCAAGCAGTTTTCTGGCCTGCAATCTTCGGGATTTGTTAAAAGACAAAAAAGTGCACCACGTTGAAAACTCTCTAAATGAAAAGAATATTTTTTGCAACGATTCGGGTTTTTCTCTGTCTCCGTTAAGATCGTTCCTAAATTTTCTCCTTCCATAAATTGTGAAATGGAGAAAAGTTGTCCATTCATCAAAATAATGTCCGAAGCGGGCAGGGGAGAATTTCCTCGGTCACGTGGAAAAAGCACGCTATAAAAATCACCAACGGCAAGTTCGGTAACAGCATCCTCAGGATCTTTCTTAAAGCAAAGTTTTCTTTTGCCATTAAGTGAATAAAACCCGACAATGCGAGTGCCACCATTTGCTTTATCTTCAGGCTCAAAAACCTGCCCATGCATCAGCCGATGATTGGGATCATAAATTTTATATTCCTTTGGCTTGTTATTGCTGCCTCTAAGGTACACGGTGACAATTTGATCAGCTAGATAATTTTCTAATTGTATGTACTGCTCGGTATATGAACTATTACTTAGCCGTTTTGTGCAAATCGCTAAAAATGAATCCACATCCAAAAAGCGATCAGTGGTCGAGTTTATTGGCGTTTGCAAAAAGAGTACAAAAATTAGAAATACCTTGGCCCAGGGTTTCATGGTGATTCTCTAGCAGCATTAATGGTATTATCCTGAATTTTTGAAGGGCGTTCTGTCAGCGTTAAAAAATATATTTATTTCACGTTATTGATAATTTTAAAATACTGAGCCCTCATGCAGAGGACTCAGTTTATCTATTAATTATGCTGTCGTATCTTCAAGAATTTTGAGAGTTTGCTGACTTGAATCATTGCCACCAGTGGCAGAAGGCTCATCACCTTCTTCCTCATCATCCATTTCTATTACTTTAGGCGATTGTGTCGGTACTACCGTTGGCAATTCACTCAGCTCTGCCAATGCGGACGATGCAAAAGTAATTCTCACTAATTCCTTTGCTCCTAACATTTTTCTCAAAAAGGTAGTGGTTTCAGTTCGAACGCCAGTCATATAATCTGAAGACATGTCGATACCCGTAGCAAAAGCAGCATCGTTAATAGTGGCAATTGTTCCCGGTGTTGCACCATCATTTTTTATTGTTAATTTTTGGGATACAATAGACGCTGGCAAGCCTTTATGCATTGTGTAAACTTTGCTTGTTAAAACATTGATAGCGCTTGGATCAGTATTAAAAGCAAAGGGTACTGTAACTGTTGATGGTTTAATTATTGTTCCAAAAAGCGAGTCAAAAATAGCATACGCTAGATTTTCTCTAGCACGGAGTTCTCTAAGCTGTAAGTCTTCTAATGCTCCTAGAGATGCTCTACTCCAAAAATTACTCCTTGCAGTAACTGCATCATCAATCATCTTAATTTTCCCTAAAATCGACTGCAAATACTCTCCAATAACTGGAACAATTCCTTTGATATGCGGAATAGCATCTACTAAGAAACTAGCTCGCACAAGATTTTCACGAGTTTTGTCGTTACTTGCAATAGTGCGCACAGATATTAAAAGGCCATCTAATGCATTTAGTGATGTCTGAAGTCCTTCACGAGAAGCCAGTTGGCTACGTATCTGCAAAAGATACATTTGTTCAGCAAGAGGTAATTGACTAGTATAGGTGCCAGTAGCCAAGAATGCAGGAAGCGTTTCCACAGGACGTACATCTGCGGGCGTCTCTGGATTTAAAAATGCATGAATTTCTGGATCATTAAATCGTTGCTGTTGACTTGCTAATGTCAGTCTCAATTCATCTAATGCGCTTTGTAATGTCGTTATTTCGCTGTTAGCCCTGAAATAACCCAGCTTTATGCCTTCACAAAAAGCTAATAAATTTTTTGTGTTAGGCTTTGCTTCTTTGCGTGCAGCCGCAAAAAAACTTGCATCGAACGGAGAGAGTAAAACTTGTTCTTGTAATGCTGTTCTGAGTGTACTGTGGTCGGTATTTGCTAATTTTTCTACATCACTAGCAAAAGTTTTTGCACCACTTTCTCCTGAGTAACGTCCACTCGAGTTACTTAACTCCTGAAAGGTATCTATGCTCACGCCTGATGCAGCCAAGCTTTGCAACTGCAAAACTCCACCTAGTAACAAAGCAATCGTTGTCATTCTTAAGGATGATTTCATGTAGTAACTCCTGAGAAAAAATAGTGTTTACTCTATTAGTCTAGGACGTAATGAAAAAAGAAAGATAGAGGAAAAATTATACTAACTTCCCTATGTAAAATTTCCTTCGGCTTGAATGAAATTAAAATCTGTCGGCGTTTTCACCATAAATATAGGGCAGGTATCATGAAAATCTTTAAAATCCTCGAATACTTCTTGTTGAGCAGCTGTAGATAACGCCGTCATCGCTCGGCATTGTTTACGCTCATTCACGCGCACAATAACATGTTCTTCATTTGGTGCTTGCACATAAAAGAATGCATTAGTTAGAGTTTTTTTCTCACCTGGTAAATACTGCTTAATTTCAGCAGGTTTTAACTGACGATAAGGTGGGACACCGGCCCTTCGAAGAGATTCCACAATTTCTTCAATAATTTCTTTAATAAGTAGTTCCTCATCAGTCCATCCTTCTTCAAATAACGCATAAATGGTATTGCCATTACGCAAAAGAAAATCGACATTTCTACCTTTCAAAGAAAAAAGGCGATCACTTGGTGCTAAAGTGAAATCTGAACCCTTGATTCTCAAAAGATGCACGCCATCTATATCAGTCAAGCGTGTCAGAGAATCTTTTCCTGTATCTAATTGATAAAGAATAGTGGGTATATAACCTGATGCACTGTCTGATTTTGCATCCAAATTACTAATTCTTGAGAATAAGAACTCTACATTGATAGCTGAGGAAACAGCTATTGTTAACGGCTCTAAAATAATAGGTTCTATAGCAGCAGAACTTTTTTTACACCTTCTAGCTGCTGAACTGGTTCACTTGAAACCGGAGGCTTTTGCCTTTTAGGGCTGCGTTTTTTTGTTTTTTTCTTCTTTTTCTGAGGGTTTTTTATGAGGGAACTTCTCTCCTTAGCATCATAAGCATCTTCAGCTTCATCATCTGGATCAACATGATCACTTAGCAAATTAGCTTCCTCAACATCCTTTTTATCTTCATGATGAGAAACGGTTTCATCTTTGTCTCCAGTCCTACCTTCATCGTCCTCTTCATTAGGCTGGGCTGAGGCTGAAATAATAGCCGCATCGCGCATATTATCATGGTCTTCTTCTGTAAAAGAAGCACCTTGTGCTGGGCCAGCTAAAACAGCGGCACTAAGAGTTAAGGTTGATTCTTCTTCGCTTATATCAGTAATCTTGCTGCTTGTTACTTTTTGGGGTCGATGTTTTCTTCCTGTTCGAGAAGAGACGACGGTCCATTTTTTTTCAGCATGGGGCACAACTTTTGTCTCTTTCTTTTCTTTTTCAACAAGAGAAGCAACTTTTGGCCACGGTATTTTGCTGCCTACAGCTTTCCAAGGTTCAGCTTCTGTATATGCATTCCAATCAAAGGGATTTCCAGCAGCGCGCACCTTAAAAATTCCAGATATCAGAATAAGAAAAACGAAATATAATATTTTTTTACTTCCATTATTGATCATATGATTGCGCAATTATTGGTCACAGGGATTCTATAGTAAACATAGAAAAAAGCATAGAGTTTTATAACTGTTTAGTTTTTTCTTAAAATCTTTATTCGATGCCGAATGTTGAATTAAGGGTTATTTTTTTCTTAATTTAAAAGAAAAACTTTTAATAAACTTTGATTAAAAGTCTTGATAACACAATATTTTTGGACAAAATCACAATAAAAGTGACAAAAATGTGTCATGTTCACCTATTTTTTCTAGGTAATACCTAAAAAACCTCTTGACCGCCAAATAAAACCGCCCCTATCATGGTT
Source organism: Alphaproteobacteria bacterium (assembly GCA_021298215.1). Lineage (GTDB taxonomy): Bacteria > Pseudomonadota > Alphaproteobacteria > Paracaedibacterales > CAITNM01 > CAITNM01. The sequence goes on from JAJTEE010000010.1 coordinate 39,781, forward strand.
ATGTAATTAACTTAATCTAACGTAGGAGTGGGTTCCGTGAATAAAAGTGATCTAGTAAGCAGCGTTGCAAAAGCATCTGGTTTAACTAAAGCTGATGCAGAGCGCGCAATCGACGCAACTTTTCAAACAATTACAAAGTCTCTTAAAAAAGGTGACGATGTTCGTTTGATCGGTTTTGGTACGTTTGCAACTGCAAATCGTAAAGCAACTGAAGGACGCAATCCTCGCACTGGCGCGAAGATTAAAATCCCAGCAAAGCGCCTACCAAAATTCCGCGCTGGAAAGCAATTGAAAGAAGCAGTTGAAAAATAATCTGCTTTTTGCTAAGACTAGGCATGGTTCATCGAACCATGCCTTTTTTAAATGGGTGATTAGCTCAGCGGTAGAGCGTCTCGTTTACACCGAGAGGGTCGGAGGTTCAATCCCTTCATCACCCACCATTCTTCTCCTTATTCTATTTCTATCCCTTTCAGCTTGCGGGCGAAAAGGTAAGCTTGAACCAGATGAAAAAGACTCGTATCCTAGACAATATCCAGTATTTGTCGAAGATACCCTTAAGTGAAATTTGTAACTTTCATACAGCCGTCATCCCAGCAGATAAAATCTGCGTGGAATCCAGTGAAAGACGTCCCGTTGAAAAACGGGATCCAGTCGAATAATATCAATATTATAAAGCTGGATTCTATGAAAGCTGTGCTTTCTTGGAAGACAAGCTCTAAGAGTCAATTGTCTTATTTTTTAGATTCTTTTGCGTAGGAGCTAAAATGAAATTCTTGCGTCTTTTTTTTCTCCTTACACTTTTTAATATCAATATATTTGCCGATATAAAACCTGGCACGGTGATTGTTGATGCGCGCGCTGAAAAACTTGTAAATGCTATTCTTACGCGCTTATGCAAATCCAGTAAAATTCTTTTAGTTCCTAAAATCTATTTTGTTGTCGATAAAAGCGTGAATGCTTTTGCCACCGATCAATCTAAAATTTTTATTCATACAGGTCTTATTATTAAATTTAAAAACGTAAAACAGCTTATTGCTGTTCTTGCACATGAAATGGGACACATTACCGGCGGACATGCGCATCGCATGAAAAATGAAATGCACGGATTATCCGTAGCGTCCGTTCTTGGAACTCTACTTGGCGGTGCGGCTGCTCTTGCTAGTGGAAATTTTGAGCCCCTTGTTGCTGGATCTTTGCTTGGTCAAAGTGCTGCGATGGGAACGTTTGCAGCCTTTTCAAGAACGCATGAAAAAGAGGCAGATGCCGCAGGTTTTCGTCTCCTTCAACAAGCAGGTCTTAGTACAGAAGGTTTTATCGAGACCTTCGAACTTTTCAAAAAAATGAACTCGTTTGGAGAAATTCCGTATCTGCAAACGCACCCTAGTGATCAAGATCGTATTACAGCTTTTATTCATTATCGTGATGCGCACCCCGATACAGGCTCAATTCCTGAAGAATGGGAGCAAGAATTTCAAATTATCCAAGCTATTTTCATGGCAAGTCTTCTAAAACCTTCAGAATCAGAGCGTTTTTATTATCAAAAAACGACACCGGCAGCGCGTATAGCACGTGCCATCGTCTACGCAAGGAAAGGGCAATACGACAACGCTTTTAACAAAATGGAAGAACTTATTGGTGAATCTCCTGATAATCCTTACTTGCATGAAATGTACGGACAATTCTTGCTTGAATCAGGCAATGCGCACAAAGCACTTCAGCACCTCAGGCGAGCTATTCAACTGGCATCTGATGCACTTTCTATTCGTTTGTTGTATGCGCAGGCGCTCTATACGGCTTCATCTGATAACGCTCAAGAGGCGATTGATCATCTTAACCGCATTACTCAAGATGACCCGGATAACGTTGCTGCGTGGCTATTAAAAGTAGGGGCGTATCGTAAACTTAATCAACATGGGCTTGCTGACCTTGCTCAGGCGGAAGCGGCGATGCGTATGGGTGATACGCGTCTTGCTCATAGTCGTGCACAGCGTGCGAAGAAAAGTGACAATCCGAAGATTCGCGAGCAAGCGAAAATGCTGCTCGAAGACTCACGCATGCGCGGTGTTGATGATGATGAGTAGAGAGAGCTACTTTGTTCAAATAGTACCTACCAGTCTCCCCTTTGTAAAACGGGGTCCAGTGAGTAATGAATTTATTTCAGCTCTGTTTTTAGCTTCTTAATCTTCATCTGTGCTTGCTGTAGAGCATCGTCAGTTACATTATCTCGTGCTGCTTGAATGCGCGTTTTGTAATCATCATATTTTGCTCCATCTAGAGATGCTTTTTTAGTTTCTAACTGTATCGCCAGCTGATCTAGGTCTGTTGTTAAATTTTCAGCGCTTAGAGGGGCTCCAAGAGACATCGCGGGACGTCCAACAGGAGGTGCAGGCTTCTTTATAGGAGGCGCCGTTATGATGTTAGCGACTGGGGGGAGAGACGCTGGTGTAACGATTACAACAACAGATTCCAAAATTTTACTACCTTCTATAAAGTCAGTGGAACTTTGGATTAATTTCTTAAATGGAAATGCTCTGTCATTCATATCTTTTTTAACTGTTTTCATTTCACCTAATAATTCTTTAAGTTGAGGTGTAGAGGCGCTAGTTATTGCATCTATCCCACCTTGTTGATTTACAAGTTGAGAGTATCTTTCAATAACTCTTAATGTCTTTTCAACTACAGGAGCGTGTGTTGGTTCAGATTTTATGACAGCCTCTATTCCTTGTATAGTGACGTTATCTAATTTGTGATTAAGTTCGATGCGTAACGATTCAATCTCTTTCTTAATAATCTTTGTAGTAATAGCTCCAGAGATAAGATCATCAATTAATACCGCAAATTCTCTGAAAGCTTTTCGATCGTTAAATGCGGGATTAAAGTTAGGTTTTTCAGCTGCTGTTTTTTCAGCACTTTGTTCTTCTACTCCTTCTTCACTTCCCGCTCTACTTTTATAATCTAAAAAGTATGTTTTAAGCCGATTCCTAAAAATTTTGATTAGTTCTTAGATGTCTTTTTGTTGCAAAGGGGGGGGGTGATGCTAGAGTGACTTCTTCAAATCTCTTTTTGTACGCTGAAAAATTCGTGTGAACATCATACAAATACACAAAGAAAGCTCGCGTTTGTTCACGTGTTAGATATATCAGCGATTGATCTAATATCTGAATATCATTAAATTTTTTGTCAGTAAAATCAGATTTCGCCAGCAAGAAAAAAGCTATAGGAGACCTCATTAATTGCAAAGGTACAGAGACATATGCAAGATCGTACTCTTTAGGTATTGGCGGCGTGAGTGCTCGTAGTTGGTATTCAGCATAAAGTGCATCCATTTTTTGTTTTACCGCAAGTAAAGAAAGTTGGTATTCATCACGAATTGCTTCATCTCTTTCTTCAATTTTTCTTCCAAGCATATTTTCATTCGTTGTTAAAAACTGCCTGATAGCGCTTAATTTTGAAGGAGAATACAAGTTTAACTTGATGAGTTGTTCAAGCTGATCTTGGTATAATTTTGTTAAATCTAAAGACTGTTGTAGTACATCTAAATTAAGAATTCGTAGCTCTAATTCTGACATTTTTGATAAGAAAACATCATAAAAAATATCATCAATAACTATTTTTTTAAGGGCTTCTAATGTTATTGCATCCCTGACTTTACGCTCAAAAACATCTATTTTAAGCTCCTCATATTTTGAGACAATATCAAAAGTAGACTGCGTAAGAGCAAGTGCTTGGGCGCGCACTTCTTCAATGTTGCTTTCATCAGCACCTGCAAATATTGCTGCTGTTTCCTCAACTTTTTTTCTTACCATTTCGCTATCTTCAACAACGCTACTTTCTTGTTGACCACCCAAATCATCAATCATGTCTAGGTAGCTTTGTCTCAAATGACCTATTGCATCTAATTTAATCTTTCCTCCGATTGTGCCACCGTTTGCAATTGCCCCAGCAGACCCTATATTATCATGAATAGCACCAATGGCTTCTTGTCCCATGCGTGCTTCTAGTTCTTGGATTCGTTGTTCAGAACTTTTTAAGCGCTCTTTTGCCTCGTCGAGCTCTCTCTCAAGTTTTGTGGATTGTTGTCTAAGCAATCCAGCAGCTTTGGCTTCTGGGGAATACATTGCGGCTCTATTAGCTGCTTCTTCTTTTTCTCGTTCTTTGGCAGCAAGTTGTTCTTGTAATGTTCTGTTTTGTTCTTCTAGCTCTTGCTGTCGACGAACAACTTGTCCTAAAACTTTGGAAGGAGTTCCAATTATGTTTCCAGAAAGATTAAGCCCTTGCGTTGCGCTCCTTATTTTTTCTTGTTCAATTAATCTTCTATTGTACTCGGTTACTGCTGCTTCTTTTTCTCTAAATTGTGTGCAGGACATTGTAGATAAAATATTTCCAGCGATAAGGTCCCCCTTGGTGCGCCGTCTGTATAATTCTGCCATAGCACTATTTACAGAGTTGGCTTTTGCAGATGCAGAAGATGTATCTAATATTAATACGTCAAATACTTCACTTGACCAAGCTAAGGAAATCAAATTAATAAGAAAAATAAAACGTAAAAACCTTATATAAGCCATTACAATTCAGCACCTGTATTTAAAAAATTTCTAAAGCGTTAAAATAAATAGCAAACTGTTAGAGAGGTTGTAATAATTTTAGGTTTGAACTGTAATAACATTTTATCATTAGATACAGCGGCAATTCGTGAATAATTTTTCCAAGCAGAGTAGGGAGAATAACGCAAATCTATACTAAGCTTAATGCTTCCAATCTTTCGTTCATATCCTACTCCTACAACAGAACTTTTTAAGAATTTGCTATTTTTTGCAAGGAGAGTAGGGATAGGAAACCCAGCTACATCAGTACTGGATAATGTGAATTTATTTTCAAATTTACTGCGATCAATGCCGCCAAATATATACACAAAATCATTATTTTCTGCTAAATAAAAACCCGCACGTAAGCCAATTCCCATGGAAAAACTTTGCTTAAATGTGCTTTGATAGCTTTTATCAGCTGGGCCGCCCAAGGGGTCATGTTCAGTACCCTGCAATGTTACTTCTGCACTGCCATATCCTGCATAAATCTCAGGCCCTATCGCAAATGAAGTATCTGCAATATTCCACAAAAACCCACCTAGCAGCTTGCCATTAAAGCCGTTACCAGTTTGAGTTTTGTTATGCGAAAAAGAAAGTTTTGTGCCTGTGCCCGTTTCAAGTTTCTCTGTTCGCTTTGAGATTATTCGGTCATAACCAGCTGACACCCCTGCATAAAATTGCGTAATAGGTGCGTGTGTTTCCTCTGCAAAAGCACATGTGCTAAGTGCATGACCCGCTAATAGTAATGCAAATGGCCTATTCATCAATGTATAACCCCTAACTTTGTCGGGTGAATATATACTTAAAAATTAAAAATGTCAATACTAAGACATTTTTTAAATAATTTTTATGATAAAAATCGTAAAAAATATTATAAAACATCAAAATTCAGGAATAAACTTTCTTAAAATACGTACATAAGTTTTAAGCTAATCGAGCGCAGCTGATATTTAAATGAGCTGTTGAGGGTGGTGCGTTCGGCATCACTCAAAGCAAAAGTGAAATTTTTATTTGGGAAATGAGAAAATCTGCACTCTAAACCAATTGCATAGTGTTCTGCGATTGCCTTTTGTGCTCCTAATCCAAAGTTAAAACAAGTCATGCTTTTTGTCTTGGATTTATAAGTGCCTTCTATTACTTGAGGAGCTAGGCCTAAATCAGATTTGGTTCCTTTTGCTTCAAAATATCCTGCTTGGGAATGTATTCCAAATAATGTATATAGAAAATAGCTATCTAAAAAATAACCTATGCGCAAATGTAAGCCTTTTTGATTGGCAATCTTATAACTTACTTGAAATTTGGTATCGTGCGGTCCAGCTGGATCGAGATATGTGCTATTAATCTTGTTCTCTATCCTTCCATAATTATAAAAAAATTCTGGCCCTATACCAAAATCTTTAAATTTAAATAAATATCCAGCAATTATTCCTGCATATATTCCATTATTCTGTACTGTTTTGTTGTTAACCAAAATTTGATTAAAGGGCGTTGTGTCAGTTGCTGCATCATTGCGTTTTCCAGCTAATGCACATTGATTAAGCGAAAATCCTGCATAAAAATTATGATTACTATTGAAACCGTAAACCGTTGAAATACCCAAAATAAAAAAAGCAATCTTCATAAAACTTAATTTAAATAAAAATTAATATATCCAATTTATCATAATTCAAGTATACGTGATTGTGAATAGTTATAAGATTGATTGATATGAGTTTTTTAAAGAACAAGGTAGTGTTTTTTTTATTTTTTCTATGTTTTTCTATTCATGCTGCTAGGCTCCCCGAAGATTTTCCTCAATGTAATCTCAGGTCGACGAATGAAATACCGCAAAAAAATTCTGAAATTATTCGATTTCTTGAAACTTTTCCTGCAGGAAAAGATTTTTTGAGCGAATGTTTTCCAGCTGGGCTACCTACGACAGGTGCTGGTTATAGAACTCAAAATCCTAAGATTGTGTATGAAACTTGGTATCGTCAATTTCACGCCGTCAGCGCCGTTGCTGCGGCACAGTTAGAAGAGGAAACAAAAAAAAGAGAAGCCGCTGAAGAGCTTGCACGACAAGAGTCTCAGCAAAGGTTTACTCTTCAAAGAGCGTTATCAACAGAGAGAAAGCAAAAAGTAGCAGCTGAATACGAAGCTTTACAAGCAAAGCAACAGCTTGTCGCAACAGGACAAGACTTACAACTTGCTCGACTTGATGGCATTGTTAGCAAAAATATACCGTTGGCTGTGGCTACTCAGGTACAGACTCTACTCCAGAATCCAGATCGGAAAAATCATGCATTTTTATTTGATGACGCTACCCATACGGTAAAATTAACAGTTGAATTAAAAGATGGCTCACTCATTGATCAACAGTTTCCTTTTTCTGCAGCAGAGTATCCTATAGTGGTTGACGGCTTCAAAGCACTCGCTCAGCACTACCAGCTTTTGCAATCTGTTTTCGGTGGTCCCCAGCGCTCCGCATACCAAATTCACCTAACACCTCGTCCAGCCCCGTCACCAGATGAACCAGCAGCTATTACGTCTTCTGTGGATGCGTATTATTATGCTGTTGATGCCGCCAACAAATGTACTCAAGAATTTAAAAAAATGGAATTTCATATGGCGGTTGTCAATAAATGGGCTTTACAAGAGCTTCCCGCAGCTGCTGATTCAAGAGCACTTTTGGCCCTAATGCTTGATCCTTCACATGATTTTTATCAGAGTGCAGCAGCTTTAAGCGTAGATCTAGTCCAGTTAGAAGACATTCTTAGGAAAAATCCGCGAGGTGATGCCGTGCAAATTGTTACAGATGCGCTTGAGCTTGCTAATCTCCGTTTTGCAGCCACACAAAAATTTTCTAAAGATATTTTTAGCCTTTATTGTGAAGTGGGTGAAGAATACATCCAAGTTCTTAAAAAACTAACTGATAAGTTTGGAGTTATATATGATCCTATTGTTGTGGAGCCCTATATAAATGCCATAAAGGAAGACATAAAAGACGCTCAAGAAAAGCGCAGACAAGCAGCAGCTCTATTTTATGGTGAATGTGTTGCAGATCCGCAAGTTCAGGCTGCTCAAGCTCAAATGCAGCAAGACTTTGAGGACTCGATGAATCTTTTCCGGTTGGATATTTCTCCACATGTCAATGTTTCAATGTCTGAAACAGCTATGAATCAAGGTTTAACTACTAGTAGAAGATCTCAAAGAAAAATGTCTTTAGCTTCTGTTATCCCTCTTTTCTTAAATAGCCCTCGTTTGCTTTTTATATATGCTAGTAATTTGACGCAACTAGAAGCTTTTTTTACCTTAAAATCTACGTCGAGCATTCAAAATTCTAGACTTGAATTATTTAACGAAGAATTGAAATATTTAACAGCTGATGAGAAAAAATCCTTGTTTATCTATATTAGCGATCTTGTGAATAATTTTGATACTCTCGTGCAAGAATATATGGATATAACATTAAGCAAAAAATATCTTAATCAACAAACTATTTCGGATGAAAAAGCAGCTTTAGAAAATTTGCTTAATAAAATTAAACTATCTCTCGATAATCCTGTATCACAAAGAAAAAATCCTTATGTATTAAGGCCGCTGGTTATCTTTTACAGCATAGTTGATGAGCTACGAAATTTTGGTCCTGGAAAAATAGGGCACGATATTCGATTAAGAATTCTTGAAGAATTTTTGGATCAACCAAATCCTTTAAAAGAATTTTTGTTGGGAACTAAAATTCCTTCCAGAGATGCATTAGATGGTTATCTTGAAGAGGCAGATTATACTGCTAGGACAAATGAAGATATTTTAAAGCAATGTTGGGATTACTTACATGCAGGACATAGAGCGATAGATATTATGAAGACAGCTGTCCCAAGCGATGTCGATAATGAAATTAGAATATTACAACAAGGAAAAAGTATTGTTGAAAGCAATCAAAGAATCATAGATGGGGAGCAATACGATCATACTAAATCTGGAGGCGTTATTACTGACCTAACGAGAGGTATTACTTCAATAGAGAATGACATTCAAGTATATATGACAAACTATGGAGTAGTTGATTTTGCTTCATTACCAGAACCTTTCATGACGTATTATAATTTCGTGCAGTCAACAAGACAGGATCTTACATTAAAAGTAAAAGTAGATCCTTCCGGACAACAATATTTATGGCAGAGCGATGCAAGAAAATTTAAGGATCTTTTGCGAGATGAAATAGCTTCAATAATAGATGCGTTGCGTCATCCTCAAAAATCAAAAATTAAGCTAGAAGGACAAATTCAAAAAATTAGAGAAGCTCTTAAAGCGCCAAATAGGCTTCCAAAAGGTTCTTATAATCCTCTACTGGCAGGAAGTTATAATACAACCCTTAGTGATGCTGAAGTTATATTAAGTGGGTTGGGCTCACCTTTAACGTTGTCAGATTTACCTGTTATTTATGAGCAAAAAGAAAAAATAGAAAAATTGATGCAAAAATTCAATCTAAAGTAGTTTGAGCGTACAGATATTTTTTTTGTGTTTTTTTTATTACAATGCGAAATCTACATTTAGTATTGTAATTCCCCATGCCCATCATCAACACTCGCCGTGTTTATCCACTCAAATACAATGGTAGTATTTTTTGGCTGATTTTCTTTCTGATTTTTCATATGCCCCTCGCATTTTTCCTTTTGCTTATGAATGCACGTTTCGTCAAAGATAATTCAATCTTTTACCTGTGCTGCCGTGGCTCTTGGGGTTGGATTATTTTTTGGGCTATTCTGTTTTTTCCCATCGCCATGTTAGTTATGCTTTTTTGTGGAGTTGATGTGGTAGAGGAGAAAGAATGCTAAGCCTCTGACGTTATTCATAATTCCTTGCTGTCATCCCTGACAAGGCGCGTAGCCGTTTGAGGATCTATGATACGTAAAAATCTCTACTCATGAACCCAATTGCTCAAAAATTTTATGCCAGTTTCGGTCGAAAAAATATTTTGCCCATTATGCAGTACAATAATGCCAATTTTTTTGTCGGGTAAAAATCCTACAAAGCTAATAAATCCTTTCACATAGCCACCATGAAAAACCACCCGACATTTGTCATTTTCCACAATGCGCCAACCAAGCCCATAGTAAGAGCGCAACTTTCCGTCCATTTCACCCTTAAGCCACAAAAACAAATCCGGTGCCGTCGTATGCGGACGATGGAAAATTTCTAAATCATCTGTGCTTACCAAGCTGTCATCGCCCATCATTTGCAATCGCAAAAAGGGAATCATATCCATAATGCTGGCATTAATTCCGGCCGCTGATGCTACCGACCCGTGATAAAGTTTTGAGTACGTTTTAGAGGCATAAAATCGTCCATTTTTTCCTGCCGTGTGCGGCCAAGCTTTATTATTTTGAGCAATAAAATCTTCATAGCCAACAGTTGCGCGGTGCATCCCAAGCGGTCTAAATAAAGTTTCTTGGACAATCTCTTTAAAAGACGACTTTTGTGTATTCTCCAAAACCTCTTCAAGCAAGCTATATACCACATTATGATAATCAAATTCCTCGCCGGGTTCACGCTGACGTTGAGTCGTGATTAGGTCCTCTAAAAGCTGCGGTCGAAGCACGCTGCTTTCAATCTTATTATTCCACCCCATGCGGTTGTATCCTGAGGTGTGCGCTAAAAGATGATGAACTTTTGTATCTGGATGCAAGTAGGGTAGGTAGGTTTGCGCCGAATCATGAATATTCAATAATCCTGATTTTTGTAAAATAGCAACGACGGTTGCCGTAACAGGCTTAGAAATAGAGCCAATCTGAAAAACCGTGTTAGTATCAACCTCTTCTTTACTTCCTTTTTTCTTTACGCCATAGGCTTTTACAAATACCACTTCATCATGATCAAGCACCGCAATTGTGCATCCTATAGCTTTTCCTAGCTTTATTTGCTTTTGCACGTGCTCATCTAATTTTTTTAAAGCGAGGGGCGATACGGAATGTGCATTAACAGCGATGGTTACAACGCAAAAACCAAACCATAATAAGCAGAATTTTTTTAGCATATCTTTCTCAAGTACTTGTCATTCTGAGTAAGGCAAAGCCTTACGCGAGGATCCAATGAATAAAATTAATTTTGTCTATCTCGTATCATCCTGCCAGTCTAATTTCATCGCGTCCAAAACTTTTACAAAATTTTCTGGCAATGGCGCATGCAGCAAAATCTTCTCTTTTTTCGCGTATAATGGCACGTTCATCTCATAACAATGCAAGCAAAGCGAATTCTCTTTATCTTTTTGGCCATAGATTTGGTCTCCCACAATCGGATATCCCAGGGCTTGCAAATGAATGCGCAACTGATGGGTACGTCCTGTAATGGGAATAAGCTTTACAAGCGTTGCTGTATCAGATCGCGCTAGCACTTCATAATGGGTAAGCGACGGTTGACCATTATCATCAATCTTTCCCCACCATGATTTTTTATCACGAGATTTTTTAGCGATCGGTAAATTAATCTCACCTTGGTTATTCTCAATCACCCCATGGGCAATAGCAATATACGTCTTTTCAATAAGATGCTGTTGAAAAAGTTCGCTTAATCTTTTAAGCGCAACCTTATTTCGCCCCAGAATTAAACAACCTGTCGTATCTTTATCTAAGCGATGCGCAAGCTCTGGCCTTTTAGGTAGTCCAAAGCGTAAATCATCTAAGTAATCTTCAAGCGTGGCGATTTTTCTTCCCGCCCCTTTATGCACGGGTAGGCCAGACGGTTTATTAATAGCCAACATCAAGGCATCCCTATAAAGTACCTCAATGCTCATCTGGATATCTCAAGGAAAATCTCATATAAAAAAGCCACAATGCCTCGCAAAAAAAAAGATGTCAATCAATAATTTTGGTATTGACATCGACTTATCCACAGATTTTTTTCACCAATTTAGGAATAAATAGTTTGACTAAAATTAAATAAATTTTTTTGATAATTTTTTTCAAAAAGAGCAGAAAAGAAGGCAAAAGGGAGCAGTAGCCTGTTTTTTGAGCAGAGGGAAGAGACGCGAACCCAGGCCTAGAGAAAATGAATTCATTCAGGATTTATCCAATGATTTATCCACAGAAGTTGGGGATAAGTGGCGGTGTTGCATGAATGCGGTTTTACTTGGTTTCAGGGGTATTTTTTACGGATTATTTTAATTTTTTGTAATTAAATTAGTTAACAATGTGTTAACAGCAAGGTAAAACGTCGTGAAATAAGGAATGTCTTTGCAAGGAACGTAAGCTACTTGGCAATCCTCATTAAAGATCGCCACACAAGGCTATCGCTATGGTCGTGATGACAGATTAACCTTTAATCGTTCTGTTGCTTGCTTTCTCTGACGTCCAGTAGCTTGGTTGCGGAACCTCGTACTAGCTCTTTGTATTGCTGCGTTGGGTGCTGCAACATTTCCTAGCTGATTGATTTTTTCCGAATAGATGTTATTAGTTTGGGATTTTTTATTTATTTAAAAATATAGAAAAATTTGAATAAAAATACAAATTATATTATATAT
>JAJTEE010000030.1 GCA_021298215.1 Alphaproteobacteria bacterium
TAGTAAATCATATCATATTTAATATTTTTATATATAAATATTTAAAAAATAATTAAATTTTGATGAACTTATTGTATTTTAGTTGGGCAAGATAAATCACCTTGCCACTAAAAAGTGGCAAGGTGAGATTGTTAAGAGTTTGTTACTAATTTTGGTAAAGTGAACTTTGTTCCAGTTTTTTCAGCTGTAGCATTAGCGTTAAAGTAAGCTCCAGATTTAAGATCTAGCTGAGAAAATTCTGGTTTATCTAGTTGGTTATAAACTACCTGAGCAGTTTTGCCTGCGCTAACAGTAATCTTTTGACCAGCAGTTGTTGAAGTCACATCAACAAGACTTGTTGTTGTTCCATTAAACGTCAGGTCGTAGGCGCCATCGATACTTATCCCATATATCGGATATGGAGAAATTAGGTCTCCGGTCAGAGTAGCAACAGCTTGAGTGCTTGCTTGAGCAAGAGTAACAGAAGGGTGTCTTGATATTTGTAGTGTTCCGCGAACGGCGCTTAATTGTGTGCTGAAATCATCTCCTATAGCAACAGGAGAACCAATTATAATGTTTCCGCCATTCATAGGAACAACTTTTTCTAACCAAGGATCTTGACTGCTTGGCTCGACCGTAACAGCGCAGTTAGCCAATAAAGGAGATTGGAACCAAGTAGCTGGCGATGATGATGGTGCCTCTTGTAGTGCAAAACGAACTGCTGTACTTGCTGCAGGGGTAATTAATGCATATGCACAAGGTGCCTTCAATTCAGCATATAGGGTATCAGAATTTCCTAACACAAGTGTTGCGTAATCTGAAGCATTGCCTGTTATATAAAGTTGCTTAACAGATGCTGGTAAATAAGGAACAGGTCCGCTTCCTGTATATGCATTTGTTTGTATCGTGTTTCTTTCAGCAACTCCACCAGAGCTAACAAAGTTTACAATCAATGTTTTAATGGCAGCAGAAGGAGCTTGGTAACCATGGAAACCTCCACTAGTTCCTACTCTAACTGTATCTACACGAACTGAATCGAATTCTTGACCAACGATATACTGTGTTGCAGCTTGAAGGCATGAACCAAGCGCAGCTGCTGTGGCTAATAAACGTAATTGCTTTTTCATATTAGAATCTCCCTAATATTTTTAAATTGTTGTTAAGTTCAACAAGAACTGCCTTTGAAAAAATCAGTTGGGTACGGTTTCTTGCTGCAAAGCAGGATTCGACAAAATATTATTCAAATTCAAAATATTTATTCTTTCGAATATTGCTAATATTTCTATTTATATCAATTAATAGTTAATCAAGATTTAATATATAAATAAATATTTAAGAAATATTTTAACTATATTTTGTTTTTATTTAGTTTTGGCTTGTATAAAGAGTTTTAGGCCTAATAAAAAAGAGAGAAAACGTTCTTGTTTTCTCTCTTTTTGTGTTGATCTTTAGGAGTTTGGTTTAGCTAAATTTTGAAGAGCTTAGTATATTTACGAAATAATAAAAGCCATCTATAGAATTCATAGATGGCTTTTATAGATAATCTTGTATTTATCAATATGTTGGAAATTTTGTAATCGGTAAACGTTGAGGTATCATGACAGGAGAAAGTGGAGACTTCTTGTGCTCGGGAGTGTCAAGCACTTCTACTTCTATATTGCTCGCTCCTCCAGCTCCACGTGTTTGTTTTAATAGTGGTAGACCAGTCTTATTTGCATCATAAATTTGCAATACTCTATTTGAGGCAATGAAAAATCCGGCAAGCCCTGCTTCTGCTGTTGGATTCACAATGTCAGTTTGAAGCATGAATTTTATGAGAGAAGAATCACTCATTTCTGGTAAATCACCCACCCAATCAAGACTTAACCCATTAACATGACCATAAAAGGTTGTTTCTTCTTGAAGAGTTAGAGGAGCTAAATAAGAGTCATGGTAAGGAAGATTAGGATGTCTTTGAAAATATACCGGAGAGACTGCTCCAGCAAGAAGAACCGCAAAACCAACGCTAGGAGTAACACGTGATCCTATCATCACTCGAGAAGGCTTATTTGGTTGAGCTCCATTTATTGGTAACACATTATCAATATGGGGATCTTGAGAAAAAGGCTCGATACATAACCAACACCCGGCTGCTAGAGATGGGGTTTTAAACCAAGAACGAGGACTCGTTGTAGGAGCATTGCTGAGATTAAAGCGCACAATTGTTTCTGTTGCAGGATTGGGCAATGCAAATTCAGCGCCGTTTTGAACAAGAGTGTCATATCCTCTAGCGTCTCCTTGAAGCCAGATTTCTTGGACTGTTGGTGGAAAAGAGGGGAAAGATGTTAACATTGTATTAGGCTCAACAGCATCTGCAGAGCAAGAAAAGTTTATGTAAAGAACAGCGCACTTGGCACTAGGTGGGGTATACCCATGGAATCCGCCAGCGCCGCCAATAATAATAGTATCAGACCTGGAAGTAACTTTTGCTTTTGACCCATTAATAATAGTCTCTCCTCCAGCTATATAATGAGTTAAATCTTGCGCGGCCTTAGCATACGTGAAAAAGGTCAAAATAGATAATAATACATATTTAATGTGTGCCATGACGGAATCTCCTTAACATTTGAGTGATCGCCAAAGCGAGTAATGTTTAAGATTATTAAAGGCAAAAAAAGTTAATATATATTTAAGGTTTAAGTAATAATTTAAAATTATAAGTAATTTTTAAAAAATTTGATCAAATCACTTATATATAGCTATTGGCGCGAAAATTGCATGATGATGATTTAAGATCAGAAGGGTATGAGAACTTTATGAGTAATTTAAGCATTAGCAACTCTCAAAATATAATAAATATAAATACTCGTCACGATAAAGCGCTAAGAAATGTTAATGCTAAAATTGCATCAGGACTGGAAAACCCCAATCCTGCAACCAATCCTTCAACATCTACACAATCAAAAAGTATTGAAGGTAGTCTAACAATCACGAGACGCATTGCTAGTATTGCTCAACAATTGAATAACACACTCCAAATTGCCGATACAGTTTTAAATGCAAATGCAGAAATCTTAACGCAAATGCGGGCACACGCCGTTGCGGCAATCAACGGTACTAACACAGATACTGATAGAAGAGATATCAATTTAAGTTTTCAGGAAAAGCTTGCTCTTATCACGGAAAATGCTGAGGCAAAATGGGGCTCACGAACCTTACTTGATGGAACATTTTCGGTTAATTACCTATCCACAAACGCAGCCATTAAACAAGCAAACGTACCTGGTTCTCCTGTAGCCTCTGATCTTGTTGTTGGAGACTTAACAATTAATGGCCAGGATATCGGCACCGTTACAGGTGATGCGAGTGCTATAGCAGCTGCAATTAACAACTTTTCAAGCACAACTCAAGTAACGGCTTCTGCCTCTACATCAGCTACAGGATCTGGAAATTTTGTCAGCAGAACCGTTGCTAATCCATCCATTTTGATCAACGGTATTACTGTGCCGCTTGGTGAATTTGCAGGCACGGAATCATCAGGCCAAATTGTTGACCAGGCAGTGGCTGCCATTAATGCTTTTGATGACTTAGCCGATGAACATATTGTTGCTGAAAATGTTGACGGATTTTTGCAAATTAGAGCAACAGATGGTCGTAATTTAAGTATTGGGTATCAACATATTACGGCACAAAATGTATGGGGGCCCAGCGTTGGCGACTATGCTGGTTCGATTACTTTATCCTCGGTGCTATCAATTACCATTGGTGGGAATACTCCCGATGCTGCTGGATTCACAAGTGGTCTAACGCAAGCTTCAGGGGTAAAAACTGTTACGCTTGCTGATATGCGAGCCGAAGCTCTTTTCGATTCCGTGCTTCCAGATATCTCCTCTCAAATGGGAGCTGAAGCTGCATTGGCAGCCATTGATGCAGCAATTAATAAAATATCTACCGAAAGAACAAAAATCGCTAATGTCGTTATAGGGGTTGAGCATATAGAAGAAAACATGGCGGGTGAAGCGTTAAGCCTTAGCGATGCTCTTGCTGGCGTCCGAGATGCGGATTTACCAGAAGCTATTACGGAATCGGCCAGACTTGAAGTGCTTAAGCAGTCAGCGATGGCAGCTCTTCAACGAGAGATTAGGGAATTCGCACAACTTGGTGATTTGGTAGGCGAAACACTTCATGGCAGTTAGCTGACCTCTCTTCACCCATTGTTCTAAATTTTTTCAACATGATCCTATGATTATCTTTACGCCGAGATAAGCAACAGCGATCAATTATTTTATTCTTTTTAAATCATAAAAAGAGAAGTTTGATCAAAAAAATATTATATTTCCATTAATAATAATTTAATTATTTTAAATA
>JAJTEE010000031.1 GCA_021298215.1 Alphaproteobacteria bacterium
ACGATAGCAGGACAGCTTACAGCCGAAAGCGTGGACATTCTTGCGGCTTGGGCCGACGCAAGAACCGAATTGATTACACAAGGGGCTGGAGACACATTCTTCTTAGAAATCAATTTTACTGGTAACAGGATCAAAAGAACTTTCGATGATGTTGAGGTGATAAGTCTTCCACAAGCAGAGCAGTACAGGCTGTATCCTCAGCTCGGCGGGCTTTTCAACCTAGCGATAAGAAATGTGTTGTACCCATAAGGAGAATTGATAAATGGCAGTTTTTAATACAACCACTATAGAATCTCAAATTCTTCAAGCTCATGATGTTGAACTTCAAAATAAATTGAATCGTGCGCAAAGTGCATTTACTGATTTGAACAATTACGATTTTAATAGCACTGGACCAATGCCAAGCCCTATTGACTGGACTGCTCCCACTGGAGTTGTTTTTAGATTTGATAGCGCAGCCTCTGAATTGCAATACGGCGGAAACCCATACACCTCGCTTACTCCAGCGCAAAGGCGGGAATTTTTTCAGTATTTGCCTAAGTTCATGGTGGCTTGCATGAAGGCTTACGACGATACTTATAACTTATGAAAGATATACTTGTTGAATTTACGGAGTACGGCGCAATTATTCACAAGGATTCTGCTAAAATAGAATCTCTAAAGGATTTGCCTCATTGTTTTTTTAATCCGGATTTGTCTAACGTGTCTGGAGTAAGTCCTTCATTTTGGTCATTGGACCAAAGCGGTACTATCGTAAAGGCATCGCAGGAAGAAATTGCTAGAAGGAACGAATATCTTACATCTAAACCTGCTGAAACTCCGTCATTAAAAACCACTCTTGATGGGTTAAAGCAAGAGATACTCGGCGAGATGGAAGTACGTCATCAAGAAATTAAAAAAAACATTGACCGCGTAAAAAGCGATTGTTATTCAATTAGTAATGAAATAAACCTTAGTCTTGATAATAAGATTTTAGAACTAATTGATTACGTTAAAGATTTAAAAGAAAAATCAGATGATGAATTAAAAACAATAAGTAAACAACTTAATGTATATAAACTTGCTTTAATAGTGTTGTCTATTATCGCATTAATAGGAGCTATTAAATGAAAGAACTTTTGGTGCTATTACGAGCTATGCAAATATTTGCTCAAAATGCACATCACTTGGTAAAAGGAACTCCGTTCCATTCAGATCACGCATTTTTTGGTGATGTGTATGATACGGTGGCAGACGATTTTGACAGTCTTGCTGAGCGTATTGTAGGGCTTTATGGCGAAGAGCCGCTCGCCCTTCAGTCTATGATGGCTGCTGTAGTTGCTAAACTTGGCGATGCTCCGTCTGTTGGTGCTGAAGATAATAAAGTATTCTATGCGCATCAGCTTAAAATGGAAGAGTCTCTGTGCAAACTTGTAGAAAAGATTATTGCTGCTGGTGTATATCCTGGAACTGAACAACTTATTGGTGAAATTGCTAATAAGGCAGAAATGCGCAAATACAAAATCAAACAACGAATGAAATAAAGGAAAATACCTATGCCTAAATATTCAGATAGCGGTAAACAATATTCAAAAAATCCAGCATTTAAATTTTTAGAAAAACAAATAGACCAAGAAGACCTTAATAGAATTAGAGAATTAAATGAAGAATATCCTAATCTTCAAAAAAACATCGAAAAAAATACACCAACACCTTATAATCCAAAATATATTTCGGAAAAATTAATGTCAGCATCTCCAGATAGTCAAATTGACGCACTGGAAAATTATGGCGTAATTAACAGAATGTTAAAATCCATTAGTAATGATCCGTATTCTGATTATAATTTAGATAGCTTAGTAAACGATCACGAAGAATTTAATAAAAAACATCCCGAATACGTTTATGAAGATATAAGCAAAGCTCCAAGTTTACCAAGTTTAGAAGATGTTAAAAATTTTAGATTAAGTCCTCAAGGAAAATTTAAAGGACTTATTGAAATGTTAAAACGTAAATAATATGATAAACCCTAATAGCCAATATCAAGGATTTACTGGTTCAAATTACGATGAAGATGATTTAGAACGTGCTAAAGCTGGTGGATTTGTTCGATTTAATGGCGACATTAGAAATTCAGTGCTACAAAATATAATAAGTGATCCAAATAGTATAGGATCTAAAAATACTTTAAATATATTATCTAGTCCTGAAATGCAAGCGCAAGAAAATAAAAAATTAACCGATATTCATAATCGAATGATAAATAGAGATAATCGAAGAACGTCAATTTTAAATAAAGCTGCTTCTGAAAATCCCGGTATTGATTCAGATTTAAAAAATCAAAGAATGGATCATTTTGAAGAATTTATGAATGCCTATCCTGAGTATAAAAAATTAATGGATGAAGGCGAAGAAGATAGAAATTATTATATGAATAGTCCATTGGGGACACAGCATATGAAAGGACTTATTGAAAAAGAGGGAGAAAAGGCTATACGGGGCCACGATTTTAAAGATGACGATTTTCAAGAAATAATGGAATATTTAAAAAAGTTTAACAAACCTAAAGAGCTAAATAATGGCATTTGAAAAGATTAAAAAAGCAGTAAGCAAGAGCAAAAATAAGCCTAGTAATCCTAAGCTATATGCTCAAGTAAAGTCTGAAGCCAAGCGAAAATTTAATCGTTGGCCTAGTGCTTATGGCTCTGCTTGGTTAGTCAAAGAATACAAGAAGCGTGGCGGGGGATACCGCTAATGGCTGAAGGTCTTAAACGATGGTTCGCTGAAAAGTGGACCAATCAGAAAGGAGATCCTTGTGGTTCTGGCACTACTAAAGGTGTACCTAAATGCAGACCTTCTAAACGTATTACAGCTAAATCTCCTAAAACTTGGGGAGAGCTAAGTTCGTCACAAAAGAAACGAGCAATAGCAGATAAAAGAAAAGTGGGACACAAAACAAGTAAAGTGCGATTTAGTAAAATAAAAGAAGCGATAAAATAATATGGATATTAGACAACTATTAAATAATAGAAATATTAATAAGGATCTTTCATTACAAGATCAGGGATTATCTCATAATCTAAGAGAATTTGGACCTTACAAAGTATCCACTCAAATTCAGGCTATGCCAAGTTTTAGCGGCAGTAAATTAATTCATTCTGTAGAATTGCCCAAAGATCAACAACCTAATTTAGAAATGATAAACAGAATTTCTAAAGAATTAAATATTGATCCTCAAAATATTCATAATTTAAATCCGGGAGAAAGTTGGATGACCGGAAACACAGATATAGCTACACCAAATGACGATGAAAAAAGATTCCAACGTATCAACAGTTTGTTTAAAAAATAATTATGTCAGAAACAGCAAATACATTTACTTCTATACAACCAATGTTACACGAAGCATATGCTGACGGTGTAGGCAGCCATAACCACAAAAATAAATTTAAAAAAATTAAGTCCAAACTACTAAAAAAAGATTGCGGCTGTAAGTATAAATCTGAAGAGAAATGTTCCTGTAAAAAGGGTTAACAACTTAATATGACAGCCATTTGTCAACAATAACATCTTACCCGTAATGGCGCGGATAGATAACTAAGATTCTATCGAAAGACGAATCAAAGGAAATAAATATGTCAGTAGGTAATGAAGGAGCAGCTCCAGCAGCTCCAAACGCACTTAATGTTGGAGGAGAAGCACCCGCAATGGATGCTTCCCAAGTACAAGGTCAAGAAGCAGAAGGATCTGCAGAAGGACAAACTCCCTCAGAAAAAGCGGAAATTAAACGTCTAAATAAACTCAAGCTCAAAGTTCACGGAGAAGAATTTGAGGAAGAACTTCCCTTCGAGATCGAAGAAGATCCAGAAGTCGTTGAGTATCTCACTAAAAATTTACAATTAGGTAAAGCAGCTCAGCGAGCCATGCAAGAGAAAGCTACCTATGAGCAACAAGTAAAACAGTTTTTTCAAGGAATGAAATCAAATACTCGTGAATACTTGATGCAAATGGGCATTGATCCAAAAGAATTTGCTGCTGCGGTAATTGAAGAAGAAATTAAAAAAGCTCAACTTACTCCTGAACAGCTTAAAGAAATGGAACTTCAGGAAGAACTGAAGAAAGAACGTGAAGCTCGTCAAAAGGAACGTGAAGAATTTGAACAAAGGGAATTGTCTCGTCTTCAGCAAGTAGAATATGAGCGCATTGACAACCAAATGACGGAAGCTCTTGAAACTAGCGATCTTCCTAAAACCCCGTATGTAGTTCGTAAAATGGCAGAATATATGCTTATCGAAGACGCGGCAGAAGATTTTATCGGAAAAGAAGTCATGACTCGTATGCGCAAGAAGAATGTTGCTAAAGCAAAAGCTATGACACCAGCTACCGCAAAAGCTGCTATTAAAGAAGTGGCAAGTAGCACAAAAACGAAGGCAGATCCCAAGGATAAAGTGGATTATAAAAAGTTTTTTGGCTTTTAACAACTAATAGTGTAAAATTTTTTTCCGTTGATAGGACGTATTGCTACCCCTGATAGGATGCAGTAACTACCCAATAAGGCGGAGCAAAGGCGGATACCTTAAAAAAGTATTCATAACAATTAACCAATTAATAAAAAGGAGACATTAAATGTCTATTTCTTATCAACCAAAACAAGCACAAGTTCAAGCTGTACAACTTAAAGTACAACAGCTTGTGTTAACATCTGCCGATACCGAAGTATTATCTGGTACAGGCACAACCACTCTAACTGTAAATTTCGGTCAAGCTGTTGAATCAGTTCGAGCCTGTCTGCATATTGATGATTCTGCAGCTGCTCTTATTGTTAGAAATGCAGCTCAAATCGCTTTTAACGCAGCACCAACCCCTCCAGCAATAACCCCTGTAGCAAATAGTATTGCTACAATCACTCTTTCTGCAGCTTTTGAAGCAGGAAAAGACGCACTCATTATTGATTTCGTCGCAGTTGAATAATTAAAGGAGAATAATTAATTATGTCACAAGTATCAAATACATTTAGTACACCGGATAATACCGTTGGTAATTTAAATGGTCTTTTTAAAGAAGTATATGCGGATAAGCTGAAAGAGCTTATTCCAGACGGAGTTAAGCTCCTTAAC
>JAJTEE010000032.1 GCA_021298215.1 Alphaproteobacteria bacterium
AATTCACCGCCAAGATTTAGCAGCGTTTCCTGTTTTGAGACACCTAATACATTACGATACTGCCGAACTAAGGTTGCTGAGTTAAGACATGGTGATAAATTAATTAAATTTTGGAATTTAAAATACGCAATTATCGACATGATAAGCAAACTTATTGATAAAATTATAAATCCTAACTGTAAGCTTTTTCTTGTGCCAAGTAGTGTTGTTAGCTTAACACAAAACAGAGGGGTAATTATGCTTGGCGTTGTTGCCATCATCAGATATACCCATCTTTATATAAAACCCGGTTCAAATCGCATTAAAACGATTAATTTCGTGGCGTCACCACGGATAACAATCTGATTTGCTTACGCAGGTGTCTGGTTTTTCATTTTGTGCTGCCATGAATTACGCACTGTTGATTGTTATTTATGAGCACCTGTGATATACTCACGGGATTATGTTTATCAGAAAAACCACAACCCAGAAATATTTACCAAATGGTAAAGCATACACCACCTACCGCTTAGTTCGGCAGTATCGTAATGTATTAGGTGTCTCAAAACAGGAAACGCTGCTAAATCTTGGCGGTGAATTTGAGGTAGAAGAAAATAATTGGCGTCTGCTTTGTGACAGAATTGAGCAACTTCAATCAAATGATGGACTGTTTGAACTTGAATTACCAATTAGCCTAGAACAAGAAGCACAACGCATCAATAAGCTCTTGAGTATGCGCAACGGTGGTAAGCCTGAAGCTAAAATAGTTTTAATAGCAAATACTCCTGCTGATAAAGACTATCAATCAGTAGACATCAATAGCATCAAAGAAAGTGATATTCGCTATATCGGTGTTGAGCACTTGGCTCATAGCGTAGCCACACAGCTTCGCTTACCAGAACTACTTGAAGGCGTTGGTTTGAATAAGAAGCAAGCAAATATTGCATTGGCATCAATCCTGTGCCGCTTAATTGTCCCTGGTAGTGAATGCAGAACTCACCGCTACTTAACCAAAGATAGTGCCATGGATGAAATAATTGGCACGGAGTTTTCTAATTTAGACCTCCAGCGGTTGTACTTTGCATCTGACTGGTTGTTAGCTCGTAAAGAAGCTATTGAACAAGCGTTATATTTGCGCGAGAAAGAGCTTTTTAATCTCGAAGAAGTGATTACGTTGTTTGATATAAGCAACACGTACTTTGAAGGACATCCCAATCATTCAGGGGTAGCCAAAGGCAGATCAAAGGAAAAGCGGAGTGATTGCGGTTTGATTTCTCTAGGCTTATTGCTGGATGGGTCAGGATTTCCCAAAAAAAGCCAAATATTACCCGGTAATATAAGTGAACCAAGTACCTTGCAAGAGATGTTAGCTACCTTAGATAGTAAGAACGGTACTACAATAATCATGGATGCAGGAATTGCAACCAAAGACAATGTCGCGTACTTACAGCAAGAAGGATACAGTTATATTGTAGTCAAACGAGATTCTGATTTAGCTATGCCTGAAAACGATAGCACCATTGTTAAAGACAGTTTACGGAATACCGTAACCGTTTCGTTAGTAACGAAAGAAGATAAGCAGGTTGAACTCTATTGTCACTCCACTGCTAAGGAAGCCAAAGCAACAGAATATATTAATAAAATGTCCCAACGCCTTGAAGAAGAATTACAAAAGCTCGCAAATAATTTACCTGCATGTGATTTGTATACAGATTTTAGTGAGTACAGTAAGGAGCAAAGTTGTGCTGTAATATTAGCCGATGGGTGTGTCTTTACGAATCAAGCCAATACTTTGATACGTATATTAATAAAAGCAGATAGTCTACCTGATGGTAGTGAGTTTACTTTTGATGTTGAGCTAACTCAGCACTTACAACAAAATAACGAAGTATTAACCTTATGCGCGAATTATAATGGACAAAGCAAAGCTAAGTCCACGTTACAAAGTAAGCTTCGAAAACTATTTGCAGCACGGGTTCAACCAACGAAAAGTAATGCCACACGGGAGCATGAGAAAATAGCAATTCGAATCGGCAAGCTCAAACAGCAATATAAGAGTGTGGCTCACTTATATGAAATAGATCTTGGCATAGATAATGCAAAACATTACGCCAGAACTATCACATGGATAAAAGACACCACCAAAGCCGAGCAGAAACAAGCGGGGATTTACTGTTTAAGTAGTAATAGAACAGATTTGAGTGCAGTACAACTATGGAAAACCTATACGATGTTAACCGAGATTGAATCTGCCTTTAGAAGTTTAAAATCAGAATTAGGTATGCGTCCTATTTATCATCAAAAAGAACAACGGATTGATGGTCACATATTTATAAGTATCTTAGCCTATCACGTAATGCATGCGATTCGATACCAACTAAAAGAGCTTGGTATTAATAACAGTTGGGATGGTCTTCGCGAAATAATGGCAACACAGATTAGATCAACGACTACGCTTGACTTAGAGAATGACGGAATTGTTCGGATTAGAAAGACTTCACGAGCAACACCGGAACAAGCAGCAATCTATCGTGCACTTGGAATAGATGCAAACCCATGTGGGTTAGTCAAGAAATTCTTTGGTCGGAAAGAAGAACGGCAGGAAGTTGTGCTGCCTTAAAAGGTAATTAAAAAAGCATATGCAACTGATATAGCCTATGTTTTATCTGTTGTTATATAAAGATGGGTATAAAACCACGTAATTAGAGTGGTAATTGTATTTTTTAATAAAATGGCAGATAAATAAGTGAACAGACGTAGAAATTGAGGACTTAAGAGCTCAAAAGCTGTGTAGGAAGTGTGATTTACAGAATTTGGACAGCACTATCCTGTAGTCATTGTGGTTAAGCTTTCGTGGTGGCAAGCTCTTGATGATGTGAAGTAATGTTACTCTTGGGTGGATAGTTAATGGCATCAAGAATCATGAATGATTTGCAGTTTTGACATTGCAAAGGATCATGTCCAAAAGCGGCAAAGAACAAAGAGTGGTACGTGACGCTATTGTTGGCTTGAAATGTAAGATTAAGAAGTAGAAATACCTTTGGCAGCAATGTAGCCCGCTTGCGATTGGCTAGCCAGTTGTAATAGCGGATCATTCTGAAATTAGAGTCTGGGATATGGCGAATAAGTCGTTTGATAAATTCTTCGACATCAAGAGTAACCATAGTTCTTTGTTTGTCATGATGATCCATGAAGAGATATGAAACGAAAGAGCCATCATATTTAACGATACGAGTTTCAGCCATTGGTGGTCGTTTGAGATAACGCCCAAGATATTTGATATTTTTATGATGGTCGGAGCATTTTTTCTGAAGATGAACCACCCATGATTTGTGGTAGAGAAAATTAAGCCAAGAGTTAAATGAAGCATAAGAAGTAATATGGTTTAGTGATGGCGGAAGTATTAGTTTACCATCATTATAAAGATCTCTGATGGTTTGTATAACTTGTTGTTTCCAACGATCTTTAAGAGTCTGGTGATGGATATAGAAGTTAGAGACCCATCGAGAGTAATCAAGGACTAGCCCACCAGAAGTGGTTGATAGATGGAAATGAGGATTGGTTTTGAGATCGCGTCCAAAAGTATGGATCGCCATGAAGATGCCAGGAATAAGTTTTTTAGCTTTTGCGTATTTAGTAATAATAGCAGCTGGGATTTTGGCGATGTGATTAAGTAGATGTCGATTGAGCCAAAAGAACTCACGTAGTTCTGCTGGTAAAGTAAAAGTAATATGTTGCCATGGAGTTTGTGGCAGAAGTGCAAGATTTTTAGCGATCCATTCTTCGGTGGATTTTTTACCACATGGAGAACAGAATCTGGATTTACAGGTATGGAAGACTTTTTTGGAGTTCCCACATGTTTGACAGGTGTAATGATGAAAGCCGAGAAAAGCTGTGCCGCAAGCTAAGAGCTTACAGACATTGATAACGATGCTGAGGCGAATAAGGTGTTTAAATTTGTTATAGAAATTCAACCAGTTATTGTTATCAAGTAAGATTGTGCGGATTTTAATTCCGCGAAGGGTTTCCATTTGTGCTAACTTTCCAAGTAGGTGAAGTGACTGTGGATTTTAGCACACTTGGGATTATTTAACAGTTGCGGCTTTGCCGCTTAATTTAATTTTTAAAAAGGCTATTATTATGAGTTTTAATCCACAAGTGCTTGCAGATCGAATTTTTGAATTAACCAGCATTGCAGGTATTAAGACTACTGCAATTTGTATGACACGTTTTCGCCTTAACCTAAGTGACTATAACAAGATTGATTTAGCAGCATTAAAATCTCTTG
>JAJTEE010000033.1 GCA_021298215.1 Alphaproteobacteria bacterium
TTCAATTCAAACAACTCACGTCCAGGACGTGCACCTGTGTCTAATAAAATAATTACATAGTCTTTTAATAGATAACGTAGTTGCATACTGTGTGTTTTTGCTTTTTGTATCCAACTATCAAATCCACTCATCATCTTTTTAATTTCTTCTAAACTAAACTCGACACGACGTTCACACTTTGCACCTTTTGCAACTAACACAGGACGCTGTGCTTCAGTCATATAGCCGTGCAATACAGCTTCATCAAATACACGTTTAAGCGCAGCATTGTGATTTAGTATGGTGCTCCGTTTAGGAACTTTACCCATTTTTTTAATACGAAACTTTTCTAATAACTCTAATTCTTTTAATTTAATTTGCTCGACTGACAAATTGCCAAGCACAGGAGTTAGATAACTTCTTATTATCATTGCGTAGTCTTTGTAAATTGCTTTACCTTCATTTTGTGCAATTTCATTTTCAATTCTTTGCATTGCTAATTTTGCAACGTCTTTAAATTTTTTTGACACAGGTGCAATGTTTAATTTATCTCGCACGTGTGCTTCAATTAAAATCATATTTGCACTTTGTATCGCACTATCTAATGTGTATTCATTTGTCGAGCATCGTATCCATTCATCTTTAATTCTGTATCGACATTGCCATTTGTCACTGTTAGCACGCTTGAATACAATTAGTTTGTGTTTAATAACTTCGTGTGTAGTTTCCATACGCTTTCTCATTGTAAAAGCGTAATTTCATAACACACAAAGAGCAATCGAAGTGTGCATACGGTGTGCAATTAAAAAAAGTGTCTGATTAAAAAGTAGTGATGCCATAGAAACAGCGTGGCTGTAGGATGGGGTGACTCTTAACAACGTTTTTAAGAGTCCGCTGCTCTACCAACTGAGCTAATCCCCCAGAAAGTGATATTTTACAGTATTTGTGGGCGAGGCAGAAGGTTCAAGGCAGGAGATTTTGGCAGGGGTGGAATAGGGGTGTGTTAAAAACAACTTCTTTTAAAGTAGAAAAAAGAGTAATCTAACTAAGCATTCTTCTATAAACTTTAAAGAACTGGAAAAATTATGATTTCTAAAAAAATATTATTTATTTTGCTTTTTTTTGGGCTCACAAGTACCTTATATGCTGGCGAACAAGATACTATGGGTAAAACTAAGCTGACTTTCACAATTGTAGCTCCTGGAAATTTAGCGCAGGAAGGTAAACAATTATTTCTTTCGCATGCAGCATGGATGAAAGCTACTCACAATCGCTCTGGACCAAAAGCTCTCTTAAACTATGATGTTTCAGAAATGGATGAACTTTCAAACCCAACAGATCTAAAATCTAAAACTACTGGAAAAAAAGTTTTTATCTTATCTGAAACCTATGAGTCACCTGCTGGTGTTGAAGATCACTTTGCTAAAACACCTGATTGGAAAGATTGGCCTAAATTTGATGCATGGCTAAAAAAATGTAAGGTAACAAAAGCATCATCTACAACAATTTTCAATTCACTCACATGGGGTGGAAAGTAAATTTAGTAAAAATAAAAAAAGCCACTCTTTGTAGTGGCTTTTTTTATTTAATGAGCTTTTAGATTTTTTTAAATATTTTGAATTATCCAAAATGGGGCAGTTATGAAACATAAATATATAATGGCTTTAGATCAAGGAACAACTAGTTCAAGAGCAATTGTGTTTGATCATTCAGGATTGTCTGTTTCATCTGCTCAAAAAGAAATTACTCAATACTTCCCTAATCCAGGATGGGTGGAACATGACGCCATGGAAATATTGTCATCTATGCGATGGGCAATGAATGAAGTATTAGCAAAATTAAATATCAGTGCAGATCAGTTAGCTGGCATTGGTATTACAAATATGCGAGAAACGACAGTTGTTTGGGAAAAAAATACAGGCAAGCCAATTCATAATGCACTCGTTTGGCAATCAAGACAAACCGTTGAAATTTGTAATGAATTAAAATCCAAGGGGTATGAGCAGACCTTTAAAGATAAAACAGGATTATTAATAGATGCTTATTTTTCAGGTACAAAAATTCGCTGGATCTTAGACCATATTGGTGGTGCGCAAAGAGAAGCAGAAAAAGGTAATTTATTATTTGGTACGATAGAAACATGGCTAATTTGGAATTTAACAGGTGGAAAAGTTCATATTACTGATTTTTCAAATGCATCTAGGACCTTAATCTTTAATATTCACTCGTTGTCATGGGATGATGAACTTTTAGAGATACTTAATATACCTAAAATAATGCTACCTGAAGTTCGTCAATCGAGTGAAGTTTATGGTGTAACTCAAAAAGATGTTTTTCAAGGAATTGAAATTCCAATTGCTGGTGCAGCAGGAGATCAACAAGCCGCTTTATTTGGTCAAGCTTGTTTTGACAGTGGGATGGCTAAAAATACATATGGCACTGGTTGCTTTATGCTTATGAATACGGGAGAAAAAGCTGTTAAATCAAACGCGGGTCTATTAACGACTATTGCATGGGGAGTAAATGGAAAAGTCGAATATGCACTTGAAGGCGCTGTATTTGTTGCGGGCTCAGCTATTCAATGGCTACGGGATGGATTATTAATGTTTAAAGAGGCGAAAGAATCAGAAGCATATTGTCAGAAAGTTGAATCTACAGAAGGTGTCTATCATGTTCCTGCTTACGTCGGATTAGGCGCCCCATATTGGCGGTCTGATATCCGAGGCGCATATTTTGGAATAACCCGAGGGACAAAAAAGGAGCACTTTATTCGTGCAACAGTGGAGTCACTTGCCTATCAAACTAAAGATATTTTAATGGCTATGCAACAAGATAGCGGTATTCACTTAAAATCTCTAAAAGCAGACGGCGGAGCAACAGCAAATTCTTTTCTTATGCAATTTCAAGCTGATATTTTGGAGGTGCCAGTCAATTGTCCAGAAACAATTGAAACAACAGCACTAGGCGCTGCTTACTTGGCAGGACTTGCAGTAGGATTTTGGGATTCAAAAGAAACAATTGCTAAAAAATGGCGCTCACAAAGACTTTACTTACCTAATATGAATCATATGAAAGCCCACGGTCTCTACGAAGGCTGGAAAAAAGCAGTTCAAGCTTGCATGAGTTATTCAGTCGAAAAATAGAGTAAAAAATGAATAGCACTATTAAAGAATTTATTAGTGAATTTTGTGGCACATTTATCATGATTCTTTTGGGTACAGGAGTAGTTGCTATGGCAGTGTTATTTAACGGCTCAAAGGGAGGTTACGAAAATATCACTTGGGCATGGGGATTTGCAGTGATGTTTGGTATTTATGTAGGAACATATTCAGGCGCACACTTAAATCCAGCGGTTACTTTTGGACTAGCAATAACAAAACGTTTTGCATGGAAAAAAGTGCCTCATTATATGTTTGCTCAATTATTAGGAGCTTTTTTTGCTTCAGCAATCGTTTACGGTAATTATTATTCTCTAATTCATCAGGTTGATCCTCAACTATCCAAAACCGCAGGCATTTTTACCACATTCCCTGAAATTAAAAGTAATTTATTAGTTGGTTTTATAGATCAAGTTTTAGGCACTTTTGTTTTGTTATATTTGATATTAGCTTCAGTGAATCATCTTACAAAAAATAAAGTTCAATTTTTAATTCCAATCATCATCGCTTTTTTGGTAGTTACTATTGGTATGTGTTTTGGAGGTTTACACGGATACGCTATTAATCCAGCAAGAGACTTTGGGCCTAGATTAATGGTAACAATTATGGGGTTTTCAAATAATGGGCTTACTGATGGATCATTTATTTTTTTAGTGCCTATTATTGGCCCGCTTCTAGGGGCAGCATTAGGGGCATTAGCTTACGACAGGAGTATAGATAAACTCTAAAATTAATTTATATTTACTATAGCCTTTTTTAAAGGTAAAAAGCCCACTAATTAAATTTTCTTCTTGAACTACTTATTTTTAAAGCGCAGTATTAGATATATTTCTTTGGCATCAATCGTATTCTTTTTTATTTAATAAGGTCAATATCATGAAAAAAATTATCTTTATCTGTTTCCTTTGTTTTTCAACATTCAGTTTTGCAGAGTTAGGTAGTACTATATTCTCATTCGATGGTCAGGATTTCATTCGCACCGATACCACTTTGATCGATGAAAATGGCAACCCTGCAATCAATACTAAGATGGATTTAATAGGTGCTTTAGCTGTTTTTAAAGATGCTGAGTAAATTTCATAATTTGTTTGTTTCAATAAAGCCACTCATCGCAGTGGCTTTTCTTATGCAGTGTGCTTAGGTGTGCTCGCTGATTTTAATTCCAAAAAAATTTCTACCCTAGGTATCAGGTTCCTGAAAGCGAATTTTGGTAGGCGTGGAATAGGGGTGTCTTACAAATGATATCTAAAATATAATTATTTTTGATGAAACATATCCTTGTTTATTCTGATTCTATTTCATGGGGAATTATTCCCATGTCTCGAAATCGCTTTCCTTTTGATCAAAGATGGCCTGGCATTTTAGAAATTAATTTAAATAAAGCAGGAAAAGATGTTCGTGTGATTGAAGATTGTCTGAATGGAAGACGCACTATATATAATGACCCTATTAGACCAGGACGTAATGGCCTGATTGGCTTGTCTGAAAGAATCGAAGTCAATTCCCCTCTTGAATTAGTGATTTTGATGTTGGGCACAAATGATTTTCAGGTAAACCATAATCATTCGGCCCTGGATGCCGCGAAGGGAATGAAGGGGCTTATTCTT
>JAJTEE010000011.1 GCA_021298215.1 Alphaproteobacteria bacterium
TTTATTTATTGTTAAATATTCTAATAATTTTATTTAATTTTTATTTTGTTGAAATGTGCTTGCTGTCTGTAATGATTTTTTCTAGAGTCGACAAACATTAGTATAGAAACGTAAAAGGCGAAGAAATAAAATGTTCTCTTTAAATGGATTAAATGCTTTAGTAACAGGCGCGAGTGGAGGAATCGGGGGGGTAATTGCAACATGTCTTGCAAAGCAAGGAGCAACAGTTGTGCTAAGTGGCACTCGACAAGAAGTACTTCAAGAATCCGCTAATGTAATAAAAAAAGATGGTGGCCAGGCCCATGTGCTTACTTGCGATTTGTTTAATCCAGAATCGGTGGAAGAGCTATTCCCTAAAGCGGAGCAATTATGCGAGAAAATTGATATCGTTATAAATAATGCAGGCATTACCCGTGATGCACTAGCAATCCGTATGAAAGATGAAGATTGGCAAGCGGTAATTGATGTAAATCTGTCTTCAAATTTTCGTATATCTAGAGCTGCGTTAAAAGCAATGATGAGAAGACGTTATGGCAGAATTATTAATATCTCCTCGATTGTGGGTGTTGGTGGAAACATTGGTCAGGTAAATTATTGTGCAGCCAAAGCCGGCTTAATAGGCATGTCAAAAGCCTTTGCGCAAGAAGCTGCATCTCGCGGTGTGACAGTGAATTGTGTAGCTCCGGGTTTTATCGAGACGCCAATGACAAAAGATTTGCCAGAAGCAGTCAAACAGAAAATGTTATCTAATATTCCTACAGGTGCGTATGGAAAACCAGACGACATTGGGGCAGCCGTGGCGTTCTTAGCAAGTAATGAAGCAAGCTATATCACAGGGCAAACTATCCACGTGAATGGTGGGATGTTAATGGTGTAAGACCAGTTCCTACAAACTTGAATTTCACGTTTAGGCTTGGCCATGACATCCAATAATTACCAATGAAGGAAATTGTATAGGGTGAATAACTCTAATCAATAGCTCCATGGCAATGCTTAAACTTCTTTCCTGAATTACACGGACAAAGTGCATTTCTAGATATTTTCTGATCGGGTGTTGCCATTTGAACTTGCGGTAGCTCTTCTTCACCTTCTTCTGGGTAATTTGCTCGCATCTTTGTAAAGTCAACATTACCCAACATTTCATCTAAAGCAATATCTACTGGCGCAGATGTTTTGAAGTGATGCAGAGCGCTTAAGAAGTCAATTTTTAACCTACTCATCATCAGTTGGAATTGATTAAACGCTTCTCTTTTATACTCATTCAAAGGATTTCCTTGAGCATAAGCACGTAAATTGATTCCATGACGAATATGATCAAGAACTAATAAATGATCTTTCCAGTGCTGATCAAGAATACGCAGTAGGATACTCTTTTCTGCGTGTCGTACAGCGCCTTCCCCAATTTCCTTTTCAAGAAGCTCAGCTTTTTCTTTAGCCTTTTTGGTAACAAGTTCGGTTAAAAAGCCTGCCGAAGCATTAGGATTTTCTGTAAGTTTTTTTACATCCAATTGGATATCAAAAACAGCTTCACATTCTGTTTTTAGAGCTTCAAAATCCCAATTATTTGCGACGCTATCAGAAGGTAAGTGTCCTAATACTAGCTCTTGAGCTACATCTTCGCGAATTTCCGCAACCATTTCTTTGATGCTTTCTTTTTCCATTAGTTCTCGACGTTGTGCATAGACAATTTTTCGTTGATCGTTCATGACATCGTCATAGCGTAACAAATGTTTTCTGATATCAAAGTTTCTTGCTTCTACTCTCTGTTGTGCCTTTTCTAAAGATTTGCTGATATAGCGATGGGAAATAGCTTCATCTTCTTGAGCACCCATTTTACGTAAATAGTCACGTAACTTATCTGTTGAGGCAAATATGCGCATTAGATCATCATCTAACGAGATGAAGAATTTCGAAGCGCCAGGATCACCTTGACGTCCAGCACGTCCGCGTAATTGGTTATCGATGCGTCTGCTTTCATGGCGTTCGGTGCCTATGATGTATAACCCACCAGCTGCTTTAACTTTTTCTTCATCAATAGCGACTTCATCTTTGATACGCTGAATTGCTTTTTCACGTTCTGGTCCCTCTGGTATGTCTGCCAATTCAATTTTAACACGCATCTCCCAATTTCCACCGAGTTTTATATCGGTACCGCGGCCTGCCATGTTAGTAGCCACTGTTATTGCTCCACTTTGACCAGCCTCAGCAATAATCGTTGCTTCTCGTTCATGGTGTCGTGCGTTTAGCACCTGATGTTTGATATTTTCAACTTTTAGAAGAGTTGAAAGAAGTTCTGATTTCTCAATATTAGTTGTACCAATTAATACAGGCTGACCCTTTGCTTGACAATCGCGTACTAACTTCAAAACAGCCTTGTATTTTTCACTTGCTGTTAAATAAATTTCATCATCCGCATCGACGCGTGTGACTTTACGATTCGTCGGGATTTCAGCGACGCGAAGCTTATAAATTTCATCAAATTCGGGCGCTTCGGTCATCGCAGTGCCTGCCATACCGGCTAATTTTGGATAAAGTCTAAAGAAATTTTGATAGGTAATAGAAGCCAATGTTTGATTTTCTTCTGCAATCTCAACTTTTTCTTTTGCTTCAATTGCCTGATGGAGGCCGTCGGAATATCGGCGTCCTTCCATCATACGCCCTGTAAATTCGTCAATAATGATGACTTCGCCATCACTTACGATGTATTCAACATCACGAGTGTATAATTTATGGGCTTTTAGGGCTGCTTGCACATGGTGAACAATGGAAATGCTTTGTACATCATATAAACCATAATTTTTGATAATACCTTTTTCTCGTAGAGCATGCTCAATTTTCTCGATGCCCGACTCAGTCAGCATGACACTGTGTTGCTTTTCGTCCTTTTCATAGTCGTTATCATTTAAAATTGAGATCACATCGTTGATTTTTGTGTAAAGGTCAGAAGAATCTTCCGCGGAGCCAGAAATAATCAAAGGAGTTCGTGCTTCATCAATTAAAATGCTATCGACTTCGTCAACGATGGCATAATTGAAATCACGCATCACTAAATCTGATTTGCGAAACTTCATGTTGTCTCGCAAATAGTCAAACCCAAATTCATGGTTTGTTCCATACGTGATATCGCAAGCATAAGCTTCACGACGTTGAGAGTCGGTGAGCTCATGGTAAATGCAAGCTGCGCTAAGTCCTAAGAATCGATAGATGCCTCCCATCCATTCAACGTCACGTTTTGCTAGGTAATCATTGATAGTTACCAAATGTGCGCCTTTTCCGGATAAAGCATTCAGATACATGGGAAGAGTTGCTACAAGAGTTTTTCCTTCGCCGGTTTTCATTTCAGCGAGCATGCCTTTATGTAAAACAATACCGCCAATAAGCTGAACATCAAAAG
The DNA here is from genome assembly GCA_021298215.1 of Alphaproteobacteria bacterium. Lineage (GTDB taxonomy): Bacteria > Pseudomonadota > Alphaproteobacteria > Paracaedibacterales > CAITNM01 > CAITNM01. The sequence continues at coordinate 3,395 of JAJTEE010000011.1, forward strand.
GGCGTAGTCCCAGTACTCTCTTTGCGGCTTCACGTGCATTAGCAAAAGCTTCGGGGAGTAAGTCGTCAAGAGTTTCACCTCCTGCAACGCGTTCCTTAAAGCGCAAAGTATTTTCCCTTAATTGGTCGTCGCTTAATGTTTGATAATGACTTTCTAAATCGTTAATTTTTGCGACAACCTTTAGCTGTTGTTTAATAAAACGATCATTTGCGGAACCAAAGAAGTGACGCATCAAATTAGAAAGCATAAAAACCTTAATGTGTTAGATTTATAACAATTTTTTACAGTATACGTTGATTGCATAAAAATGGCTACTCATTGTAAGCTGTTATGCTATAGTATGCAGATAATTGTGTTACTAAAACATAAAAAGGGCCTTTATTCACATGAAAAAAATAGTTAGTCAATTAAGCTTGGCGTTGTTAATGACTTTGGCAACATCTTGCGAAAAGAAGAATGAAAACGCACAAGTAGAGACATCTAAAGAGGAAAAAACAGTACAAGCCGAACTTCCAAAGGGTGAAGAATCAAAAGTTGTCGCTGAATTTCCGGATGGAACAAAGTTAACAATGGAGCAAGTGTATGAGCAGTTAAGCTTATTGCCACCAGAAGTTAAAGATCGTCCGTTCTCAAAGCTTTATGCTGCCCTTTTACGTCGCTTAATTGATACGCATATTCTTAATAAAGCAGCTCAAGGACTTGGCTTAGATAAAGATGCTACGGTTACAGACTTGATGAATAAGAATGCAGAAACAATGCTGCAAAAATTATATGTGGAAGGTGAAGTTGCAAAACTGCTGACCGATGATGAATTAAAAAAGAATTTTGAAGAACTAAAAGCAAAGCTTCCAAAAGATGAAATGGAAGTTCAGTTGAAGCATATCCTTCTAAAGAATAAAGAAGACGCAGAAGCAGTGCTAAAAGAATTAACGGCAGACTCATCAAAATTCGAAGAAATTGCGAAGCAAAAATCTGTAGATCCTCAAACTAAAGGAAATGGCGGAAACTTAGGGTATGTTCGCAAGGCTGACCTTCCTGAAAGTTTTGCAAAGGTTGTTTTTGAAGCAAAAGCAGGAGCTGTTTTGCCTCAAGTAATTGATATGGGGCCAAACGGATTTAGCGTTGTTCTTGTTGGAGAAAAGCGTCCGGTAGAACCTCCAAAATTTGAGCAAGTAAAAGCCGAACTTTCTCGTGCATTGATGCCAAAGTATGCTATGGAAGTTATTAAAAAGCTTAAAAAGCAAGCTGGTATTGAAGTCATGGGGCTTGATGGCAAGCCGATTGTTGAAAAAACTCCAGAGCAAATGAAGGAAGAAGCTGAAAAAGGTATTAAAAAGCCTGAAATCGATATGTCGAAGCTTGATGACAATATGGTTGTTGCTAAATTTAAAGATGGCCATACAATCACATTAAAAGACGTGAAAGAGGCAACAAAGCAATTACAGCCTCAATTAAGAGCTGCTCCATTCGCAGATATCTATGAGCCATTAGCGTTACGCTTGGTTGATATGAAGTTAATTCTTGACGCAGCTAAAGCATCAGGTCTTGATAAAGATAAACTAACTGTTAAAAAACTCGAAGATGTTCGCGTAGCAACGTTGCACAAAGCTTTCTTAGATAAGAAAGTGGGAGAGGTTGTTAACGATGGTATGTTAAAAGCTAAATACCAAGAATTGATGAAACTTCTTCCAAAGAATCAAATGGAAGTACGTCTACGTCATATCATGGTTAAGACAAAAGAAGAAGCAGAAGCAGTTATTAAAGATATTAAATCTGGTAAAGCTTTTGACGATTTGGTTAAAGAAAAGTCAATCGATGATAAGACAAAAGAGAAAAAGGGTGAAATTGGTTACGTTAAGCGTGATGAATTGCCAGCAGATTTTGCAAACGTTGTATTCTCTGCAGCTAAAGCAACGCTTGTTCCTAACCCAGTTAGCCTAGGTAAGCTTGGTTGGAGCGTTGTACGCGTAGAAGATAAGCGTCCAATCGAGCCACCAAAATACGAAGAAGTGAAAGGCGAACTTCAAAAGGTTGTAGAATCTGAGAAGATCGTGGAAGTGCTTGAAAAGATGCGTGTTGATTCAGGTGTGAAAGCATTTGATATGAATGGTGGAACATTAAGCCTTAAGGAAGAAGTTCCACAAGCACCAGCTGCAGCACCTGCGGCCTAAATAGCTTTGAATATCAAAAAGGCGCCGGGACGATTCTCGAGCGCCTTTTTTTCATAGCGCGTTACAGGAATTTCCTCAGTACTTGGACGATCCATGGAAGGTAAGCTTTTTATTTCAAAAAGTGTTTTGAAGTCTTCTGAATCAACTATTTCTAGTATCCACTCTAAATACCCTAAATGATCCGTCGCAATTGTTAATTGGCCACCATTTTGCATTTTTTGGCGCAGTAAGCTTAAAGTTTCCATACTGATAATCCGGCGTTTGTGGTGGCGCTTTTTAGGCCATGGATCCGGAAATAAAATAAAGGCTTTTGAAATTAACTGATTGGGTAGGGCATACAATAATAACCTTGCATCATCTGCAAAAATCTTAATATTCTCAATTTTCTCTTCTTCAATTTTATTAAGCAGCGCAGCAACACCATTGATGAATGGCTCGCATCCAATGCATAAAATATTAGGGTACTTTTGCGCTTGATGTATTAAATTTTCACCACTGCCAAAGCCAATCTCAAAAAGCACGTCAGAGGGGAATGACGATGGTAAATTTTCTAAATCTAGCTTTATATTTTGATAAAGAGTATTCAGTAAATTTTTCTGCGAATCTTTTAAAGGACGCGATTGCCTGCGTCCATAAAAAGTTTGTTTTCTAGAAGGTTCCATATACTAAGAGATAGGATGCTCTTTAAGCAAACAACGGCATAATTACATACGCTTCACTATTGGTATTAGCAGGGCGTATGATAATGGGTGTATCTGGCGATGTAAGATGCAGGTTCATCTCTTCGTCTTTGATTAGTCCCGCTACATCCAACACGTATTTTACATTAAAGCAAATCTGTACTGGGTCACTAGAGGTTGATTCTACATCCACTTCCTCTTGTGCTGCTCCCAGTTCTTGACTTACAGCTGAAAGTTTTGCGTGTTGATTTTCAAGATTGATACGTAAAATCCGATCACGATCAGTAATAACCGTGCTTACACGGTCCGCTGCATCAGCTAGCGCGCGTGTATTTACTTTTACGGTGCGCTCAATAGGTGGAGTGAGTGTTTGTTGGTATTCTGGGAATTGCCCGTCAACAAGGCGCGTGCTGAAACTCATGCGATTTTGTCCACTTTGTATGCTAAGTTCAAAGCGGCTATCCGAAAGGCCAACTTTTACTTGCTCTGGCGCTTCATCCATTAGTTTTCGAATTTCGGTAATCGCTTTGCGACCGATAATCATTGAGGGCATATTTTCAGAGCCTTCTGGAGCATCAATACTAACACAGGCCAAACGATGTAAATCGCTTGCTACAGCCCGCAGTTTAACAGAACCCTCTTCATCAAATGGATGAAAATAAATACCGTTTAAATGATATCGCGTTTCATCGCTAGACATCGCAAATCGCGTATGATCGATCATATAGCGCAAATCTTGTGCGTGAATGTCAAAATGATGTGTCAGAATTGAGCTTGTGATTTCTGGAAAATCTTCTGGAGCAAGACCTGGCAAATTAAAATGGGAACGACCAGCTTTCAAGCTCAACTGTTGTGTTGCTTGATTGATCTCAATATCAATAGGTAAGTCTGGAAGCTTTTTAATAATATCATGCAATAAATGTGCGGATACACAAATGCGTCCTGCAATGCGAACTTGCGCAGGAATTGTTTCAACAAGTGCCATATCTAAATCAGTTGATGTAAGCGTAAGACCAGCATGAGTAGCGCTTAATAAAACATGACTTAACACCGGAATCGTTGTTCGCTTTTCAACAATACTTTGTCCGTGCGATAAAGCTTTTAAAAATGGGCTTTTTTGAACTGTTAATTCCATAACTACTCCAGATATTCTTAAGTTTGTAAGCTGCGTTTTAAAATTTCCACATCATTAGCGAAATCAAAATCTTCCGCGCATAATTCTTGGACTTTTCTAACTGCATGTAAAATTGTTGTATGGTCTCTACCGCCAAATTTACGTCCAATTTCTGGTAGAGATTTACTTGTTAATTGTTTTGCTATGTACATAGCAACTTGACGAGGGCGGGCAATATTTTGCATGCGACGGTTTGAAACCATATCTGACATCTTAATATTAAAATATTCCGCAACCTTTCGTTGAATTTCTTCAACCGTTAAACGCTGATCGTTAGAGCGTAACAAATCCCGCAAAACCTCTTGGGTTGTATCAAGTGAAATAGATCGACCAACAAGGCTTGAATGAGCAAGAATACGATTTAATGCTCCTTCTAGTTCACGGATGTTTGATGTGATTTTGAAGGCTAAAAATTCCAATACTTCTTTAGGGACAATCGTATTTAAAGCTGCTGCTTTTGCTTGCAAAATTCCCAAGCGCAACTCATACGTAGTTGGGTGAATATCCGCAACAAGTCCCCATCCAAGACGCGATTTAAGCCGCTCTTCCATATTTTCAAGATCGGATGGTGATTTATCGGCAGAAACAATAACCTGATGATTTTTATCAACAAGTGCATTAAACGTGTGAAAGAACTCTTCTTGAGTAGTATCTTTACCACTTATAAATTGCACGTCATCAATCATCAGTACATCAACGGCTCTGAATTGGTCTTTAAAGGCGACCATGTCTTTATAACGAAGTGCTCGCACAAATTGATACATAAATTTTTCAGCCGATAAATAAATGACCTTACGATTAGGATGACACTGACGAATTTTCCAAGCTATTGCATGCATAAGATGCGTTTTACCAAGACCAACGCCACCATATAAAAATAAAGGATTAAATTGTGGCTTTGCAGATTCTGCAACGCGTAAAGCAGCTGCGTATGCTAATTCATTTGGTTTACCGACAACGAAGTTTTCAAAGGTAAAACGATTGTCTAAAGGGGCTCCAGTATACCTTCCAGATTCATCCTTTTCAATGGAATCAAAGGACTCAATGACTTTAATAGGAGACACAACAGTATTCGTATTTGCCACAGTTACTTGTGTTTCGCTGATCACAATCTTTACATCTTGAATAACCATGTTTACCTGTTTCCAGGCTTTTGTTAGGGATTCTAGATAGTGATTTTCAATCCAGTCTTTTGCAAAGGTATTTGGTGATCCTAATACCAATACCATTCCATCAAGGCCAAGTAACTCAAGAGGCTCTATCCAGCTTTTTGCATGATTAGATCCGATGTTGGCCGCAACTAACTCTTTAACCACATTCCATTGGTCATTCAGCATTGCAGTAGGAGCTAATCGCTCTACTGAATCGACAACAATCCCTTTAGCCAACTGTGGTTGGGCCATGTTTAGTGTACCTATAAATGAAAAGTAATAATGTAAGGTCTAAGTTAGAGGAGAGAAATATAAAATACAACCCCCTTGTGGATAATTTTTTTTCACTTAAAAAGAGTATGAAGAAAAAATTACAAAACCCAGTATTTTATACTCTTTCGGGGTGTGTAAGTCGCTAATTTATCATAATTTTTAAACGATAAAATTTTATATTTAATGGGCTTTGTTCATTTGATCGAAGTAGTAATCAGCAAATCTATAAATTAGTAAATATTGTTCTTTTGTTCCCACTAAATTAGGGCGTTGAATAGAAAGCTTAAGGACGATCTCTTCAATACTTAAAGAACTGACATCTCTGGATCGATCAAGAAGCTCTGCCAGAACAAACGCCGCTATAAATGTTCCCGTTCTGCCAACTCCCGAAGCACAGTGGCAGGCGATTGGCCTTTCCTTGTCTGAGAGGCGATATATTGTTTGAACTTCTTGGACAAGGCGATACAACTCTTCCACCCTCATTCCTTCGTTATCAGTCCATTCGTCTGTGTAGCAATAGGGAATATATACAGCTTCAGCATTTTTCTCATCTGGCATAATGTTTAAACAAACATGCTGCGCATTTTTTTGTAATCTGTTCTTCCAGTACTTAATAGAATTGTCGTTAGAAAACTCACTTTCTCTTTTTAAGCGGACTAATATGCTAGCTTGGTGATTGATTAGAAATTTAAAAAATAAATTTAAGATTTTTTTATCCGGTTCTTGCATTGCAATAAAATGATAGTTACCAAATAAGACGGTGCTGGCATTGTAACTGCTATCTGTTCGATTATAAGCAAAAGCAATATTTGTAGGATGTCTATAAAAACCTTTCTCTAATAAGTCCTGTGCTGCCATATAATCTTCTTGGCAGATATGCGGAGATCCCTCTGGATTTTTATACCAAAGCTTTCGCCTGAAATTTTGAAGTTCATTAAATTCTTCAAGTATTTCTTGATCAGATTTCTTTTGATAGGGAGAGAATGTAGCTTTTTGTTGTAGTACTTTTCCCCAGCGTTGCTCTATTGCTTCTTTCACTTCATGCTTATGCTTTTGCCTGACTTCTAATGGAAGGGCTGGAAATATACGAACATTAATACAGGCACTTGTGGATGACATTAATAATGTTATGCTCATAAGGATTTTTACCATAAAGAGATACATTTATTTACCAAAAATATCCATATCTTTTTTATATTCTTCTGTATCAATATTTAACAACCCTAAAACGGAGTGAAAAAAGTTCTCATGAGCGCACTTTCTTGTAGTGATGCTTTTTAAAAGATGCTCTTTATTTACGTGAAATTCTTTAGCAAAATTATCAGAAAGCCAAATGATCCAAGGAATATGTATTTGTTCTTTTGGTGCCACCACATAAGGAGTGCCGTGTAAATATAATCCATATTCACCGAGTGATTGTCCATGATCAGAAATATACATCATGACTGTATTTAATTGAGGATTTTTCTCAAGCACTTCAATAATTTTTGTGAGAATATAATCGGTATATAAAATCGTATTATCGTACGTATTAATTAAATGATCTTTTTGGCATGACTGAATTTCGCTAGAGTTGCATGTTGGTGTGAAAATATTAAATTCAGACGGATAACGCTTATAATAGCTAGGGCCATGACTTCCTAATTGATGTAAAATTAATACGGTATCCTCTTTGAGACTTTTTACATATTCATCCAAACCCTTTAAAAGAATATCATCGTTTTGATTTAAATCTCGTACGTTCTCTTCTCTAACTCTGGATGCTACTCCTTTTGAGCTGCTATTATTATCCTTCCAATAAACTAAAAACCCTACACGCTGCAGCACGTCTAAAAGATTTTCTTCTTCAGCGGCTTTCTCAGGAGAATAATCACGTTGGGATAGTTTTGAAAAAATTCCTGGAAGAGCAGCTGCTGTTGAAGTATCGCAAGAGAATACTTCCTTTAAAGAAATGACATTTTTAGTTTTTAATAAAGGATTGGTTTCACGCAAATATCCATTTAAAGAAAAATGATCAGAGCGTGCTGCTTCTCCAACAACAATTATGAGCAACGTTTTTTTTGAAACGGTTTTCCAAAGCGCTCCTCGTGACGCATCTTCAGCAATCGGTGTAATAGTTTTTTTAATCAAGTGCTGCTTTCTTATATATTTTCCAAGTGAGTAAAAACAATTCAAAGGAGTAACTAGCCCTGTAAGATTTCGGTGATTACGGTGAATAACAATGATATTTTTATACGATATGCCAAAAGCGCATCCAATTAGAGAAATACAAAGAAGTATAGATATTAATCTAGATTTTATCTCTTTTAAAAAGTGTGCATGATAATGAATTTTACAAAAATATAATGACAAAAAAGGTAATAGGACTAATGTGCTAAACCAGAGAAAAAAGCTCACATTTAATAAATCAAAAGCTTCATGAAAATCCGTATGCAAAACATTTCGGATCATATCCGCGTTTATTTCCACTTTGAAATAATGCATGTGATATGTGGAAAATACGGCGATAAAAGTCATTAGAAAAATTATGAATTTGCCGAAATAGGGAAAAATAAATAGATAAAATAATATGGCAAAAATGCTGGGCAAAATTATACTTGCAGATAGCAAATAAGCTAGGTCTGCAACACTGGATAGTTTTATGATATCAAGAATTTGGTGCCAAAAAGGTATATTTAAAAAGTAGGCAAAGTATAATGAAAAAAACCAAATAAAAAGATGCCTATTAACAGAAATTTTCATGAAGCATTTTCCTTTTGCAAAAAGGATTCTGTTAACCCAAATTCGAGATTCGCGTAATTTTTATATAACCCATCTATTCGCATCAGCTCTTGATGTGTGCCAATTTGTTCGATGCGTCCATGGTTAAGGACCATAATTTTATTGGCTTCCATAACAGTGCTTAAACGATGCGCAATAACCAAAGTGGTACATTGCTTGCTTAGCATTTTTAAATTTTGTTGTACAATAAAGTCACTTTTAGCATCCAACGAATTTGTCGCTTCATCTAGCAACAAAATATTAGGCCGCCTCAGTAGTACACGTGCTAAAGCAAGCCGTTGTTTTTGTCCTCCTGAAAGCCTAACGCCGCGATGGCCAACTTTTGTTTGTAAAGAATACGGTAACTCTTCGACGAATTTTTTTAAATGCACCATCTCGAGTACTTGCCATAAGTGGCTTTCATGAACAGTTTCTATTCCATATGCTAAATTTTCAAAAATAGTTGTGGAAAAAATAACAGCATCCTGGGTTACTAACCCTAATTGATGACGAATATCATCAGCAGATAAATCTTGATAACTTATTCCATTTAGATAAATATTTCCTTCGTTTGGTTCATAAAATTTTAAAAGTAGAGAAAATATAGTACTTTTCCCAGCGCCTGATGGACCAACTATAGCAACAGTTTCACCTGGTAGAACGCTTAGGTTCAAATGATTTAAAACGTTATTTTCTTTTCTTGAAGGATACGAAAAACTGACTTGATGCATTGCAAGAATGCCATGATTATTTCTAATAGGCTTTTTCGAAATAAGTTCTGAAAGGACAGGAAGATTAAGAATTTCTAAGATACGATCACTAGCTCCTGCTGCTCGGTAAAAGTCAGCGAATAAAGTAGAAAAAGATCCAAGAGCCCCACATACAGCAACCGCATAAAATAAAAAGCCTAATAGATCTCCTTTGGTCATAATTTCCTCAAACACCATTTGGGCGCCAATGTAAGCCACCGCACATAGTCCTGAGAAAATTAAAACCATTGCAAAGCCAACAAGCTTAGCTCGGAATTTTGCTGCTTTTAAAACGGCTTTTACAAAGGAAGTGTTGTAGCCATGAAATGAAGCTCTATCTTGTGCAGCATGAGAAAACAAGAGAACAGTTTTTATGTTGTTTAATGTTTCATCAATAAATTGTGCTAAATCGGCGAGTAATTGTTGTGCAAATCGGCTGTAGTGACGGACGATTTTTCCAAAATAAATAACGGGCAATAAAAGACCGGGAACAATTAAGCACGTCAAACAGAATAACTTCCAAGAAGTTACAGCCATCATAACAATTCCGCCAATAATAATTAAAAAATTTCGTATAAAAATTCCTAAACTATTAGTTAAAACAAGCTGTAATAAATTCATATCACTTGTCAGGCGTGTTACTAAATTTGCGGGTTGATAATCTTCAAAAAAAGACAGAGGAAATTTTAGAGTATGGTTAAAAAGATCATAGCGTAATCGCGCCATCATTTGTTCGCCAATCCAACTGATGTAATACGTGCGAGCGTAACTAGCTAAAGCTAACAATATAACACTTGTGCCGAGCCCTATTAATATCCAGCCAAAATAATCTGAGCCTTTGGATAAAAGGCCATTGTTGACCGCAAAACTTAAAAACTTCCCAAAGCCAATAACCATACCAGCAGCGATAGCAAGCATAAAACTTGCAATAATAATTGGCTTGATGAAATCCGAAACGTATGGCTTTAGCAATTTTAAAATGGTATTTGTTGAGGCTTTTGACTCATTTTTGATAGCCACATCATCGTAAAAGGACTTTTCACGCATTTAAATCCTGCCTTAATACGTTTTCAAGCTCTCTTTTTGTGCGCGTGCATAACCATTGTTGCGCATCGTAAACAAAGTGATGAGCTCCGGTAATGGGTGAAGACATCCAAATTTGGTCCATGATTCCATGATAATTTAAAAGAAACTGACCTTTGGGGTGTTCAATTGCCAAAGTACCTTCTGTGTAGTCGGCATCCCAATCATGTTCAAGAATATCGCATAAGTCTTGAAGATATTTAAAAGCAATAGCTTTATGCACAACATTTTATTTTAATACTTTTGCCCAATATACATGGGTAATATAAGGAAATCCAATAATTTCATGATTTTTAATTTCGGGGTGTGTTTTACAAAGATGTTGGATGCGTTTAATAACATCTTTCTTTTGAGTGTCAGGAAGAGCGGCAATAAAACTCATTCCTAAGGCCTTTTGCACAAGATCTTTTTTGAAAAACGGTTGCCGATATGAAAATTTTTGATGTTCTAATGCTGAAAAAATAGATTGCTGCTTAAACACGGACTTCCATTTTCCACGTTCAAATTTAACAATATCGTCGTGAGGATAAGAATAAATGATCTTGTGATAATCATACACCCACGATGATTGATTATCTCTTTCTTGAAAAATAATAGTGATGTACCCGTTATTTTTTAGAACTCTAGCAATATCATTAAGGGTCATATGGTCTGCAAACCAATGAAAAGCTTGGGCAACAAGTACGCCATCAAATAAATTATTTTGAAACGGAATATTTTCTGCTCTGGAAATGATGGAAAGAAGTTGTTGATGTTTTGCTCTTAAAATTCCAAGCATACCTTGTAACCATTCAGTGACGGTAGGATATAAATTGTGTTTTACAAGCAAATCTGTGAACTTTCCAGTGCCAGCAGCAAGTTCAAGAAGCTGTGATGACGTATTAAATCCAAGCTTACTTTTTAAAAAGTTTGCCACGGCGTCTGGATAATTAGGTCTGCTATATTCATAAATTTCAGAACAAGTATTAAATGATTGTGCTGCTGAATTCATAATAAACCTTTTGGTGGAGCCTAGGGGAGTCGAACCCCTGACCTCTACAATGCCATTGTAGCGCTCTCCCAACTGAGCTAAGACCCCGCATTTCTTTTTTAATTTTAAAACATTCTTGTGACAAGTCAAAAACTTCATTATCAATAGAAAAAGACTTAATGGTTTTTATGAATTGGGAAGATACGGGTATTGTCCTTAGATACAGGTCATATTCTGAAAAACAATTAATTGCTAGTGTGTTCACCCGCCAACATGGTCGTGTTGATGGCATGATAACACGTACCAAAACAGCTTTTCCGCAACCAGGTGATATATGCTCTGTGCATCAAAAAGCAAGATTAGAAAATCATTTAGGAACCTTGAAATTAGAAACGAAACAAAGTCACTCTAGCTTACAGTTTTGCGAAGCAACGCGAATTTTTGCTTTTAAATCGATGCTAGAATTACTCGTATTATTACTCCCTGAGCATCACCCATATCCTGCATTGTGGGAAAAAGTTGATCATACGCTTGAATTTTTTTATCAAAAAGAAAAAGCTATAAAGGCATACTGCAATTTTGAAGTATTATTGCTTGAAGAGTTAGGTTTTGGCTTGAGTCTGAATGTGTGTGTAGCAACAGGTAGTACGAAAAATCTCACTCATGTTTCTCCCAAATCGGGTGGAGCTGTTTGCTATGAATCAGCATTACCCTATATCGATAAATTGTTTATTTTGCCAAGATTTCTGATTGATGAAACACAAGCACCTACACAAGAAGACTGTATTAATGCATTGCTTTTAACTGGACATTTCTTATCTCATCATGCGAGTCACCAGAAATCTTTACCGTTAGCTCGTCAAGAGCTGTTGCAAAAATTGAAGGATAAAAATGAAATTTAGTGGTGATCAAAAATTTTTTCAACGTTACTATGAGAAATTAATTTTTAAATTTTAAGGAGTCTTACAAAATGTTCCAATTTATTATGCTGGCTTGCTTGTTTCTTACAAGCTGTGCAGAAAATCGCAACACTCAGGATTTTACGACACTGACTTCAACGATGGCATATGATGTTAAAAGGGCTGAGAATAATTCTTCTCAATCTACACAAAAAGAATATCCTAATTTATACATCGTCAAACATCCTTTAATTCAGCATAAGCTTACAATTATGCGTGATAAAAATACAAAGCTTCCAGCTTTTAACCAACTTCTTGATGAAATATCACTTTTAATGAGCTATGAAATTACACACTCTTTGCAGCTTAAAACGGTTAATATAGACACTCCAGTGGCACCAGCAAAAGGATTTGAGCTCGCTCAAGATATTATCATTGTGCCTATTTTGCGGGCAGGACTTGGCATGGCGCATGGTTTAAATCATCTCATACCTACAGCAAAGGTTGGACATATCGGACTTTACCGAGATCCTGCCACTAAAAAACCAGTAGAATATTTCTTTAAACTTCCTCCTGTTACAAAAGAAAGTATGGTTATAATTGTTGATCCAATGCTAGCAACAGGTAACTCGTCCGCATATGCGATTGATCTGCTTGTAAAAGCAGGTGTGGCTCCAAAGAATATTCTATTCATGGCTCTAGTTTCCGCTCCAGAAGGGGTGCGAGCATTCCACGCGAGACATCCAGAAGTGAAGATTTTCACAGCGGCTCTTGATGAAAAATTAAACGATCACGCCTATATTGTTCCAGGTTTGGGCGATGCAGGTGATCGTCTGTTTGGAACAGAATAACAAAAAATAAAAGAGAGGACGCACATGTCCTTTCTTTCTTGAGATGAATTTTCGATGCTATTCCAGCTGTCCTAATGAGCGAATTTTTACTTTAGGATGAACTTCATTTTGCGACATGATGACGACAGCAGGTCGTACTCTTTCTAAAATGGAACGTACAAATGAGCGAACATAAGCAGTTGTAACAAGCGCTGGCATCTCACCCATCATAGAGAGGCGGTCATACGTTTCGTTGCATCTGAAAATAAATTCTTGCATGTGACTTGGTGATAACGCCAATTGGCGCGCTTCACCATCTCCTACTATGGCATCACCAATAATTTGTTCCCATTGAGGGCTCAGCGTCACGATATTCAAAACACCTTCTTGATCTGCGTTACTGAAGGTAATTTGGCGACTTAAACGTAATCTTAGATGCTCGGTGATTGTTGCTATATTTCTTGAGAAGTTACACGCCTCTGCGATGCCTTCAAGAATAGTTGGTAAATCTCGGATAGAAATTCTTTCCCCAACAAGATTTTGTAAAACACGTTGAATACCACCAACGGTAATTTGACCAGGAACAATATCATTTAGCAGTTTTTTATATGTTTCATTCATATCATCAAGTAATTTTTGAACATCTGCAAAAGTAACCATTTCACCAATATTATCTTTAATAACTTCTGTTAAATGCGTTGTTAATACAACAGAAGGATCCACTATCGTATAACCAAGATTTTCCGCTTCTGTTCGCAAAACTGGAGCAATCCACATTGCTGGAAGTCCAAAACTTGGTTCTCTTGTATGTTCTCCTCTTAGATCAATTGGCTGAGCACCAGGATCCATGACCATTAATTCACCAGGTTTCAAATGTCCTTTGCCAGCCTCAAGCTCTTTGATGCGAATGAGGTATTCGTTATTACCAAGCTGCATGTTATCTTGAATGCGCACAGAGGGGAGATAAATACCCATTTCTTGTTGTAATTGCGTGCGCAAATTTTTGATTTGATCACCAAGATTTTTATTCTTTTCACCATTCAATAAAGAAAGCAAACCATAACCAAGCTCTAAGCGAATCATATCTAGAGGTAAAGAAATTACTTGTGTTGCGGCTTGTTGTGATTCATCTTGAACTTCTTCTGTTTCTTTAGCTTGTAAATCAAGATTTTTCTGATTTTCCACTTTTAGCTGTTCTTGGTAAGAGTTCCAAGAAGCATAACCAGCAAGTGATGCTAGAATGACGAATGGCGTTATTGGTATGCCCGGTAACATACCCATGACTGCCATTACAAATGAAGCCATACCAAGCGCCGTCGGATATGCACTTAATTGGCTGTATAAAGCTTTATCTGTTGCTCCTTCTATGCCTGCTTTAGAAACGAGTAAACCAGAGGCCATTGAAACAATAAGAGCCGGAATTTGGGTTACTAATCCATCTCCAACAGTTAGTAAAGTGTAAGTATGAAAAGCATCGCCGAAACTCATGTTGTTTTGCGCAACACCAATAATGACACCGCCTATAACGTTAATAAATGTAATTAAAAGGCCTGCAATTGCATCTCCACGTACGAATTTGGCCGCACCATCCATTGCTCCATAAAAATTACTTTCAGACTCAATGGCTTTACGACGTTTTCTAGCTTCAGACTCGTCAATCATACCAGCAGCTAAATCAGCATCAATGGCCATTTGTTTGCCTGGCATTCCATCTAAGCTAAATCTTGCTGCAACTTCAGCGATACGTCCGGAACCTTTTGTGATAACGACAAAGTTTACGATAATTAAGATAATGAAAACGACAATTCCGATAACAAAATTTCCTCCAACCACAAATTGCCCAAAAGCTTCAATAACCTTTCCGGCTGCCGATGTTCCCTCATGACCATGCGATAAGATTAAACGTGTGGATGCCACATTTAAAGATAATCGAATCATGGTTGCAATTAATAAAACTGTTGGAAATGAACTAAATTCATCGGGTTTCATAATGAATAAGGATGTCATAAGAATCATGACAGAAAATGTAATAGAAAGAGCTAATGCAAAGTCCATCAAGGGTTTTGGCATTGGCATTAAAAGCACAACCATAATTAGGAGTATACCGATGGCAAAACTGACATCAGTTCTTCGAAATATGTCTCCTAAATTTTGAGCGATGGCTTTAAAGTCAATAGATGCTGCCATTTATATCTCTCATAGATAACCAGAAGAAGACATTCCTGAGGTTGAATATTCTTTAAGTTTGTTTCGCAATGTACGAATAGAAATTCCTAAAATGTTTGCAGCATGTGTTCTGTTTCCAAGACAATGATCAAGCGTGTGCAGAATTAATTCTTTTTCCACTTCTGCAACTTTTTTCCCAACTAAAATAGGTGAGGACTCAGATTTTTCAGCTCGTATTGGTCCTGATAATCCAAAAATATCTTCTGGGATAATAGTTTCACCTTCCTCCATTAAGACGGCCCGATGTATACTATTTTCAAGCTCACGCACATTTCCTGGCCAACTATGTGCTTTCAATGATTCTAGAGCACTTGGAGATATTTTCTTTTGAGTGATCATATTTAAATTGCAGTATTTCTGCACAAAATGCTTTGATAAGGGCTCAATATCATCTGTGCGTTCTCGCAGACTTGGCATATGAATATTGACAACATTCAAACGAAAATAAAGATCTTCTCGAAATTCTTGTGCTTTTACTGCTTCAAGCATGTCTCTATTGGAAGTAGCAATGATACGGATATCAATATGAACAGGACTTGTACCACCGACTCGATCAATAACTCTTTCTTGCACAGCACGTAAAAGTTTAGCTTGTAAACGAGGGTGCATTTCAGTGACTTCATCAAGTAAAAGGGTGCCACCGGATGCTTCTTCAAACTTACCAACACGTCTAGCAACAGCTCCGGTAAATGAACCCTTTTCATGACCAAATAATTCAGATTCAAGAAGGTTTTCAGGAATTGCGGCACAATTGATTGAAATAAAAGGGCGATCCTTGCGTTTTGATTGATGATGAATAAAGTTAGCCATTACTTCTTTTCCAGTTCCTGATTCTCCTGTGATAAGTATATTGGCTTCACTTGGAGCAATGCGTGCTGCAAAATCTAAAATTTGCTTTGTTTTATGGTCTGAATGAATAACTTGTATATCTTCTTTTGTAACCGCTTGAAGAACAGCTGCAATAAGTTCTGGATCTGGGGGTAGGGCTACATATTCTTTTGCGCCCGCGCGTATTGCTTCTGCAGCGCGTTCTGGATCGGGATTTACGCCACAAGCAACCGCTGGAATGACGATGCGTTCATTTTTTAAGGCAGATAAAAATTTAATAATATCCAGAGCCAAGTCCACCATGACCAAGTCTGCACCTTTGCCAGAGCGTAAACTTTCTAAGCCTGCTTCAACATCGGGAACGTGAGAGACTTTAGCTCCATTACTAATAGCAATTTTTGCCGCAGTACTTACGTAACCGTTTAGAGATCCAACAATTAATAAACGCATAGCTTTATTCCTTATATATTACTTTTACCCTTGATAATTTCAGTCATCGTAATGCCAAGCCTGTCTTCAACCATTACAACTTCTCCGCGCGCCACCAGAAGGTTATTGACGTAAATATCAATAGCTTCACCAATACGGCGATCAAGCTCAATAACAGCTCCTCGTCCGAGTTTTAAAAGTTGATGGACCGGCATGCTTGCACTGCCTAGAACTGCAGAAACTTTTACTGGTACTTCAAAAACAGCCTCTAAGTCTTTCTGCTCTTGTTCTTTAGAAATAAATCCTTTTAAATGATCAGCGACAGAGGCTTCTTTTGACTCATTTTCATTATTCCAAGAAGTCAAATCTTCTACTTGATGAGTGCTCTCGCTATTCTCTTGACTGATGTTTTCATCCGTAGAATCTTCTATAATGCCGTTTTCTGGATTATTTGTGTCATCCATGGTGTTCTCCTTGGTTCGTATAGGTGTTTAGATATTGTTGCAATTTGGAATTAATTTCTTCGTAGCGTGCATCCAGATTCCATTTTGCGCTCCCGCCATCCCAATTAATCTCGCACATTCCATCACTAAATTCTGGAACATTTATGACATTTATTGTTTCTGAATAAGAGGCAAATAGTGTTTGAAAGTTTGTTGAAAGATTCTTGTACAAACAGTCAGAAATTTTTATCTCAATGGGAACTTTTATGGTTAAAGATTCAATGACATTTTGTAAAATTTTTGACATCTCTTCTTCACCATATTTTGCAAAGAAGTAGGGCATGGACTTTTTTAAAACGGTTTGACAAACTCTTACAATATTAGGGAAAAAATTCTCGTGAAAAGTTTTTTCTAATTCTCTAATTTCTTGTAGATGAATGTCTATTTTAAAAAGCATTTCTTGATGCATTGCATCACTTTCTCTATTCGCTTTCAGTTCTCCCTGAGAAGATCCAATCTCTAATCCTTCTTCGAATCCTTTTGAATAGCCTTCATTCTCTGCCTTTTTTACATCCTCTTGGGTAAAAATTAAATCTTCCGTATCACAAGAAAAATCAAAAACAGCCAAAGGTCTAGCTTTTCCAGTAGGATGAGAATCAAAAATTTTATTTGTTTCTTTCATAATTACTCTACCAATTGATCGCCATTTTCACTGTTATTAAAAATATTAATCTCATTGCGAGCTGCCATATCCTTAGCAACAGCAATAATTTCGTTTTGGGCTTTCTCAACATCCTTTAATCGAACTAGCCCTAAAACGTTCATTTCATCTAATAATAACTTCGAACTTCGCTCAGACATATTTTTAAGAAATTTATCTTTAATACGTTCTTGTGTGCCTTTTAGGGCAATCGCTAATTTTGATCGATCAACAGATCGTAACAGCGCAATAATGCTTGTTTTATCAAGCTGCCCTAGATCCTCAAATGTAAACATTAAATTACGTATTTTTTCTGCAATTTCTGGTTTTTTTTGCTCTAAGTTATTTAACAGTCTTGTTTCTGAAGCACGATCAAGATTGTTAAAAACTTCTGCAACCATTTCGTAAGGATCTTTTTTCAAAGATCTTCCTAAAGTACTGATAAATTCTTTGTGTAGTGAGCTCTCTATTTCTTCAAGAACTTCTCTTCTTACAGTATCTAGACGTAAAAGACGCATAACAACATCATCTGCCATTGCTTCTGGTAAATAAGAAAGTACTTTTGCTGAAGTTTCAGCGCGAATACGAGATAAAATAACAGCAATTGTTTGGGGTGATTCATTTTTAAGATAACCAGCAAGCATTTCTTCATCAACACTGCTGAGTTTATCCCACATATTTCTACCTGTTGGACCTCGGATATCTTCAATAATTCGATCAACTTCGTCTGGGGACATAAATTTGGATAACAACCGTCTAGTACTTTCGATTGTTCCAACTAATGAGCTATAGCTTGCAATTTCGTTGACAAATTCTGCACATAAAGATTCAACTGTTTGAGCGTTTACGGTGCCTAGACTTGCCATGGCTTGAGATAAATCTTTTACCTCAACTAAGTCTAGATATTTAAAAATTTTTTGCGCTTGCTCTTCTGGAAGAGAAAACATCATAATGGCAGCTCTCTCGCTTCCACTGAAGGTACTTTTTTCTTCCATTATTCCTTGCAATTCATTTTCCATAATTATTTATCCAATGACATCCAAGATCTAATAATTGAAACGGCTTCTTCTGGGTGTCGGTCCACAAGCTCCGCTATTTTTTTAATAGGAGAGTGCTTAACTTTCTCATCGATTTGATCAATAGCTATGAGAGTATCTTCTGAGATTGTTCTCTGCTCATTCTCTTGTAATGCTTGTGTATTCTTATTTTCCACAGACGGTGTTACTTTATCGCCTTTTGACATCAGTGAACTTAACATTCTTTCCGTTAGATATCTTGATGGTAAGGCTTTCATTAAAGATGACATCAACGGTTTCACAACGGTAAATAATCCAATCAAAACAATAAGTGCGGTGATGCCAAGCTCAATTACTCGATTAATATTCATTCTTGTTAAAGGATTATCATGAGCCTCTGCGACCTCTTCTTGAGGTAATTCACTAAATTTCATATTTACAACACTTACAACATCTCCACGATTCTCCTTGAATCCTGTTGCTGTTTTAACAAGCTCTTGTAGCTTTTTAAGCTCGTCTTCTGATAATGGTTGATATTGTTGTGTGCCATCCTCATTTTTCTTGTAGGTACCGTCTACCATAACCGCTATTGATAAACGTCGTATGGTGCCTAATTCTTTAACGTACGTTTTTGTCGAATGAGAAATTTCATAGTTAATGCTTTCCTCTGAATTACTTGAATGATTATTATTTTGTCCTTTTTGATCTCCCTCGCCAGAATTATTTTTGGTTGGAAGTGTGTTTTGTATGGAAACAGAATCACCGCCTATAAGACTATTTTCATTTGAATTTGTTCCTTCGTCTGTGATTGTTTGGCTTCTAATTACTTGCCCATCTGGATCAAACAGCACGGAGGTTGAGGAGACTTGATCAAAATCTAAATCAACAGAAACTTCAGCGCGTGTCTTATTAGCGCCAAGCGTTCTATCAAGTAATGATTCAATAGCTCTTGCTATGCGTTGTTCATATTCTTGCTGAGCAGTTTGCTGCAGAGAGAGATTTGAATCTGCCTTATTCATTTCTTTCCCGCGCGCTAATAGATTTCCTCGATCATCCACAATTGAAACATGATCTAAGGTCAAACTTGGCACCGCAGATGCAACTAAGTAGCGGATCGATTGTACTTGTGTTGCAGAAAGAGCTGAGGTTCCTTTTAATCTAACCATAACAGAAGCAGATGGCTCTTGCTTATTTTCGCTGAAGAGTTCGCGTTTAGGGATCACTAAATGAACGCGAGCGCTTTGAATGCCTTGAATGGTTTGAACAGATTTCCCAAGCTCTCCTTCTAGAGCCCTTATTTGGTTAATTCCTAGCAAAGCATTTGTTGTTCCTAAAATATCTTGTTTGTCAAAAATCTCGTAACCGACGGTTCCTCCAGAGGGCATTCCATTCTGTGCTAGCTCCATGCGTAATTTAGCAATATCAGTAGAAGGTGCATAAATTTGAGTGCCGTCTCCTTTAACTTCAAAAGGAGTGCCCATTGATTTTAGTCTTTCAATAATACGGCCACCTTCTGCTGGCTCAATTTGACTATAAAGCAAGGCCATTTCAGTTTGATTGGCACGCACCATGATGTAACCAAAGAAAATCATTAACCCTAGGCCTATTCCAGCCATGGTTACTAGACGTCCAATGCCAAAGCGTTGCAATATTTCGTTCAAGACTAAACTCGATATCCTTGTGTATTACCCTAAGTTAGTCTGAAAGAATTAAATAATTGGTTAACAAGTCGGCAAATTTTGCCTAAATATTTTTTTCATAGGCAAAAAATGCTTGAAAAGCTAATCTTTTAAAAGAATTTTAGATAAAAAATTTTTAATTAGCGGGATGCCTGAATAATGTAAATATAAGAATTAATCTGTTTTTTCAGCTTCATAAATAATTGTTTTGGCATTTTCTTCAGGATCTTGGTTGTTATAAAAAGCTTTAACAGTACGAATATTCTTAAATCCAACTTCCTTTAAAAGTTCACACATTTCCTCAGGTTCATAAATACGCACTTTGAATTCTTCTACTTCTGTTTGAATAACATGATGCTGATCTACCAATTCAAAACGAGCAAAAGGGACAAAAATATTCCCTTCTAAAGCCGTGCATAATGAATAAATAAGCATTTTTCCATCTTCTCTTCTGAATCTTTTCCCTTTCCAAATCCCAAGTGGGGGTACAGCATGAGAGGTTCTTACTTCAAGCACCAACTTTCCCCCTTCTTTTAGATGCTGATGAAAAGTTTTAAGGGTTTTCTTTACGGCAATATCATCAATTACAAAACCGAATGATCCGCTAGGAATAAAAATAAGGCCATAACGTTCATCTCTGTCTAGATTTTCAGCAAATCCAGCCCAGATATTTCCGATATGGAGCTTTCGAGCTTTTGCTTTAGCATAAAGTGCGGCTAGCATATACTCGCTTGCATCGAAACCATGAATATCAAATCCTTCTTCAAGGAAAGTCAATAAGAATCTTCCTGTTCCACACATTGGTTCAAGTATAGGCTCTTGAGCATTTTGAAGATAATGACGATAGAAATTATACGCATCCACCGGTAGAGAAGGATTATCAAGATCATATACTTCTGCGGCGAGACTAAGGTATTTATTAAAATTTCCTTGCATCATTTGTCCTTATGAACAGAGTAAGATCATCAAGAAGATTTTTAATTGACGGCAGGCACAGCAATTTTTTTGAAATATTGCCGTTCAAGAGCTTGTATATCTCCATTTTGTATCATTTCTTGTAGTTTTTTATTAATAGGTTCAAGTAAAGGAGAACCTTTTGGTAGAGCTATGGAGAATTGCGATACACTATCCTCTATAGGGATAATCTTTAAATTAGGATTTAAATTTTGTAGTTCATAAGCTTCAGAATACCCCGTAACGATTGCTTGGCACTTACCATCATGCAGCGCAGGCAATAATTCTGAAAATTTTGTTCTCTTTAATAACTGTACATTATAATGCCTATTAATTAATTCATGCTCATAAGTGGTGCCAGCTTCTACGCCGACAATCTTACCCTCTACATCTTCAAGCTTATTAATAGAGGTTGCAAAAGGAACAACAATAACGGTTATAGAACGGTGATAGGGTATTGTAAAATCTAAATTTTTTTCACGTTCTGGAGTTTTCGAAATAGTCGCAATCGCTCCATCTACCTGTTTTTCAGCGACAGTCTGCAAGAGGCCTTCAAATGATATGTCATGGAAATGTATGGTTTTGTTTAAGCTTTTAGCAATAATATTAATGATTTCAATTTCGAAACCTTCTAATTTATTATCTTTATTATAAATGAAAGGAGGGTAATCGCTTGAAACAGCTATATTCAACACAGTATCACTCTTATTTTCTGCATTTTTTTCTGAGGATTTTTCACATCCTAAAAATAGAAAGAAACTTAGAAGAAGTTGTAAGTACCACATAAAACGTTACTCCTTAATTTGATTCATTGTATCTAAATATATACTACCACGACTACGATAATAGAGTACTATCAAAGCCAATCCAATGGCAATTTCAGCGGCAGAAGTTGCTAAAATAAAAAATGAAAAAATTTGCCCGTCTAAATCTTTTAAAAGGCAAGAAAATCCTACGAAATTAACATTAATGCCTAATAGCATAATCTCAATGGATAATAACACTAAAATAAGATTATGATTGCGATGATATATGCCGAATAATCCCAAACAAAATAAATATATAGATGGAATTAAAACAAGAAGATGACTCATATATCAATTCCTTCATGAAAAGGTACTTTAACCATTTCTAGTGTTTCTGAAGGTTTTCTAGAAATTTGTTGTTTAGTATTTTGCTTAATAGAAGGACGTTCTCGTTTCGTTAAAAGAATAGCTCCCACCATCGCTATGAGAAATATTAAACCCGATAATTGAAAAATATAGAAATACTGGGTGTATAAACAGTTTCCGATAGCGTTCGCATTCGTAAGCATTTGTGGAATAGGAAGGGCAATGACATCTATCGCTTTTTCCCATGTCTTCCAAGGTAGTACGATGATTACAAGTTCTACAAACATAATTAATGCTAAAACACAACTGAATCCCGTATATCTGCTGAATTTAAACTTGGTTTTTCGTTGGTCAATATCTAGCATCATAACGACAAACAAAAATAAAACAGCTACAGCACCTATATAGATTATAAGAAGTGCCATTGCTAGAAATTCAGCTCCCCAGACTAAAAATAAACCAGCGGTATTAAAGAAGGTCATGATTAGTAATAAAAGGCTGTGTATAGGTGTCCTCACGAAAATAGCTGCTGTTGCTGATCCCAACATTCCCAATACAAAAATTAAATACAAAATGCTTTCACCCATTTATAGTGACTCCTCATTTTTTTTGAGATTTTCAGCTAATGCACTTTCCCATATCTCGCCATTTTTAAGTAGATGTTCTTTATCGAAAATAAGTTCTTCATGCGTATACGTTGAAAATTCAAAATTTGGTCCTTCAACTATAGCATCGACAGGACAGGCTTCTTGACAAAGACCACAATAGATACATTTTGTCATATCAATATCATAACGCGTAGCTTTTCGGCTGCCATCTTCTCTAGGTTCTGATTCGATAAAGATAGCCTGTGCGGGACAAACAGCTTCACATAGTTTGCAAGCAATACAACGTTCTTCACCATTGGGATAACGTCTTAGTGCATGTTCTCCACGGAATTTTGGACTTTGCTCGATTTTTTCAAAAGGGTACTGAACTGTTACTTTTCTTTTAAGCATATATCTAAAAGTAGTGCTCATACCGATCAGAACGTCATAAAGGACAATCTTCTTAAGGAAATTTTTGAGTTTTTCAACGTGCTCTAACATCATATAGTTTCAACCTGCAAGAGTTTGAGTGCCGCAACTAATACCACTGCGATTAAGGATATGGGCAAGAAAATCTTCCAGCCTAATCGCATTAATTGATCATACCGATAGCGAGGCAAGCTTGCTCGAATCCAAACGAATAAAAATAAAAAGAAAGAAATTTTGAGTGCAAACCATACATACCCTGGTATAGCTTGGAATATATCTATATTAAAAGGTGGATACCATCCGCCAAAAAAAAGAATAACATTTAGTGCGCTTAATAGAATCATGTTTGCATATTCGCCAAGAAAAAACAGTGCAAAAGAAAAAGATGAGTATTCCACGTGATACCCAGCTACCAATTCAGCTTCTGCTTCAGGCAAATCAAACGGAGTACGGTTAGCTTCAGCTAAAGATGAAATAAAGAAAATAACCCACATCGGAAAAAGTGTCAGAATAAACCATGTGTCTTGCTGGGCTTTGATAATGGCCGATATGTTTAAAGATCCGACTTTGATTAGAACAGTGATAATAACAAGACCCAGTGAAACTTCATACGAAATCATTTGCGCAGCTGAACGCATGGCTCCAAGAAACGCGTATTTTGAATTGCTTGCCCATCCAGCCAGCATGATACCATATACCGCTAAACAAGATGTGGCAAACAAATACAAAATTCCAACATTAATATCAGCAATGACAACCCCTTCAGCAAAAGGAATGACTGCCCAAGCAGCTAAACTAAATCCGAAAGTTAGAATAGGAGCTAAAATAAATAAGGTTTTATTAGCAGCTGATGGGATAATGATTTCTTTATTTAAAAGCTTTATAGCATCTGCAAAAGGTTGTAATAGCCCAAAAGGCCCCACCATGTTAGGGCCAACACGAAGTTGCATGGCTCCAATAATTTTTCGTTCTGCATAGGTTAAGTAAGCAACTGTTAATAAAAGAGGTAAAATAATAGCGATACACTTAAGAGCAATCCATAAAATTTCAGGTAATAAATCCCATAGATAGAAAAGTAAATCTAAAAAAGAGATATTAAAGAGTTCCACGATGGTGCTCCTGAATTTCACGAACCGCATTTGCCATGTTAATAGAATGACGGCTAATGACGTCGTGCATATAGTAATTCATTGTAACAGATTTAAAATGCAAATTTTTTCCCTTTGTTGATGCTACGTTGAATGGCTCAAAAGGTACAGCTTCATCAGGCTGGGGAAGTAATTCTTGTAATTGATTCAATGTATCAAAAGGTAACGTTTCTCCTACCCATTTAGAAAGCGCTCGAATAATTTTCCAATCTTCTTTTGCTTCACCAGGTGCAGCAATAGCTTTATCTGTGCGTTGGCTTCTTCCTTCCATATTTACATAAGTTGCAACTTTTTCAGAAAAAGCAGCGCCAGGCAAAATAACGTCTGCTCTATGGGCTCCTTTGTCTCCATGATGTCCTTGATAAATAACAAAAGCATCACCAAAATTAGCATCAATATCAACATTCAATAAGTATAAAAGTTTTACATCTCCAGCCTTTGCGCTTTCAATAATTTCTAGAAAATTTTTGCCCTCAGGCCCTGGAACAAAACCAGCATCTAATCCTCCGACTCGTCCTGCTGCTGTGTGGAGAATATTAATTGTTGCATTAAATTTTTTATGCAGCGTATTAAGATAAGAAAAAATAAGATTGGTATTCTTTTCTGCAAAGCAATGTACCCCAACAATAACGGCAGGATTTTTTGCTGCTTTAAGCGTTTTAGAAAAAGGATGAGAACCCTTAATAATTTCTTCAAGTGTATCTGGTGTGTTACCTAAAGGTTCATAAGGATAGGTCAGATCCACTGGCTCACCTATCAAGCCTATAACACAATGGTTTTTAGTAACAGCTTTTCGCAAACGTGCATTGACTATCGTTGCTTCTAAACGTGGATTACATCCGATTAAAAGCACCGCATCACAATGTTCTAATCCATTGATGGTTGTATTAAATATATAATGACTTCGATGATCAAAAGGAATCATGGCTCCATCAACACGACAGTCTCTATTTCGTATATTTAACCTATCCAAAAGCATTCTAAGGGCTAACTGACTTTCTTGATCACTTAAATCTCCAGCAAGAGCAGCCATTTCTTCCGCATCTAACTTTTTAATTTTTCTAGCAATGGTGCTGAATGCTTCATCCCAGCTGCAAGGAACTAATTTTTTATTTTTACGAATATATGGTTTATCAAGTCGTTGATAGGAAAGTCCATCATAAGCAAAACGAGTCTTGTCACTAATCCATTCTTCATTAATGTCTTCATTAAGGCGGGGCATGATACGCATAACTTCATTATCACGCGTATCAATACGAATGTTACTGCCTACTGCATCCAACACGTCAATGGAGTTGGTGTGTCTTAATTCCCAAGGCCTGCCATGAAAGGCGTATGGCTTATTTGTAAGTGCTCCAACAGGGCAAATGTCAATCATGTTTCCCGATAATTCAGAAGAAATGGCTTTTTCTAAATAGCTAATAATTTCCGTATCTTCACCACGACCTTGTGTGCCAATTTCTTCAACGCCTGCTACTTCTGTTGCAAAGCGCGTGCATCTTGTGCAATGAATGCATCGGTTCATAATTGTTTTGATGAATGGGCCCATGTATTTGTTGCCAACGGCCCTTTTATAAAATTGATATCGGCTACTTCCTGATCCGTAATTTATGGTGATATCTTGAAGGTCACATTCACCGCCTTGATCACAAATAGGGCAATCAAGGGGATGGTTAATAAGCAATAATTCGAGAACACCTTTACGAGATTCTTCTACCATCGGTGTGTTTGTATGAACGACCATTCCTTCTGCCACTGGTGTTGCACACGATGCGATAGGTTTTTTTGAATGCTCTACTTCCACCAAGCACATGCGGCAGTTTCCAGCTACGCTTAGGCGGGGGTGATAACAAAATACAGGGATTTCTTTATGGACTTTTTCGCATGCTTTTAAAATACTTGTACCTTCTGCAACGTCGATTTCTTTTCCATCAATAGTTAGTTTTACCATCATGAATTACCTCTTGCGATACGTGCTTCTATTTCATGGCGAAAATGGCGAATTAATCCCTGAACAGGCCACGCAATCGTGTCGCCAAAAGCACATATAGTATGCCCTTCGATTTGCTTTGAAACTTGATGTAATAAGTCAATATCGTGAGTTTCTGCTTGTCCTTTGACAAGTCTCTCCATCATCCGCCATACCCACCCAGATCCTTCACGACAAGGTGAGCATTGCCCGCAACTTTCATGCATATAAAATTTTGATAATCTTGCTATTGCTTTAATAATATCCGTTGATTCATCCATGACAATGACAGCAGCTGTGCCTAATCCACTTTGTACATCATGCAGCGAATCAAAATCCATGAGTACGTCATCACAAATGGATTTAGGTAAAAGAGGAACAGATGATCCTCCAGGAATAACTGCCTTTAAATTATTCCATCCCCCACGAACTCCTCCAGCATGCTTTTCAATTAATTCACGTAAGGGAATCCCCATTTCTTCTTCTACGTTACAAGGATTATTAACATGTCCAGAGATGCAAAAAATTTTTGTACCCGTGTTGTTAGGTCGGCCAAGATTTGCAAACCAATTTGCGCCCCGTCTTAATATGGTCGCAACTACAGCAATGGATTCTACGTTGTTAATGGTAGTTGGACATCCATACAAACCAGATTGTGCTGGGAAAGGCGGTTTTATTCTTGGAAATCCTTTTTTGCCTTCCAAGCTTTCCATCAAGGCAGATTCTTCTCCACAAATATAAGCCCCAGCTCCTCTATGGATATAAACATCCAAATTCCAACCAATTGTTTTTTCTGATTTTTTTCCAAAAAAACCTGCTTCATAAGCTTCATCAATAGCGGCTTGTAATGTTTCAGTTTCACGAAAATATTCGCCGCGTACATAAATATAGGCAACATGCGCTCCTACAGCGCAGCTTGCAAGAGCAATACCCTCCAACAATTTATGTGGTTCATTACGTAATATATCGCGATCTTTGCAAGTCCCTGGTTCACTTTCATCTGCATTCACCAATAAGTAATGCGGCTTTTCAATGTCTTTTGGCATAAATGACCATTTTTTGCCCGTTGAAAATCCAGCACCTCCGCGACCTCTAAGACCACTTGCTTGAATTTCTTGAGTAATCCAATCTCGCCCCTTTTGAATAAATTTTTTTGTATTATCCCAATCGCCTCGTGATTGTGATGTTTTTAAATTCCATGGTTTTTCACCATATAAATTAGAAAATATGCGATCTTGGGCCTTTAGCATGACGTCGCCTTTGAGCACTGACGATTCATTTGTGATCCAATCTTTAGCTTTTTGCCGTCTTTAATTTTTTGAAAAATTTCTTTTACTGATTCTGGTGATAAATCTTCATAAAAATCATCATTAATTTGAATCACGGGCGCATTTACACAAGCACCTAAACATTCCACTTCTGATAAAGTAAACAGAGAATCTTTTGTAGTTTCGCCAATTTTGATACCAAGTTCATTTTCGCAGGTTTTAATAATGTTTTCTGAATCTCTCAGCATACAAGGTGTTGTGCCGCAAATTTGCACATGGTATTTCCCAACAGGTTTAAGATTAAACATGTTGTAAAAACTTGCGACTTCAAAAACTCGAATCTCTGGCATATTAAGAAAGTTAGCAACGGCTTCAATAGCATCTGGACTTAACCATCCATCATTTTGTCGTTGTGCTAAATCAAGCAAAGGAAGAACAGCACTGGTTTTACGATCTTCGGGGTATTTTTTTAAAATACCTTCAATAATTGCAAGATTTTTTTTTGTAAATGCAAATCCCATTACCGATCAATCTCCCCAAAAACAATGTCCATTGATCCTAAAATAGCAACGATATCGGACAACAAATGTCCCCGACCCATATAATCAAGTGCTTGCAAAAAAGCAAATCCCGGTGCGCGTATTTTGCATCGGTAAGGTTTGTTCGTGCCATCCGCAATTAAGTACACACCGAACTCGCCTTTTGGTGCTTCAATAGCAGTATAAATTTCACCTTTCGGTACATGGAATCCTTCAGTATAAAGCTTGAAGTGATGAATAAGTGCTTCCATTGAAGTTTTCATATCATTACGTTTAGGAGGGGCAATCTTTTTGTTATCATAAACAACAGCTCCTTTAGGCATTTTTTCCAAGCACTGTAGAATTAGTTTAACTGATTCACGCATTTCAGCAATGCGTACTAAATAGCGATCATAGCAATCGCCATGCTTCCCTATTGGAATATCAAAATTTAATTCTTCATATACTTCACATGGCTGAGATTTTCTTAAATCCCATGCAACGCCAGATGCTCTAAGCATAGGCCCAGAAAGCCCCCATGCAATTGCATCTTTTTTGTTGATAACGCCAATATCAACCGTACGCTGTTTAAAAATACGATTATTAGTGACAAGGCTTTCGATATCATCAATAACAGCAGGAAATCGCGTGGCAAAATGATAAATCTCATCTAACAGATTTTGCTTCAAGTCTTGTTGAACGCCACCGGGTCTAAAATATGCAGCATGAAGACGTGCGCCACTGGCTTTTTCATAAAAACCCATAATCACTTCACGCTCTTCAAATGCCCATAAAAAAGGCGTCATTCCTCCGACATCAAGCACAAAAGTGCCAATGTTTAATAAATGGTTTGCTATGCGTGTAAGCTCACTAAATAATACGCGTATATATTGTGCGCGTTTTGGTGCCGTTATATCTAATAATTTTTCAACGGCAAGCACAAAAGCATGTTCTTGATTCATCGGTGAAACATAATCAAGGCGATCGAAGTAAGGAATTGCTTGAAGGTAAGTTTTATGCTCAATAAGTTTTTCGGTACCTCGATGTAAAAATCCAATGTGAGGGTCAGCGCGCTCTACAACTTCTCCATCCAAATCTAAAACCAAACGCAACACACCATGAGCAGCAGGATGTTGAGGGCCAAAGTTGATGGTGTATTTATTATTCATTCCTGATGAGCCTCATGCTCTTGTTTTAAAAGGGATTCCCAATCACCTTCCCAAGGACTCAAAAAATCAAATGTTCGGTACTGTTGTTGCAAATCTAATTTTTTGTATTCAACTTTTCCAAGTTCTTCGTTGTAGGTAACTTCGTTATGCCCTGAAAGTGGAAAGTCTTTACGCAAAGGATGCCCGGTAAAATTGTAATCGGTTAGAATGCGCCTTAAATCTGGATGATTATCAAAAGGAACGCCAAACATATCCCAGATTTCACGCTCATACCAATTTGCATTTGGAAAAACATTAATAACCGAAGGAATAGCAACCGATCCATCAGTATGAATTTTCACCATGAGGCGCTGATTGGTTGGATGGCTTAACAGCTGATACACCAAATGAAATCTCATCGGTTGATCAGGAAAATCAACGCCAGCTAAATCAATTAGCTGCAGAAATTTCATTTTAGGGTGATCACGCAACAACATAAGCACGCGAACAATGCTGGCAGGAAATACGATAATACTTTTTGGATTCGTTGCTGAATCAACGCGTTGTAAATCAGGACCTAAAGACGATAGGAAGGCTTCTAACGGTTCGCTCAAAGGTATATATAACTAATTTGACTAAAATTAACTATAGCATGGAAAATCTTAGTGCAAATCCTTTTATTTTTGGGTAAATCCATGCCTTGAGACGTTGATTTTTGGGGAAAGTTAAATTTTTTCTAAAATTCTATAGAAATCTTAAAAATCACCTGCTAGCGTTTTTAAGTAGTTAAAAAGTTTCAGGAAAGGTCATTTGATGAAACAAAAAATTAAATTTTTATTCGCAGCAATAATTATGCTGTCGCTGCAAAATGTAACAGTAGCGATGGATGAAGGCGTGCCAGAGGGAAATACGATTAGATTGCTTCCTTATTCCCAATTAGCTGAATTAAGCGTCACAATGGTCGAAGAATTCCATAGGGTTGGTTACATTGCCATTGAAAATGTTCCTGGATTTGAAGAAGCATATGAGAATTTTCTAAGTGCTGCTAGAAAATTTACGGCGCTTTCTCCTGAACAGCAGGCAACATGCACACCACAAGATTACTCTGGAAATGGTTGGTCAAGCGGTGTTGAAACATTTAATGGAAAGCTAGATACTTACAAAGGTTCCTATTATGCAAAAGTTCCCAATGAATCAACTAACGTATGGCCTGACGAACTTGTTCCGGAACTCAGAGATGCATATCAAGCTGTTGCAACCATTGTTTTAAATGTTGCACAAGAAATTCTTCCTTTGATCGGGTTCCATGATGATATCCAAGCGCTAGGCCGGATGCTCCATTACAAAGCTGTGCCAGAAGGTGAAGATGATGGTAATCCAAACTGGTGCGGTAAGCACTGTGATCATGGTTTGTTAACAGGTCTTTGCCCAGAAGTATACTATAATGAAGCGGGTGAAATAGTAGATAGACCAGAAGGTAGCGGCCTTTATATTGAAGGTATACCAGTTGCTCCTCGCAGGAATGTTCTGCTGTTTCAAATGGGTGAATTTCGGGAGTTAATGGCTAATGGAGAGATGCGCGCAACCGAACATTGGGTACAAAAAGCGCCTAGTGGTTTTGAGCGTTATGCAATGGCGGTATTTTTTGATCCTCCAAACGATACACAGCTGAATTGCACGAATCCAGACATTATAGCAAAATACGCAGATCGCTATGAACCAGGCATAACCTATAAAGAATGGGGAATAAAGTCTTATGCTAAATATAATCCTGAAGGCTCTGTAGCAAAATAAAACATTTTAATAACTCCCCCAAAGCATTTCTTTGGGGAGTTTATTCCTTAAGAAAATTTCACAATGTGCTAAACTATCCTTACGAAAATAGAGTCTGAATAGCCATGCATTTTCCTCAAAAATTTTTTCACTTTTTCATTCGCCTTTGTCGTTTTAGCTTTGGTGATTTTGAAGAACAAGAGTTTAAAAAATTTTTATGCTTGGGCTGTATCTTTGCTCTTATTACCGGCACATACTGGGCCTTACGCTCTTTAAAAGATTCTATCTTTATCCAAATCGTTGATAAAATGCACTTACCATATGCAGAAACAGTGGCAGTTTTTTCTTTGTTTTTTGCAGTTATATTTTATTCGAAGCTCTTAGAAAAATTTTCGCGAGAAAAGATGCTAGTGCTTTTACCAACTTTTTATGGAGTTAGTACTTTGTGTTTTAGTGTTGTTCTAGGTATAGCGGAAACGTTACCTAAAGAAGTAATTTCTACATCGTTTTTTTTAAAATCTCTTGGCTATCTCTGGTATGTTTTTGTTGATAGTTTTGGCACTCTAATGGTTGCCTTATTTTGGGCCTTTGCTGCGGACACAACAGATCCAATATCTGCTAAAAAAGGTTTTCCATTTATTGTTGCTGTTGGCCAGTTGGGTGGAATTCTTTTTCCCTTTATAGCAAGCCTTCCTTATTATCTTCATCTGCAAAGCGATATGCTTTCGATGACAATTCTTGGTGTGCTGTGTCTTTGTATTGTGCCTTTCGTGAAATATTTCTTGCGCATAACACCAGCATCACTTCTGGCTTCGTTTGGACATAAAAAATATTCTAAAGAGCAGAAAATCACAAAGCCACAACTTCTTGATGGTTTAAAACTTCTGCTTTCAAAGCGCTATTTATTAGGAATTTTTTCCTTAATTTTTATTTATGAGTTTCTCGTTACCATATTCGATTTTAACTTTAAAATTGCCGCTGGTACGGCTTATTCAGGTGTTTCACTTAGCAACTATCTAAGCATGTATGCCTCAAGCATTAATGCAATTACAATGTTTTTTTTACTGTTTGGTATTAGTAACATTACGCGCTTTTTAGGATTAAGAGTAGCTCTTACGTGTATGCCAGTTCTTTTGGCCGTATCACTGCTGGGCTTTTTAATGCTTGATTCTCTCTCTTTTCTTTTTGTATTGATGGTTATTTCGAAATCCCTTAATTATGCGCTAAATGGTCCTGCTCTAAAGCAACTTTATATTCCCACCACAACCCAAGCTCGCTTTAAAGCGCAAGCATGGATAGAAACATTTGGTTCACGCGCTTCAAAGGAAATAGGGGCTTTATTTAATATGTCTTTACAACCATTACAGTCTATTTTTGGTGCTCTTGTCGGGAAATCATATTATTTGATGCTAGCAGGAATACTAGGTTTCCCAATTGTTATGGGTTGCCTTTTAGTCGCTCTTTATCTTGGAAAACGCTACGACGAGGCGATTTCTTCTCAAAAAATTATTTGTTAATTGTTACGAAGAAATGGAACTAGTTGCCATAATATGTTTCTACGTGATGGCTTTTCTTTAATAGGCGGTGCTATAGCCATGTCTTCTGGTGTCTCCGTTTTCGCTTCTTCGAGACATGGCAAAGGATTTATAGCATTTTGTTTCTTAGTACGTGCCTGTGTAGTTATTTCCTGTGTCGGAAAATATTCCAATAATTTTACTGTTTTTAGCTTACTACCCAAATACGGCAAAGAAGTTAAGCTAATGGATGTTAGATAATCGCCCTTAGGACAGAAAGGATAAAAATCTGAAGATTTTTTACTTTTTACATAAAAAACGCAGCCACAGCCAAACGAACTCTTTGGATTAAGAGCATTTAAATTTTCTCTGGTTACTTCAATATTTAATGTTCTGTAGCATTTTAATTGTTTGCTTCTTGATAGGAAAATCGTTTCTTGCGGGAGAAATTTTTCAACATATCCGTATTTGTCTATGTCGTTACCTTTTCCAGGGAGAGAAAAGAACCGATCTTCAGGCAATGTATATAGATATGCTTCAGCTAATCTATCAACGAACATGCGATGTGTTAGCTGTTCGTAAAAACAAATTTTTTTACCATCGCGGCAATGTACAGTAAAGGAAGATGTTCCAAAAATATACTCTGCATTCGTATTATAAAAGGAATAAGAACCATCATCGTCATGTGCAATTTCGCAGCATAGATGGTAATAAATTTGTTGAGTCCTGGTTCTTATCATAGGTATAGCGAGACAATGTTCAATATTTATCGCATAACGCCATTTCCCTATGTTTTCTATCGTATTGGTTGCTCTTTTTCTGACTGATTCATATATAGCTTTTTCTTCGTCTGTTTTTGGTTCATAAATTCCAGCATGAATCAGTTCGCACAGAAACTCATTCCGGTTAAGCCAATGCTTTATATCCAGGGGGTGAGTAAGCATTACATCATCGATCTCTTCCAGATAAATTGCTTTGGCGGATAGAGTTTTAGTAGAGGTTCTTACAGTTATTAAGTCGTTCGTATGCTCAATAATCCCGATGGAAGTTTGGAATGATCCCTCCCAGTTTTTTTGCGTCTGAGTATCTCGTAAGGTATATTCGTGAGCTTTTCTTTCAAGCGCTTCATATTCTTTGTAAGACATGCATGAAGAAAGTACAGAAGAAAAAAGAAGTGAGGCAAATAGAATTCTAAACATAAAAAGTTTTAAAGGTATTTGATTAGTCTAAAAGATGAACTTATACGTTAAAAAATCAAAAAATTCAACATAAATATCCAAAAATAAGAGGTATTCCGCAATAAATACTTATTTATCTCTCAAGCTTTGCAAGTTCAACTGCAGCCCTTGTTTCTATTTCTAAAAGGAGATTCCGCAATTTGTCATCGATGGTTGCATCTACTTGTTCTTTTAATGCTAATGAAATATTCTGCAATACTTGTTTAGGAATGCTGCCGCTAATAATATTAAGTCGTAATTCATCAAGTTGTTTTAAGAGCTCGTCCCCTTTTTTAACAGCCTGTCGTTGGCTTTTTCGTCTACTGTCTAGATTTAAAAACAAGGCATCAATTGAGCCAAGCTTAATCTCGCTCGGTGTCAGTGCTTTAATAACCTCGGCACTTTCTTCCAAAGAAAACTTTTCACTGTTTGCAACTTTTTCAAGCTTTTTTGGACTTGTACTTTTTACACCGTAGGTTGCAACTTTGGTAATATCCATACAGTACTTTTAATAAAGCTATAGTCAAATTATACATGAAAATTTGTCATTTTGTAAAATTTTAATTATTTTGTACACTAGGAAATCAGTTAACCATGTACATCAAATATGCAATATCTCTTTCTTTCAGGCTCTTTGCGCAAAGAATCCCTTAATACACAACTTCTTCAACTGGCAGCAAAGCATACAGGATCACCATTATCAGCCATCGTAGATCTCAATCAGTATAATATCCCCCTATATAGCGGTGATATTGAAGCAGTTGGAATACCGGATGGCGTGCAAAAGCTCTCTCAAAAGATAGAACAAGCACAAGCGATCATCATCGCAAGTCCCGAATATAACTATTCTATTTCTGGCGTTTTAAAAAATACAATTGACTGGGTATCACGTGTTCGTCCCATGCCTTTTAGAAAAAAGCCAATACTTCTTTTAGCTGCGTCCATGGGCCCAATTGCGGGAATTCGTGGGCTTTGGCAAACACGTATTCCTTTAGAAGGTCTTGGTAACTATGTATATCCTGACATGTTTAGTCTTGGTGTGGCGCATGAAGCTTTAAACGAGGAAGGTTTTACAAATCCTGATGATCAAAAGCGCTTTGCCACAACACTCGATGGCTTTTCAGAATTTGCAAAAAGATTTAGCTGAAATAAAATATAAAACCGAAAAAGATTAAAAAGCAATGTAAGCGTGTCCTACGCTTTGATTAATACTAAATCTTTTTGTTTTTCTCGATGTTCGCATAGAAATGATTACCCTATCCGAATAATATATAGTCCCTTTTGCACCAGAATCTTTATACCAATCAATTATTGTATTCTCGTCTGATAGTGTTCTGCAAATTGTGTCAAGTTGATCCTCAATAGTGTCAGTGATAGTTGTTATTTTTAAAATTTTATTCAGGGTGGAAATAAAGTTATCAAAGCCTGTTTCCATTTCTGTTTCAGGATTTGCTGGGGTACATATAACGCCAATAGACATTAGGGCTTCATGCCATTGACGAGCTTTTTCCTCATCGTTTAATAGGTTGTTACTGAAGTTTGTTAAGCTATACAAGCCGCTTAAAAAGGAAGAGTTGCTTACTAAATAAACAAATTCATCTTTAACACTACCATTTGCATTTAGAAGAATTAAATTTAAGAAATTTCTAACCGTAACTTCAGCGCAATCTGCATGCTGTATTTCGCCAAATTTAAGAACAACTTTATCCAGTATAGGGGGAAAAATTTTGGATGGGTCTGATTCTTTTAATTGCCCAATAATTTCAGCTTCTCGAATTACATCTGCTTGGGTATATGCCACTTCTTCTATTTCGGGGTAAATGGTTAAGCCCCTTATCGCTTCTTCATAAGTTTTGGATTTTTCCCACAGATAGCTTATTAAAATATTGATTGGCAGATTTCTATTCGGAATATCTAACGAACGGCATTCATCTATAGCTTCTCTTAAAGTTTGTAAGAATTCGGCTAATTCTGCTTGGATCGACTTTCTCCTTTTTGTTGACATGCTGGTTTCAAAGGCTTCCGCAATTTCAAGACTTTCAAGTATTATTCGTGCATCAGTTGCTTCGCCTGGTGTTTCAGAAGTTAAAGTATTTAGGATATGTTTTATAATGGCAGCCCCAAAAGAGGTGCCTAGAAAACAACTGGAAAGATTGTTAACTTTGAACTCTCCATTATGTGATGGGAAAAGAAAAAATATTAGTTTAGCTATTTTTCTCTGAGGCACTAATACGTTGCTAATATACCGAGCATGACTTTTGAGATTTTTATAAAAGAACGTGGGGAAAAAAGATTTTATAGAATCTAAAGAACCAATTGATTCCATCGCACCTAATTTTTGCTCTTCTGCCGCTGATGCAGTAGAAGCAGATTCTATTACAGCTGGCGGCATAGCAGAAGTTGGAATTACTGTGTTGTATGTGTAATTTCTTACAAAAGGAGGCTCTGTACGTATTTTTTTTATAGTACCGTCTTGCAGTAACTGGATGGCTGTAGCGTAAGAAAGATTTTTTTTAGCGCACCTTACGTATATTCCTGTCAGATTAGATGTTTGCAAATTAGGAGTTGAGCATAAATTGCTAATAAAAAAACAGAAAAAAACGAAAATCTTTTGTTTCATCAAAATAGTTACTGGTATTGATTACTATAATGATTATATAAAAATCGTTAAAAATCCATACGTATTCTCAAATTTTGTGTGAGAACAATACTGAACTAATACGCTATTTCATCTCTATGTCTAATGCAAACATGTTCTTGGGCAATAAGAAGGGTTACGTTCTCTTTTTGCTTTTTTGGCCCTCCCTTAATGATAAATGTCAATTTTGCATCTTCATAATTTTGAACACTTTTTGGATTGAATTTTATATCTATAGTCCCTGTGCTTAAATATTTACACAGCTTATTTAATCTATAAGCTCTGTATTGATTTTCAGTGTATCCGGGTAGCGATCCGCCGTTTCTAAGGCTTGGTATGAAGCCGTCCATAAGCGCTAGAATGTTATCAATACCGGTTAGCAGTTCTCTGTTATCTTGTGCGTATTTTACACCAAAAGCTTCAAAGCCAATGGTTTTTTCCAGCCATTCCCTGCCTAATTCAGGGGCGCTAGAGATTAATTCTTCACCTGAGTGCTCAAGATAATACGAAGTTAGAGCAGGGCTTTCTAAGATTTTTTCTTGAGCGCCTGGTCTTAGTTCACCATCGGGAAACAAAAAAGCCATATTCAAAAGATTTCTTGTAAGATTTTCTACGCAATCTCTTTGATAAATAAGGCTGGTTACAGGGTTTCCTTCAACAATTTTTGTTGCAACCAAATCATGAAATACAGCCTGCGGAATAATATGTGTGAGGGCGTGTTCATAATCAGCATGCGTTGTGATTGTTTCAAAACTTGTATCAAGGGGATTTTCATCCTCAGCATCATTAGCGCAAAACGCTAAGCTTCCTATTGTTACTAAAATTCCTAAAATAATTTTTCTTAAATTTATTGTCATGATTATTGGTTTTTTGATTTTTTTTATACATAGTGTTGTTGTTAACTATTTTCAATGAAATTTTTAAAAATAATTTATGAATTTTTTATTTAGTAACATGAATGCTACTGTCACCAAAATTTCTTTTCAGTGTTTTCGAGAGGAACTTTCCCATCATTTGAAACCCCCCATCAAATATGCTAAATGTTACTAAGGTTTTAAGTTAAGATGTAAATGAGTTTTCCGCACTCCAGCGAATCGATTTATTCAATTTCTCCCTACATCGGAGGAGATGTAACACCTCCAGGTTTTACTCGTCGTGTTGTGCTCGCCTCTAACGAAAATCCCTACGGTCCTTCTGAAAAAGTTAAAGAAGTTGTCAACAATTATACAAATCGGATCCATTGCTATCCAAGCGGTGCAGCCAATGATCTGAGAGCAGCGCTTGGGAGAGCTCATGATCTTGATCCTTCTTGGATTGTAACGGGAAATGGCTCTGAAGATATTTTGCATCTTTTGGCGCGTGCCTTTGTGCAGCCAGGTGATGAAGTTCTTATTTCTCAGCATGGTTTTGGTGTTTATAAAATTGCTACTCTTGTAATGGGCGGTGTGCCTGTAGAAGTGCCGAGAATCGACTTCAGGCTAAATGTTGAAGACGTATTAAATCTCGTTACTCCAAAAACAAAAATATTTTACCTCGATCATCCCGGCAATCCCATCGCCCATTACTTGACCAATGATGAAGTCGAAGAATTGTTAAAACGCATACCAAGTCATGTGCTTGTTGTATTTGATTCTGCTTATGCAGAATATTTAGATGATTCTAATTATCATTGCGGCTTTAAATGGGTGGATCGCTATCCTAATGTGGTTGTTACCAGAACATTTTCAAAAGCTTACGCAATGGCAAATTTGCGAGTAGGCTGGTTGTACGCCCAGCCCGATATTATTGATCCCATCAATCGTATTCGTCCTCCATTTAACACCACTGGCTTATCTCAAATGGCTGCTATTGCTGCGCTAGAAGATCAAGAATGGATAAAAAAATGTGTGCAGCTGAATAAACAAGTGCTTACTAAGTTCGTCGCTGACATGAAGAATTTAGACATTCCGATGATTCCTTATATGTCAAATTTTGTGATGGCATACTTTGAGAAAACCCAAGAAGTCTACAGATATTTAGGCGAAAGAGGTCTCGTTGTCCGACCAATGGGGGCTTACGATTTGCCACAATATTTGCGTATCACCATCGGTAAACAAGAAGAAATGCAAGAACTGATTGATGTTTTAGGATCATGTCCGCACCGTTAAACTACTACTTAACCGAACTCTCTACCTTACCATCCATTGGTAAACGTCGAGAGAAGTTTTACAAAAAATTGGTGGGTGAACGCGTTATTGATCTTTTGTGGCATTTACCAAACCAACTCAGCTATCGAATTTTTGCTAACCATGTCGAAGATGTCACAGAAAATACCTTAGTAACGCTGGAAGCAACAGTTGAATTGCATCAACCCAATCTTCGTAAACGTTCTCCCTACCGTATTTGGCTGCGTGATAGTAAAAATAATCAATTTGAACTTTTATTTTTTAATGCGTATCAACAGTTCTTGCAGCGCGTGGCACCAGAGGGAAAAAAAATTGCTCTAAGTGGCCAGCTGAAATGCGAGCG
This sequence comes from Alphaproteobacteria bacterium, assembly GCA_021298215.1. Taxonomy (GTDB): domain Bacteria; phylum Pseudomonadota; class Alphaproteobacteria; order Paracaedibacterales; family CAITNM01; genus CAITNM01. The sequence continues at coordinate 42,239 of JAJTEE010000011.1, forward strand.
CACCTATAATCAAACTCGTTATTACATGTCGCACCCTGATTTTATGGGCTCTGTAGCTGAAATCCAGAATTGGATTGGTCCAGAACGCATTTATGGACTAACGGCTGGTCTTACTCGGTCCATGGTAGCAAGCACGATTGATCAAGTTTTAAAGTCTGCAAAAGAATTACCGGAATGGATCAATGATTGCCAGTATCCACCTTTTTTAGAATCACTCAAAAAAGTGCACTTACCTAAGGATTACGAAGATTTAAGTTTTACCAATCTTTCTCGCCAACGCCTTATTTTCGATGAATTTTTAGCCTATCACCTTGGTATGATTTTAAGTAATCGTCGCCCCAAACAAGAAGGCGTTCAGGAAAATCTCTATACTCCAAAGCTAGCAAACCAGCTCGAATCTCTCTTACCTTTTTCTCTAACCGAGGCGCAAAAAAAAGCCATTACTGAGCTTCGTACGGATATGCAAAGTGGTCGTCAAATGATACGACTTCTTCAAAGTGATGTAGGTAGTGGCAAAACGCTTGTGGCCGTAATGGCCGCACTTGATGTTGTTGATCAACAAATGCAAGCAGCAATTTTGGTGCCCACCGAAATTCTAGCACGTCAGCATGCGGCGAAAATTAGCAAGTTGCTTGAACCATTGGAAATCGAAGTGGCACTTTTAACGGGTCGAGAAAAAGGTAAAACACGCGATCAGATTCTTGAAACAATTAGATCTGGAAAAGCCAGTGTTGTTATTGGAACGCATGCTCTAATTGAAAATTCTGTAATATTTGAAAATCTAGGATTGGTGGTTATTGATGAACAACATCGTTTTGGTGTTGAGCAGCGTTTGGCATTATCTCAAAAATCAAAAACAGCTCATATACTGTCTATGACTGCAACGCCTATTCCCCGAACATTAGTTTTGGCAAATCACGGCGATATGGATGTCTCGATACTTAATGAAAAACCTTTGGGTCGAAAAATTATTCAAACCAAAGTCATCAGCGCGGATCGTTTGCAAGAAGTTGTCGAACAATTAAAGCTGGTGATGAGTAAGGGCAAGCAAGTGTATTGGGTTTGTCCGCTTATTGAGGAATCAGAAAAAAGTGATTTTGCAGCAGCGGTGGCGCGTTTTGAAATGCTTAAGCAAATTTTTGGTGATCAAGTTGAGCTGATGCACGGCAAAATGAAAGGCCCTGAAAAAGATGCTGCCATGCAACGTTTCATAAATGGTGAGGCGACGCTACTTGTTTCAACAACTGTTATTGAAGTAGGTGTAGATGTGCCGCAAGCAACGGTCATTGTCATTGAGCATGCTCAGCGCTTTGGTCTGGCCCAATTGCATCAATTGCGTGGTCGGGTAGGGCGCAATGACATGCAATCTTTTTGTCTGTTGCTATATGGTCAACTTTTAAGTTTCCAATCTCGTAGAAGATTAGAAGTCATGCGCGATTGCCATGATGGTTTCAAAATTGCTGAAGAAGATTTGCGTTTGCGTGGTGGCGGGGAAATCATTGGCACAAAACAAAGCGGTGTTCCCAAATTCCGCCTTTGTGATTTGGTCCAAGAGGATCCCAACGATGGAAAATTACTGGAAGACCTTTTCGATAAAGCCCATAAAATGGCTACCGAAATATTAAAAAATGATCCCACACTATCATCTCCGCATGGCTTAGCAGTGCGGCAATTACTCATCTTGCATGAGTATGACAATACTGAACTTTTGCGAAAATCAGGGTAAAACATAAACTCTCCTTTTAATATTTGATTAAATAAAATTTCTTACAGTACTCTATAAGAATGACGAAATTGCTAGGAGCAGGTTTTTATAAAAACGATATTACTGAAAGTATGGATGCTGCTTAGCTTTCAGCTCTTTTGCGCAGATATATCAATCAATGATCCAAACGCGCTTTTTGATCATTTTGATCGTGAAATTAAAGCAAGAAATACAATACAAATAGAAACGCTTTTCCTGCAACCGTCTTTTGCAAGGCTTACGCCTAATCAGCGAAATAGCTTATTTGAACGTTCTCTATTCTTCCATACAGATAAGGAAATAGCACTTTTCTTATTAACAAAACAAAAAATTTTAAAAGTCACCCGATTGGGGATTCACGATATTTTAAGGCTTTCCGTTTCAAAAGATCGCCCAGATGTCGCAGATTTTGTATTACATCAAATTACAGAAGAATTATTATATCCAGATGTAGATGTCATCACAGCTTGCAAAAGAAACGCTGAAGACAAAAGGAATACTCAACTGGCTGATATTTTTGATGATTACTTAAAGTCACTCCTAGCATTTCCTGCAGCTGTCCCTAAGGCTGATGCAACAGAACAAGAAAGAGACAGTAAAGAGTTATTATCTAGCTGTTAACTTTTTTGTGGAATAATAATCCAAATTTATAAATTTAAATTTCATCAATGCGTAAAGTTACAACGACACACGTTTTTTTGAAAGATGTTAAGCGCTCAAAAAAGCGCGGAAAGTGCCTCAAAAAACTCCAAACTGTTATTGATGAGCTTGCACAGTCGCATTTGCTGGAAAAAAAATTTCACCCTCACCGCCTGACAGGTAGCGCTAGCGATTGCTTCGAATGCCATCTGGAAAACGATTGGCTTTTAGTGTATCGCATTAATGAGACTATGCTTGAGCTTGTCCGCATAGGCTCACACAGCGATTTATTTGAGTAGTAATAACTTTGGAAATTGCCCCTGACTCCGCAAGATTATTCCCATATATCATCAGTGAAATTAAATTCAGAAAATATTGCCCTCCAGCAATCAGGGTCAAGAGTTAATTTGGTATCTTCGCTAACATTTTTTGCTTCACGCATAAAAATATTTTCAATGTCTGCTGTGCCTTGATTTTTGGACACGTACAAAATGGCGAATTGCTTATTTTGGTTTCTTGCAATAAGTAATGCATCACGTAATTGCAACAATTGCTCAAGAGAAATGCCTGGCGCATGAGAAATAATATAAAGAGTTTTCTTATGCTCAGCTCTCAAAAATCGATCTTTTAATTTCATTGCTTTGCTATATTCTTCTTCAAAATGCTCATGAAAAACAGAAAGCAAAAATTCACCATCGTCTATTTTATTTTTAGGAATCTGATCCTCGTACTTTTTTAATGTATGTAACCATCGAACCCCATTTCGCTTATTTGTTAAACCGTAAATGTTATTAGCAATCATATAGAAGTCTTCTCTTTCATAAAAACCTTCTAGTCTATGGGTAAGAGCACTCGTTAACAATTGATAATTCGGGATAGCGGCCCAATCAAAAATATCAGACTTTCCTGATTTTGTAGGCCATTCAAGATGTCGAGGGTCAAAATATAAATTGATTTGTGCTTTAGTTAGGCAATTTTTGCCAATAGCTATAACTCTTTCGAATGTAGTTTCTTTTGTCGCATAATGCGGAACATGATCAGCAATAGAATGCTCTTCAGGTAGAGAGATGCTACCCTGTGAGAATGCAGCTTCTAGAGTCAGCAACCCGATGGTTAATAAAAGTAGAAGGGTTTTTTTGATAAACATAAAGACTCCACAATTAAATAATAATTATTTTATATTGTTTTTTTATATCAAAATAAGATTAATAAATAATAAAGTTTTACCCTCATCGTATTAATGAAACTATGCTTAAACTTTTTCGTATAGGCTTACACAGCGATTTATTTGAATAAAATCAACTTAAATAGGAGCTACCTATTGTCGAGCAGCTCCTATTTTTCTTGTTTTATTTTATTTCAGCAGATCAACGGCAAAAGCATCGATTCCAAAGAAATTAATGTGTGCAACATAAAGCTCAGGGAGATATCCATATCCATGGTCTCCCCAAGTCCCACCCCATGAATTTATGAATTTAAAGTAATTTTGCGTGCTGCCTGCTTTGTAAGGTCCGTGCCCAACAATACTAATTGCATGACCTCCAATTGGCTTGAAATTACCATTTAAAGCAGGCATAGGGACATATCCACCTGGCGCGTTTAAAAATGCTTGCTCAACAGGTATGCCAATATCAATAGGAGTGTTGCGGCTTAATGCATTTCTAAAATCCGCAATTACGCTTGCTATTTCAGTAGATGTATTAAGTGTTGCTGGATTAGATTTGTGGTATTTTGATGTTAGATCTGCGTAGCGCAAATTTTGTGATACCACTCTATAGGGATTACTTCTCGTATCTGTGTATAAGCCGCTATAGTTTGAATCCAAAGCAAAACGGTAACTTTCAGGATCTGGCTGAGTTGCATATTGAGTGTCAAGATATGGCCATCCACGATAAGTAAACCCATGCTCCAAGTTAATAGCTGCTGAGAATGCTTCTGGGCAAGTACCATACTTATCTAGGGCAAGCATGGAGCCGAACATGGAAGCGCCATTATCTCCTTGAACATTGGTTGGGTCGCCTATAATAACGCCTTCTTCATATCTTGTATTATAATAATGATAGTTGCGAGAAGGTGCTAATACAGACCGATTACTACTATCAAAAATGGCTGGGGTAGTGCTGTTGCGAGCAGTGAGGTATCTAATATCAAATGCCGCGGAATTGGCAGTGCAAGAGCCTTCATTTCCTTGATCATAAATCATACTGGTAGGATAACTGCGTAGGTTTGCAAGTTCCACTAGAGTTGTGGTTTTGCTGGCGCTTGCGCTGATGGCCATTGTGTGGAGTGGTAACGCATGTGAAACACTGGCAGGCAGCTCATAAAATTTCACTGCATTTCTTGCGGCAATATCTACATCACGATGGGGTTTATAAAGTCCTAAAAAGTGTGCTCGATGGCTGGTAGTAGCATCATGATCAAGAACACCAAGATTCGCAGTAAATATAGCTTCATCCCAATGCGGATGTTGCTCAAAAGATGCGGCTTTTAAAGATAGTACGGTAAGAATGAGTATCGAGAGAAAAACTCTTTTAGATAACATAAAAATTCTCTATTAAACAATTTTATTGCTTAATATTAGAATTTTATTGTTAAATTATTGTTAATATTGATAATTAAATTTCAGAATAAGATATTTAATAATACTTTATACGCTCGCGCCTGATTTAAGTATTTCACCACGCGTCAGTATTACCAAATTAGCAATACGACTATTAATGTCGCCGGGCTCTGTTTTTGAGGTCACAAGTTTCGCGAGCTTTGTAGAAAATTCAGGACGCCCGAAAACACTAACATCTTCTATAGCTAGAAGACTCATAAAAATGGCACCAATTTGGTTCATTTTCATGCGTACAATTTCTTCCTCATAAAGCTTATCTAAACAACTAATAAACCCAACCGTTTTTAATTTTTCACTAGACATGTCTAGCCCAATCACGGTCGCTGCTATTTGGTCAGGATTTAGTCTGTGTGTTACGAATCGCTGCATGGCGTTTGTAAAAATAGGATCGGCCAATTTTTCAGGAGTCGCTTCTCGCATGCCTGAAAATGCCGCGCGAATAGACGTTCTTTGCGGCTCATCAAATTCTTGCCCGGCATAAAGATTTTCCTCTGTGAATGTAGTTTTTTCTAAGTTCAGCAAAATAAATTGCTGCAGCATTACTTCCCAAGTTTGTATATTACTTAGAGTTCCTCGTTGTGATGTTGATAAACTAATGGAGCTATATTCTCTTTCTATGCCACTAAATACTGAGCCAAGAAATGCCGTTTTTACACAATTTGCATTAGCAAAAATTGCTTTAGATCTTTCGTATTGAGGATCATTTAAAACATTACCATTAGCTAAACTCATTGCGTACGTGACGAGATTGTAACGATCTTCTAGTGTTGTCATTAATATCTGCATTAATGTCATAATTTTTGCTGCTTCTTCTGGCTTTACTGAAGAAATCTGATTAGATAAATCTATTCCGGATAAATGTAATTTTTGAGAGAATTTCACCAAATCACTAAATAATCCATACTCATTTTTGGGTAATTTAAAGCTCGATGGCGCGCATGCTAACGAATCCTCAAAAACAAGCAAAGATCTAGCGGAATCTTGATTAAATCCCTGATCTATTTTTGCTTGAATCCTTTCTTCAAAGGTGACTGAGGAGAGTTCACTATTTACGAGGGATGCGGAATGAACTGTGTGCACAAAAAATAAAACCCCCAAAAAGCGACCAAACGAAAAAAGAAATTTCCTCATAAAATTATCCATAAAAATTTAGATGATTTTTATGATAATTTTAATTGATGAAGATTTCGTAAATGTTCTTCTTTTCTATTCCTTACGCATCATCGCTACCAGTGAATCCTTTTCACGACTTCCTCTCGACGATCCAAACTCAAAGGTGTACGCATCTTTTAAACATGATCCAAAAATTCCAGCGATTGTTGAAATAATCCCCACCGCTTCTCCGGGCAAACTCCCTGCATAATGTACCAATGTTCCCAAGCAAGTAACTAGGCCAACCGCCGCACTTAAAACCATTACATCAGCACGGGTGTTTTGCCTTCCTGCCTGCGCCAAGGCAATATCACGCTCACGCGCACTTTTTCGATCATTCAATAGTTGCAGCTCAAGCTCTGCCTCAATTTTTATCACCTCTTTTTGAAACTCTGCAATAAGCAACGAATTCTCGGCCAACGCTTTTGAGGCCTCCACAGGGTCAGTTTGGTTTGTTACCATTTTCGCAATTTCAATAACTTGATGCGCAACATTTTCTGCATTGTCACCGCCCATCCATCGGGCAATCACGGGTGCAAATTCAGCAAGCCCAAGAGCTGCTGCAATTAATGGAAAAGCCATAATATACCCTACAATTTATAAAAAAGATGATGGCCAATTATCGTGGTGGGATTGTGACCAATAGCCCAATAGGGTGCATCTATAGCCATGCTATGGTAATGCGTTGCACCCTTCGTGCAGTCTTCAATGTCACCAAATAACACTGTAGTTGCAGCCAAATAACATTGTTGAAAAACGGTATCTGAAAATGTGGCTTTCAGCAAAATATCACGATTGGGGTCTTTGACATTCCAGCAGGAAAATTGCCAGGCTTGCTGGCATACTTCATGAACGCATGAACTATATTGCGTATGTTTTGTTCGGTTTTTCACAACATGTGCAACCGCGTATAAGCTTTTCATTCCACCGTTTGGATGACGCAGCTCCCCTCGGGCTTCTCCAAAAATAGTGCGTGCCAAAGTATCTAAATCTTGTTCATTATACGACGTCATGAGGGCATCCTTTCACATAAAATATCAATAAAATCTTGGTTATCACTCGGATCAGCGCGGTAACTAACGAAAGAAAATCGTCGGCCATTTTGTTCTGCATGCGTCAAAAACTTACCTGTTTTAATTTCGCTCAAAAATGTTGATTCCTTAAAGCGTGGAGGCTCAAAAACAGCATCGGAATCTTTATCTAAATGCTTTTTCCAGTTTGAATATGTATTAGGAAACATTTCCTCTTCATTACTTCCTGCTTGCGTAAATAGCTGTTCAGCATCCAAAATATTATTCACGCTTCCACCGCATGGCCAGTGGCACGAATTATTGGGGAAACAGCAAATTCATAAATATATGGTTTGCCCGAGAGACTCCAAGTGCTATTTTCAGTGCCTTTTTGCGCCCATAAAATTTGTTTAGCTTCTAATTTAATAGCTGCACATCGTCTTTCACCTTTCCACACGAAATCACTGTCTTTTTCCATAACAAGAATATCTGGGCATGGCTCAAGGTGAACTTTTGCACGAATCCATAATTGCTGTGGTGGCAAAAATACTTCTTCAATGGTCACTCTGTTTGCATCGCCAGGGCCAATTGAAAAATGTCCTAAATCACTATTTCTCTCAAAAAGATGCAATGGATGCGCTTGGCTAAAACGCTCTTGTCCTAGAATTTTTGTTCGAATCATTAAGTTCTCCAATTCTTAAAAGATTATTAAATATTAAAATTAATTAATAA
>JAJTEE010000034.1 GCA_021298215.1 Alphaproteobacteria bacterium
ACTTCTTAATTCATCCATAGATATTGCGTGGAGATTATTATTGAAATCTATCTTCACATTAAATATTTTTACAAATGTTAATACAAAAAAGTTAACTAAGATAACTATGGGATAAAGAATTTTTAAAAGCGGGTAGAGTATATAGCTACTAAAGAAAGCAAAACGTTCAGGCTTGGAAGCTGCAATAACTTTAGGTGATATCTCGCCGAAAATAAGAATCAAAAATGTGGTCACTAAGGTTCCGACCATGAGCGCTATTTGTCCTTCTCCATAAAGCCTGACCGTAATGACTGTAACAAACATTGCAGAGGCTGCATTCGCGAATTCCTTACATAGCAATATGACGCCTAAAAGCTTATCGGTTGAAGAGAGAAGTTTATGAGTAAGTTTTGCTGCATGATTACCCTGGGATACTAGATGTTTTAATCTATAACGATTGAGTGTCATTAAGCTTGTTTCAGCAAGCGAGAAAAATGCTGAAATAGCAACTAAAGCTATAAGAATGACAAATTGATAACTAATGGAAAGGGCGTTCAAAGTTTAAAAAAACTTAAGGATTAATTTCTTGTGATTGATTTTCTTTAGGTTGATCTTGACTGAGATTGCGCTGAGATACACCGAGCCACATTGCAACTGGACATGCTACAAGTACTGATGAATAAATACCAAATAAAATACCAATAGTTAAAGCAAGTGAGAAGTTATGAAGTGTTTCTCCACCAAAAAATAGCATTGAGCACACCATAGTTTGTGTCATAAGATGAGTAATTACAGTGCGCGACATTGTTCTTGTGATCGCGTTATCAATTACTTCAACTACACTTGCTTTTCTCATTTTTTTAAAATTTTCTCTGACGCGATCAAAAACAACAACGGATTCATTTACAGAATAGCCTAATACAGCAAGGATGGCTGCAAGAACGGTGAGATTAAATTCCCATTGAAAAAATGCAAAAAAGCCCAAAATAATAATGACATCATGCATATTAGCAATGACGGCTGCAACCGCAAAACGCCATTCAAATCTTAGCGCAAGATAAGCGATAATTCCAAAGCATACAAGGAGCAAAGCGAGCGCACCATTTGCATAAAGTTCTTCACCAACTTGCGAGCCTACAGATTCTACTCTTTGTATTTTTGTATCTTTGTCACTTTCAAGAAGAGCTGTTGATACTTTTTCTGATAATTGAGCAATCGATAAATCCTGTCGAATAGGTAAGCGAATTAAAACATCTTTACTTGTACCAAAGTTTTGCACCGTTGCATCTTTAAGATCAATTTTATCCATTGCTTGACGAATTTTATCGATATCTGCCGGATGGCTATAACTGACTTCCATAAGTGTACCGCCAGTAAAATCAACACCAAGATTAAGACCTTTAAGACCCAAGAAGATAATTGCAATAATGAAAGTGATGAGAGAAATGGTCGTGGTTAAGCGACCATAACTCATGAAAGGGATATCTTTTTTTATTCTAAATAATTCCATAAATTAGTCTTGATGGGGCTTATAAATTTGACCGATAGATAATTTATCAATTTTACGTCGATATCCGTAAAGAAGATTTACAAGCGCTCTTGACACTAAGATAGCGCTAAACATAGAAGTTAAAATGCCTAATACATGAACGACAGCAAACCCCTTGATGGGTCCTGTACCAAACATAAATAAGGCGAGACCTGCAATTAATGTCGTGACATTGGAATCTAGGATTGTGTCAAATGCACGATCATAACCCGCATGAATACTCGCTTGCGGAGTATTGCCGTTTCTAAGCTCTTCTCTAATTCTTTCGTTAATTAGCACGTTTGCATCAATTGCCATACCTAATGCTAAGGCAATTGCTGCCAATCCAGGAAGTGTGAGGGTAGCTTGGAGAATAGATAATAAAGCGACTAATAATAATAAATTTACACCAAGAGCAAAAATAGAAACGCCCCCGAAGACCATGTAGTAAAAGATCATCATGACGGAAATAGCGGCAAATCCCCATAGCGTAGAGTGAATACCTCGTTTAATATTTTCTTCACCCATGCTTGGGCCTACGGTGCGCTCTTCAATTATTTGCATAGGGGCTGCAAGAGCGCCAGCCCTTAATAAAAGAGATATATCAGTAGCTTCTTGTGGGCTATTCATCCCAGAAATTTGTACACGACCACCACCAATTTCTTGTTGGATGACTGGTGCTGTTACAACTTCCGTTTGTCCTTTTTCTATGAGAAGAATCGCTAAACGTTTACCTACATTTTCACGAGTTACTTGTTTAAATATATTTGAGCCTCTTCCATCCAGCGTCACATGAACAACAGATCTCCCTGATTGTTGATCCACTCCTGGACCAGCGTCAGTAATTCTGTCGCCTGTAAGTAATACATTTTTCTTTACGAGAATAGCCCTACCGTCCCTATCTTTGAATAAATCATCTCCGAAAGGAGCATTACCCTTTTGAGCGCTTTCCAAAGAAGCAATATCTGTTTTATCTTCATCGACTAATCTTATTTCGAGCGTCGCAGTTCGTCCAAGAATTTCTTTAGCTTTGGCTGTGTCTTGAACGCCTGGAAGTTGGACAACAATCCGATCTACACCTTGTTGCTGGATAATAGGCTCAGCAACGCCAAGTTCGTTGATACGGTTATGAAGTGTTTGTAAATTTTGTTTGAGCGCGAATTCTTGAATTTTTTTCTTACCGATTTCGCTCATTCCAATATCAAGTGCTTTATCTTTTCCAGATGAAGATTCATTAACCATTAAATCTGGGTAATTTACTTTGATAAGCTTTTTAGCTTTTTCTAACTCTTCTTGGCTGTCAAACTGAAGTTTTACAATTTCATTTAATCTTGAAGCACCAATATATGAGATACGCTCTTTTCTGAGTGTCATACGGAAATCATTTAAGTAGCTTTCAGCTGCTTTTTCAGCCGCAGCTTTCATGTCTACTTGAAGAAGAAAGTGGACGCCACCCCTTAAATCCAAACCGAGATACATGGGAATAGCACCAATTTTAGATAGCCATCTAGGCGACTTAGAGACAAGGTTTAGAGCAATTACATAATTACCGCCCAGCGCATTTTGAAGTACATCTTTTGCTTTAACTTGCCCGTCAGGATTTGAAAATTTAACTTTGATACCATTAGGCTCTTGAATAATTCCATCAAAAGGAAGATTTGCTTCTTTTAAAGTGCTTTCAATCGTAGCTAAAATAGAGAGATCTAATTTATCTGAGGCTTTAGTAGGCATGATTTGAACAGCAGGTGATTCGCCAAAGAAATTAGGCACAGAGTAAATCAGGCCAATAAAAATTGCGATTAAAACAAGGCCGTATTTCCATTTAGGATATTGATTCATTATTAACTCAAGCCGTCAATTTAGAAATTTAGATGGATTTTATGGTGCCTTTAGGCATTAGGGTTTGTATAGATTGCTTCTGGATATGTATTTGAGTTCCAGTCGTAATTTCCAATGTTACAAATTGGTCTTTAATTTTAACAACCTTACCAAGTACGCCTCCATTAGTTACAACTTCATCATCTTTTTTAAGTGACTCAATCATGAGTTTATGGGCTTTTGCTTGTTTCATTTGCGGGCGAATTAACATAAAGTAAAAAAGCACAAAAATGATAATAAATGGCAAAAAGCTCATCAAATCTGTGGGCGGGGTATCAGCAGCATATGCATGATTTATAAACATTTATATTTCCTACAGGTAATTAATTTTAAAGGTTAATTTTAGCACAGCAGGCGTTTATTGAATGCCGCGTTGCCTGTTTTGATGGAATATTTTTCTATAAGTTTCAAATGCACCGGTTTCGATGGCAAGTCTGGCCTCTTGAACTATTTTTTGATAATAAAATAAGTTATGGATAGTATTGAGGCGAGAGCCTAACATTTCTCCAATTCTAAAAAGATGATGCAGGTAGGCGCGAGAAAAGTTTTGACAGGTATAACACTCACAATCGCTATCGATTGGATTTGTATCATTTTTATACTGTGTATTTTTAAGCTTTAAATCTCCATACCGAGTAAATAGCCAACCATTCCTTGCATTCCTTGTTGGCATTACACAGTCAAACATATCAATACCATG
>JAJTEE010000003.1 GCA_021298215.1 Alphaproteobacteria bacterium
ATTAATAATAAATATTTACTTAATCTATATTTAATATGTATTTGAAATAATGTCCATTATTAAACTTAATTACAATAATGGAGTTCAACAATGAAATTTGGCCAAAAATTTATTTTTTCCTCTCTGTTTGCTTTGCTTTATGGAGTGTATGGTGGAGAAGGTAGCACAACCCTCAACGTAGAGGTTCCAGTAGGTGAAGAAGGAACTATATCAAAAGGATTTAAGGTAACGACACTAGCTAAAAAAGAAGCCGGTAAATTAAATGTCAATGGTCTTGGTTACGATATGGATTTTTTGAGTTTGGAAGACGGTACTGTGTATGCTGACGCTGCAACAGATTGGTATATAACTAATAGCTTGGGTGATTTTATTGATCAGCCAGTGCTTCTAGGTGATGGGCAGCCTGCTGGTTATGGTTTGGGGTTGTATACTTTAAAAATTACAGAATTTGATATTTATGCTGAGCCTGGATACTCAGAAGTTGACAATAAAATTAAAGTGGCTTTATTACGTAAGCTAGGGGTAGGTACCACAAACTTCGTCCTTAATGGAACGAAAAAGTTATGTGTTCATTTCTTTAATATTCCAGCAGGTACTGCCATTATTAACTCTTGGGGTGTGCCGCACAAAGAAATTCAATTAGGCAGCACGTTGATGGCTTCGTCTGCTCTTGATATCCCAAGAGTATCTTTAATAGCTAACGGTGTAATTACGCATATTTCAGGTTTAGATAATCTAGGAACGAATTTAAATCCAGCTTCAACTAAATATGCAGTGACTATTAGCAAGCTTATTCTTCAGGGTTATCAATTAAGTACTGATAATGCTAGTACACTAGTTAACTTATTAAGCTTAACAACGGCAGGGGGAACTCTTGCGAATGCAGATTTTGTAACATTAATGGGAGCCGAAGGTCATTACCCATTGTTTAAGAAAAATATTGGTACGGTGAATGTTATTCGTGACTTAAGTAATTCTACAATTGCAATTACAACACGAAATGGTACATTACAATTAAGCGATGCAGGAAAATTACCTAACGCGCCTGTAGATATCTCAACGGGTACAGAAACAGAAGATGATGAAGAAACTACAAGTGTCTTTCAATTAAGTGCAAGCACAGTTCCTGGTGTTCCAATGGCAGGAGGTGTGCCTGGCGCAATGATTATTGAAAAGGGCTGTATGCTAATAGTAGATGCAAATCTCACAGTTCCGGCTGAAGATAGTCCAGAGGATGTTTTTGCAACAGGGTTACAATTTTTAAGTGGAACAACACTAAAGCTTGGTAACGGTTCAGTGTGGGGGCGTCGTGTTAATGTTGGATTTGACGTGCCGCATGAAGATGCATAATGATGTTATAAATTAAAATTTTGATAGTGATTCTTGCTTTTATATCAAAAGCAAGAATCATTAAATTATGCTGGTTTCCTAAGAATCACACATTTAGGCATGGTGCCGCACCTAAAATAAAAGCTTGCGTTCGTATGTGTCGTATTAAAATTTCCATTGATCAATCAAAGATAGGTTGTTAAAAGGGATCAGTAGTAGCGCTAATTTTTTAAGGTGCAATCGTGATTATAAATCAATTTTGGAAGATTTTTCTCATAGGAATAATGGTCGTTGGAGGAACTGCCAATACATCTACTTATACCTATGAACAAGCTCTGGCAGCCTTTGATAAATTAAATTTAGCAATTCCTACAGCTGAAGCAGATGGAAGAACGCAGACCCTTAATAAGAAAGGGGCTGTAACAGCAAAGTTTGAATATGCGACAGAAGAGTTTTTAAAATTTTTAAAGGGCAAAAGAGTAAGGGTATTAGAGGTTGGTGGGGCATACGGAGATGTAATGATCGCTGCCCTGAAACCGAAAAAAAATAAAGATATAGAATATGTTCTTAGTGATTTAGACGAACGTCATTTATTTATTGCGGCCAAAAAATTATCAAATCTTATCAATGAGAAAGGTGCCAGGGAAAAAAGCCCCTCTCAAGCAAAATTTATGCGCGCAGATATCACGAAGTCTCAAGACATTAAAGGAATGGGAACTTTTGATGCAATTTTAATCGCGAGAGTTTTGCATTATTTAACGCCAGAGCAGCTGCAAATGACAATAAAACATTTATTTTTGCTCTTAAAGCCTAAAGGAAAAGTTTTTGTGGTGGCTATCACTCCTTATGTTAAGCGTTATGAAAGCTTCATTCCTGAATATGAAAGACGCAAAAAGGAAGGCGCAGAAAATCCTGGATTTGTATCGTCATTGCGCTCTTATGTAAATGCTGATGTAACAGCACCAGAGCAAATTAGTAATATTACCAATGAACCATTTTTCTTCTTAGATGCAGATATATTAGGAAGTACTTTTGCAGCCAATGGTTTCAGGGTGATTGAAAGCAAAATGATGCCTCTTTGTTATAAATCAACCTCATGGAAACTTGATGGACGGGAGAATGTCATCCTTATTGCAGAAAAAAAGAGTTAGGATTAAAGTTATAGTTCACTAAAAAAATAAATTGTCGGAATAAAGGTGATCTTAAAAAATATCGTTTTGGAATCATGGAATAATGATTTTGATTATGAATTAGCTGATATATTTATAAAAGATGGAATTATTGAAAATATTAATAGTTCGAGTCTAAAAGTATACGATATTTCTGAAGAATATTTTTTTGCGACACCTGGCTTTGTTAATAGCCATTTGCATCCTAACCAGCTGCTTGATAGACGGATGCTGGATGATTTATCAATCACAAATTTATTAAGTGCAATGCATATAGTGCAGAAAAAAACAGATGAGGATCGCTATCAGCAAGCGATCTTTGTGCTTATTGATGCCTTAAAAAGTGGGGCGACAAGCGTATATGCTATAGCATCAAAGCCTAATCCTGTTATTCGAGCTTTTAAAGACGTGGGAATAACGGGCGCTATTAATTGTGTTTTTAACGACGTGTGGGAAGGAGATGGAAATACTCCTGCCCAAATTAGTTTGGAGTCTGTGGAGAAGGATTTCACTGAATATTTTAAAGCTAATAATGATGATATAAAAATCCATATAGGTTCCGCTTCTATTCTAACAGCTTCAAACGAGCTGCTGCGTTTATTTAACGATATTGCAATTCGCTATAATACGAAGATTAATATTCATATGAGTGAAGGTACAGATTCGGTTGAAAAGTGTTTGAAAAATCGCGGTGCAACGCCGGTGCGACTGCTTAATGAACTTGGCGTTTTGAATGAGCGTTGGAACCTTATCCACGCTTCAACGGTAGATGAAGAAGAAGTAAAAATTATTGCTAAAGCAAAGGCAACAGTCACCCATTGCCCGGTAAGTAATGCCAAGACGGGGGTTGGTATTGCGCCTATGCGAGCGTTTCATGAGAGCGGGGTCTGCATTGCGATAGGAACTGATGCATGCTCCAACAACAATACCAATAATATTTTGAATGAAGCGTATTTCGCTACCCTGATGCATGGGGCTTTGCATAAAGATCCTTCGGTTATTTCTCAAAAAACAATTTTTGAATGGTTAATTCCCAACGGGCATAAAATTATTGATTCAAAAAATACGGGAAAAATAGAAATTGGACAGCGAGCGGATATATTGCTTTGGTCGTTGAAAGATCCTTGTTTTGTGCCTTTATATTATGGAAAATTTCATTCAGCACTTATTAATAACGCGCCTGATGCAAAGCCGCATACGATTTTGTTAGGCGGTGAAAAAGTGATTGAGAATTATCAATTTACAGGAACGCTTGAAAAGAGTGCGACGAATGCGATTAATGCATGGGCGAGAAAAGGCCTCTATAATGAGGCCTCTTCTTCGCGATAGCTTATTTTTTAAATTCAAAAATTTCGCCTGGCTGACAATTAAGAGCATGACAAATAGCATCAAGCGTTGAAAATCGGATGGCTTTAGCCTTTCCTGTTTTTAAGATAGAAAGATTTTGCACCGTAATGCCAACAACTTCAGCTAAGTCTTGAAGTTTCATTTTACGACGAGCCAGCATGACGTCTAAGTTTACAATAATGGGCATGACAGCTTCCTTATATAGTTAGTTGATTTTCGTCTTGAAGCGCTTGAGCTTCTTGCATAACAAGGGAGATCACAATGATTAAGAAACCGCACAAAATGGCTTCAAAATTTGGGGTAGTAAAGCTTAAAGTAATATATCGATGGCCGGGTGGATTCGAAAGGGTAGCTGCAAGTACTAGAAGAGTTTGCGCAAATGGAATAAATAATAGGCCATTGAGAAAAGCTAGCCACCCTATTTTTTTATAGATTTGCGTATTGGCAGAAATAAAAATTTGCCGTTGTTGATAATTATTGAAGAGTGTTTTGAGTAAAGAAAATCCCAAAATATAAGGTAAAGCTCCCAGCAACTGAGCAAAGCAACCAATAATTATTGATGTAAGTGTTAGGTTAGCTGTGGCTAAATTTAGATGTCCTTCTGGTGTTGCGACGTAGTCTAAGAATCCACCTATGCGAATAGCGTGATATAAGGGTGGCCATTCTTTTAAAAACCACAAGGCTACAATAAATAGAGGGACTATGAAAGTGAGGTAGTGAAATGTTGTTTTAAGATAACGGCTTAATTTTTGTAGGTCTTTCATAAAATGTACAAGAGTAAAGTTAATAAGAGAATTTTACGAGATATTTTGTATTAGTCAATAAAAAATTATTGTTTTTCAATAAAAAATTAATCTTTTCTCTGTATGCTTGTTTTCATCAGTCCTAGTTCTTTTGCTTTCCCTTTTATAAATCTACTGGGGACAATAATGTGAAAGTCTTGAGTTTCAACCTTATTTGCTTTGCATAATTGAACAAAAGCACACAGAGCTTGCTCCGAATTAAAAGCAACTGTAGTAATCACGTTATTTTTGAGAAGAAGTTTAATTTTTTCGTTAAAACTACCTACTGCTTTTGTGTTATACAGAATAATTTTTGCTGTTTCAAAACCATCTTCAGCAAGAGCTTCTGCTACGTCATGGCGAATGTAATTCCCGCAGCCAAAAATGACGGCGCCGTCTTTGGGGGTCAGGTTTTTTTTAAGCCAATCAATCAGCTGAGTCGCGGAAGGATAAAGTGTGCTAGAGGGGGTAAAACATGTTGTAAATCCTGCTGATTGTGCAAAAAACCTCGTTGATTTTCCAACCGTATAAACGGGAATAGAACGATCCCAGTCTGATTTTTCTAGAGCGCGGGCTGCATTACTGGAGGTTAGCACAATTGCTTGGGGTATTACTTTAAGAGGCTGTACTGCTAGAAATTCTACATCTAATAAAGATTGATGATAGACATGTTTATATCCGCGTCTCTGCCAAAAAGAGACATCCCAATCCTTAGGGGGGCGAGTATTGGTGAGGAGTATGCTTAAATCATCATGCATATGGTGAGTATGCGCATATTTTTTTCTGAGAAGAAAGATTTTTTAGAGAAAGAATTCTTTATTCTCTATGGACGAATCCATGGAGAATAAAGAATTATATTATTCGAAGAATTTTTTTGGCTTAGATGTTCTAGCTGATTTTCTTGTTGCGTCAGTAACCGGAGCTGTTTTGCGCTTTTTCTTTTTTTGCTCTGGATTATCGATTGCAGTAGCTAAGTCTTCACTAAATACTTCTTCTGTAATACCAGTAGCAGAGTCGCTGGAATGTTCGATGTCCCAGCCTACAGACTGCTGTGATAGAAGAATAAAGTTTTCTAATGCATATGGGTCTTGAGATGCTTCAAGAGGTGATGCCACAGGGTTAGAAGTTTGGCTAAACAGGTTTAAAGACAAAACTTCATCTAATTCTTCTGCATTTGCTGTATATCTTTGAGGGGGACTTTGGAAACTTTGCGAAAGCAAGATATTGTAATCTCCTTGTGACAGTTCTACTTCAGTCATGGTAAAAACAGTTGCACTTAAAAATAGACTTACAGTTGCGAATAGAAATTTCATAATAATATCATTTTTTATAATAAGAAAATATTTATAAGTAATTTTATTTCAAATATCAATATAAAAAATAACTAAAAAAGGCTCATTACTGGAACAGTTAATTATGCTGTACAAAGTCAAAAATCTCTGTGAT
Organism: Alphaproteobacteria bacterium; assembly: GCA_021298215.1. Lineage (GTDB taxonomy): Bacteria > Pseudomonadota > Alphaproteobacteria > Paracaedibacterales > CAITNM01 > CAITNM01. The sequence goes on from JAJTEE010000003.1 coordinate 6,074, forward strand.
ATTACGCGCATAGCAGCATTAATCTAGAGACATACCATGGATTGGGATAGGCTAAGAGTTTTTCATATTGTAGCGCAGGCAGGCAGCTTAACAGAAGCAGGTCACGCCCTGAATATAAGTCAATCTGCTGTAAGTAGACAAATTAGTAGTCTTGAAGCGAGCATCGATGTAAGTTTATTTAATCGTCATGCACGTGGTTTAGTGCTGACGGAACAAGGCGAGCATCTCTTTCGGATCACCCGTACGATCTTTGCCCAAGTGAACGCGATTGGAACAATTATTAGTGAGTCACGTGATGGTTTATCAGGTTGTTTGCGGATTGCAACAACCATTGGCATTGGCTCGGTATGGCTGGCATCGCGCTTGAAAAAATTTATGCAAAGCTATCCGAAGTTACGCCTAAATATTCAGCTGACCGATGAAGGTGTGGATTTTACCATGCGTGAAGCGGATGTTTCTATTAACTATAACAAATCGTTGCCAACTGAAGATGTCGTCCAAAAAGAGCTAGCAAACATTCGTATGAGTGTGTATGCCAGCAAAGAATACATTCAAAATTTCGGCATGCCAAAAAAGCCAGAGGATCTTGATCAACATCGTTTGATTACGTTCGGGGAGGCCGGCGCTCCAGCTTCGAATGCTGGGTGGTTATTGCGTTTTGGTACGCAACCAGGCGTACTGCGTGAACCTTTCCTATCTATCAATAACGCCTACGGTATGCTCCAGGCCGTTAAAGGGAGTATAGGCATTGCAATTTTGGCAGATTTTATTGCGGCGGATCACGATGATTTAGTTGAATTGTTTGCGGATGTTCAAACGCCAGTCATGACCATGTACATGACCTACCCCAGCGCATTAGAAGGGTTAGGTCGTATTCGTGCGTTGTATGAATTCTTAAAATCTGAGCTTGATAAAAAACAGAAGAAATAGATTTTTCCTTTCTCATTTTCTCGTTAACTTGATAGTAATTGATTGCATTTATATTGATTAAATACAGCTCCTTTAAGTGCTGTAGGCAAGCAAATTCTCTTAGTTTGATTAACTAAACGAATTTGTTTTTTTTATTCAATTCGTTTAATGGAGAAAATCAATGCAAATGAAATTTTTATTGGGATTGGCTTTAGTTGTGTCTTTAGCTGCTGAATATAATGATAGAAATGGTGAAGATTTTGAAACATGCTTTGGAACAATACATCGCGCAACCCATAAACTAGTTCTTACTACTACAACAGGTGAGGTTCATGCGGTCAAAAGAGGTCAGCAGTTATTCTTTCCAGCAGGTACTACACTTGGGGAAATCACATTGCCTAATAAGATCTGTCTTTCTCAAGCAATGACAAGAAAAGATATGGTGAAGGCACTTGCTGCATTTATGGAATAAATTTAGTTAGCTGAAATTGTCTCAAAGTATTTTTTGAGCAACTGATAATTAAGCGTGTGACTCGGGTTACACGCTTCATAATGACCAATCAATACATATTCTGCTAAAGCCATATCTCCAATAGCATCCAATGCTTTATGACGCACAAGCTCATCATCGTACCGTAAGCCTTCTTCGTTCATGATAGCGCCTTTGTGAATCACAACAGTATTTTCTAGAGAAGCACCTTTGGCAAGGCCTGCGGCCCATAATTTTTGAGCATCTTCATAAAAACCAAATGTTCTGGCTTTGGAGATGAGTGCTGCAAAATCATCCGTATTGTAAGAGAATTGAATGGATTGTTCTTGTGTGAGACCTTCGTAACGATCGCTCGGCAAAAACTTTACGCTAAATAAATTTATGTCACGCGGACTAAGTTGCGCCCATCCATGTTCATTTTCAACTTTGACGGTGGTGGAAATTTTTAAAGAAGGGCGTTTCTTTGATTGGCGGATTGCCCCTGTTTCTTGCAAAGATTTGCAAAACTCATCAGAACATCCATCCATGATGGGAACTTCTGGTCCATCAATGGTTATAAGTGCGTTGGTAATACCCATGCCGTAAAGAGCTGCGAGAATATGCTCGATAGTTGCTACAGAAACCCCAGAAGCATTGGAAATTGTTGTGCACATATTGGTTGAGCTGACTGTTTGCCAACTAGCTCGAATGCGATTTGGCTGATCTTCAATATCGGTGCGTTCAAAAATAATACCATGATCAACAGCTGCGGGATGGATAATCATGCATACAGCTTTACCGGAATGTACGCCAACACCGTGAAAAATAATAGGGTTAGAAACGGTTTGCTGGTTAAAAAAATTCTTTTGAGAGAGCTTAACAGTTTCGCGTTGGCGAATGTTTACAACATCTGGTAGAACTTTGGCTGTATTGCTGATGATAGATTGCATTAATCCTCCACTTATGCATGATGCCTTAAAAGCAAAGGAAAATTCAAACAGTGATATGTTACAAAATTTTACTTTTTAAAGAATTTATAGCGAATTATTTTTTTTATTTTGCTAAATTTCATAACATGAAAGTTATACATTTCACTTTAGAATCTATTGGCCAAGCAGCACGAGAGGTGAGTTTTTTGCTCAAGCCTGGAATGCCATTGCTGCTGTATGGAGAAATGGGCGCTGGAAAGACAACGCTTACAAAGCATATTGTACTGTCACTTGAGTGCTGTGAAGAAGTTACAAGCCCTACGTTTACGATTATGCAATCTTATGTGACAGTTCTTGGTACATTATGGCACATTGATTTGTACAGGTTGGATGAGCATTCGACAGATGAACTTGGACTGGAAGAGCTTAATAAGCAAGACATGATGATTGTTGAATGGCCTGAAAGATTAAGAGCAAAATTTTTTTTAACGTATACAAAGGCAACATTAAAAGTTCTTGAAAATGGTACTCGAGAATTAGTGTTGGAGGTAGTGAATTGAGCGAACGTAGTCCTGATTTTTTAAACAAGTATGATAATTTTGAAAAGCAGTATTTAACAGCGGATTTTTCTCCACGCAAATATTTTAGATGGATAAACGGCGGATCTACTTTTGTGTTAATGGATTGTCCAAACATTGATTCATTAAAAGCATTTATGCGAATGGATAAGTATTTAATATCTCAAGGTTTAAGTGCGCCTGAGATTATTGAAGCAGATGAAGAGAATGGGTATTTGCTTTTGGAAGATTTCGGTGATGCGACTTATACAAAAGTTTTGCAAACAAGTCCTCAACGAGAGCAAGAACTTTATACATCGGCGGTTGATGTATTGATACATTTGCAAGAGCGCAGTGATACAACAGTATCCTTTGTAAAAGACTATACAGTTGAGTTTGGGCTTACTAAGGTGGAACAATTTTTACTTCATTATTATCCCAAAGTGATGAACGAAGATGTATCAGAAATAGATAAAAATAGTTATTTGAATTCGTGGAAAAGCGCTTTGGAGTTAGCTTTGCAGACAAAAAAAAGTATTTTTATGCGCGATTATCACGTGGATAATTTGATGGATTTAAAAGAAAGGGCCAGGCCAAAAAATGTTGGTTTGCTCGACTTTCAAGATGCTGTCTGGGCCCCTGTAGCAGGAGATTTAGTCTCTTTACTCGAAGATGCGCGCAGGGAGGTTTCAGTAGAGTTAACAAATCACTTATGGAAAAGATTTTTAGATGCGCATCCTAAAGGCGATCACCAAGAAATTTATGTGGCTGGTCTTATTCTAAGTGCAGTTCGTCATGCGCGTATTTTAGGACTTTTTACAAAAGTTGCGGTTGAGCGTGGTGATAAAAGATTTTTAAAACAAATTCCTCATTTGTGGAACATGTTGAACCGATGCTGCTTGATTGAGGAATTGAAGCCTGTGCGGCAGTGGTTTGATATACATGTACCGAACGCAAAGCGAGTAATTCCTATATTATGATGAATATTTCTTCCACCGCAATGATATTAGCAGCAGGGTTTGGTAAACGCCTTGGAGATATCACAAAAAATACGCCGAAACCGCTGGTATCGATTGGCGATACATGCTGTTTAGACATATCCGTCAATGCATTAAAACAAGCAGGTTTTAAGCGAATTATTATTAATACGCATTATCTTGCTGAGCAGATTGAAGCGTATGTAAAATGTTATCGTGATGTGGAAATCATTTTAAGTCATGAAGAGGTGCTTCTTGAAACAGCGGGAGGCATTCGTAAGGTGCTAGAAGAATTTGGTGATAAACCTTTTGTGGTGATAAATGCGGATATGTATTGGCAAGATACGAATCCTTCGGTGATTCATCGTATGGCTAAGGGGATGCGAGAAATGGATGATTTTTGCTTATGCGTCACGCCGCTTGAAAATGCACAAGGTCATCCAGGTAAGGGAGATTTTGTATTTGAAAATGGACAAATGCGCAAACCAACAGAGTCTGATTCGGTGCAGGATCGTTATGTATACATAGGCGTGCAATTGGTTAATCCAAGAATTATAGCACCTTTGAAAATAGAACCGCTGGCATTGCCAGGCTTGTATGCAAAAGCTTTACAACAGCAATCTTTAAAAGGCTGTATTTTTGAAGGTACCTGGATTGATGTGGGTAGTATTGAGGGTCTGACATTAGCAAGAAATTTAAGCGCATAAGATATTGCATAAAGCTTATTAAACAATTTTGCATTAACGAATTATTAAGGCAAATCATGAGATCATAAAGATACTTAATAGGCATCTTTATGCAAAATGGTTGGTATTGTATTTATTTTGTTTTTAGTGACGCATACACTGCACGCTGAGATGGATGAGCAAAACGGAAAACGTTCTGCAAAAAATGCTTTTGTGTCAATGCGAAATACTTGGGAAGCCCTGAAGGAAGAAGCGGAGCTAAAAAAGAAAAGGAAGTTTGGTCTTGGTAATACAGCCAATAAAGACTCAAGTAAGCAAAATACACGCCAATTAACACCAGTTAAAGTTTCTATGCTAGAAGATAAAGTTCGCTTAGCGAGCTATGAACCAGTTGCATACAAACCAGGAAAGAATTTAGATCTCACTCCTCCTCAAGAGCAGCTTAAATTAAGAACTGAAGTGCGCCATCATGAATATATAGCTCACCAACCTTTGAAACCGATGTATCTACGTGTCTCGGAATAACGCTTTCTATTGATTTTTTGTTAATAAAAAATTTATTAAATTTTATCATAATAAAAAGAAAAATTAGAATAAAAAACAGTGAGCTCATCAAGCGCCTTTAACACATTAGATTTTCTTAAGCCTTTGCAACGAGCTCGATTAGCGACTGTGGCAGTTGAGGAAATTGTGCTTGCAGGTGAGACAATTTTTAAAGAAGGAGCATCATCTGAATTTTTTTATGTATTGCTTTCTGGAAAAGTTGAGCTAAAAAACAAAATTCGAAAAGAGCTTATTCACAGAGATAATTTTTTTGGAACAGAAGTACCTTGTGGAATTGAGCAGTATCTTTTTACTGCTGTAGCTAAAAGTAAATGCAAACTTTTAAAAATAAAAAAAGATATTTTGTACGATACAATTGATCATCTAGATTTACAAAAATTTCAGAAGCGCTTTTTACAAAATTTCGTTGGTGCATTTTATCCTAAAAATTTTCTTGTGTTTAAGAAGGATTCTGTAGAGCGGTTATTTGCTCAAGCAGATCGATTTTGGATTGATTGCATAGGTTGGGTATTAGCGGCAATTGTTCCTTTTATTACCCATTGGTTGCTTAGTAAAACTACGATGAATAATCAGAGTATGATATTTTTATCTGTTTTATCTGCGTGGTCGGTGATTGCTTCTTTTCGTTTGATGTCAGATTATGTTGCAACCATGGCAACGATTTTCCTCCTAATTGGTGGAGGTGTTGTTAAAACAAAAGTTATTTTAGCTGGATTTAGTTCCAGTAATTTTATTGTAGCATTAAGTCTTTTAGGGCTATCAAGTGTCCTTGTTTCTTCAGGTGTGATATACCGAATTCTTTTAAAAATCTTAAAGTTTTGCTCGCCTTCTTACTGGAGAGATAATCTTATTTTATTAAGTATAGGGGGCTGGTTGACGCTGGGAGTGCCTGCCTTTTTATTGCGCATGGATATGATGAAAATCTTTTACCAGGATACATTACGTATTCGCAATATTGCAGAAGGTACAAATCAAGCGCGAGCGATGGGATTTAGTGCTTATTGTGGGGCAGGCATTTTTTCACAAAGTATTTTAAGTGCCTCTATGATGCATTTTGTTTTATTGGGGTTATTTTGGGGGCAATACGCTAGTCGATTTGATTGGTGGGGTTGGTTTTTTGCTTCTTTAGGTTCTCTGGCCGTTCTTCTTTCTGGTTATCTTTTTATTCTTTTTACGTTTTTTGGAAGAAATGTAAAGACCGCAAAACCTAGTAAAAATAGTCCTTATTTAGATGATATTTTAAAGATTTTAGGGCCGACATCTTCTACGGAAAAAGCATCTCTTATTTGTATGATTGGTGCGATTATTAGCCTCGCAACCGTTAGTTTGCACGATATAGAGCCTGATGTTATTTGCTTGCTAATCTTACTTTTTCTTTTTACGTTTCAATTTATGAACGATAAAGGATTTCAAACGCGCATCAAGTGGGATTTTTTGATTTTTATGTGCGGATTATCTGGTATTGCTTTTGCAGCCAGTGATGTGGGTTTAATTGGTTGGCTTGAAGACAATACAAAATGGATGGGCGAATATTTAAATCATCATTTTTTTGAATTAACTACTTTTATGATTCTATTTACATTAGCGGTGCAGTTGATTCTGCCCCGAGATGTGAATATCAACATCTTGAGCATTATGTTTATCCCCTTATTTCAAAAAAATGGTGTGAGTCCATGGGTGGCGGTTTTCATCGTAAATACTATTGGAAGAATATGGTTTTTAGAATATCAAGAGCCAGAGTATACTGTGTTTTTAAGACAGTCAAAAAATTTCTCAGCTAAAGCTGCAAAGAGTCTCAAAAGGGCTCGTATGTACTTAAATATTTTTTACGTTATTTCCATTTATGTTGGGATTTTCTACTGGAAATGGATAGGAGTTTTGCAATGATCAATAATATTGATACAGCTAAACGCAGAACTTCATTTTTACAGTTGCTAAAGGGAATAGTTTTTTCAAGCCTTTTAGGTTTACTTTTTCTCTATAATTTTAATCGACCAAGAATCATGATTGTACACAGTTATGACCCGACAATGGATATTGTTAAAGATTTTGATAATGGCGCAAAGAAAACTCTTGAAAGTGAAATAGAGCCACTATTGCAGACTTACTACCTTAATATGGTCAACAAGAGCACAATGAAAAAAAAAGTTGATGCGGGTAAGGAAGCAAGAATTTCTATTAATCGTTTTAGTCCTAATGTGCTTATTGCTGTAGGTGACGAAGCGCAGGAATTTGTAGCACAGTTCTACCTTAATCATAAGAAAGTAAAAATAATTTTTGCAGGCATTAAAGGAGATGTAAAAAAATTCAATTATATACCCGGAGAAAATGTTGAAGGAGTTATTGAAATTCCGCAAATCAATGAACTGAATATTCTTATCAAAACCATGTTTCCAAATAAAAAAAATATTAGGCTTGCGCATTTAGGCGATAGGTCGACTATCGTGAACCTAACAGAACATACTTTAATGCATCATGATTGGGACAATGTGGAATTTGAGGATTCGGTAAAAGTAACTGATGCCGATAATTTTAAAAGAGCCGCTATATTATTAAATAAACAGTGTGATGTCCTACTCATTTCAAGTTATAAAGGTTTAAAAAGTGAGTTGGAAAATGATGATGAGATCATTTCAGATGAGCTGATGCAATGGGTGTTGGATAATACGTCTGTTCCTATTATTTCAACCTTAGGGTATGCGGTTGAAGAAGGGGCGGGAGTTGCGATTGTTTCATCTGCATACGAACAGGGCATGCTGGCTACAGGATTAGCTTTATCCATACTTGCAGAGAAAAAGAAGGTCGAAAGTGTGACGTCTAAAGTATTTGCTGTCTATCTCAATGATAATCATATTAAAAAGCGAGGAATTCATATACCGCCAATCTACAGATCTTTTGCTATTGGAACGCAAAAATTATATGGCTGCGGCAAAGAGGCTTGCCTATGAAGATTATTCTTTTTCTTATTTTGTTATCTTCATGGTATTGCGTTGAAGGTAGAATTCAAGTATGTCAAACAGGGTCTTCTTCCGTGTATCCTTTTGCGATGAAAGTTGCTCAAGAATTTTTTAAAAAAACAAAGCATCTCGCACCCCTAATTGAAAGCACAAGCACAGGAAGAGGTTTCGTTGACTTTTGTCTTGAAAATGATTTTTGGTATGACGTTATCAGTGCCTCTAGACCTATTAAAGATCAAGAGCTTGAACAATGCAAAGGCAGGTCCAGGGTGCCAATTTTGGAAATATGCATTGGTCTTGATGGAATCGCAGTTGCTGTAAAGAAGAGTTCAAAGGGTTTTGAAAGCCTTCGTTTGCAAGATTTATTCAAAGCTATTGTTAAGAAAATCAAGGATAATGATGGGGTATTAGTTGATAATCCCTATAAAAAATGGAGTGAGATTAATCCTAAATTGCCAAATATACCTATTCGTATTTTGATACCTTCCAAAGCGCATGGCACACGGGATGCCTTTGAACATCTTGTACTTGGAGGAGAACATGAAATTAGAGACAGCCAAGAAGTGAGAGAAATTACTGATTATGAGTCAGCAGATAGTCATAATTTACTTTTTGAGTTTCTTGAGCGTAATTCAGGGACGCTAGCATTTGTTGGAATGAATCTTTTAAGTAATCATACATCTGTTAAGCCTTTGCCAATCAATGCGATAGAGCCGACTTTTATTAATATGCAGCAACAACGATATCCGCTGGTGCGAAAATTATTTATTTATTTACGAAAAGAAAACTATAGAAGAGTAGATAGCCTTAAACCTTATATAAACGAGTGGCTAAGCGCCGATGCTAGTGGTGAAGAGGGCTATCTTACAAAAATGGGATTGATCCCACTCTCAAGAAGCTCTCAAAGGCAGAGAATTCTTTAAATATTTACTTGGCATGACTCTTGCATAAAGTAGCAAAAGGAGTAGTCATGCTTAAGCTTCTAATAGCGATACATTGTTATTTTTTGTGTCTTTTTGCAAATCCACAATATAATTCTTTTCTTAAAATGCAGGAAAAGGCACATGGTATTCCTCCGTCTTTGCTGCAGGCTATTTCTCATGTTGAATCAGGAAGAAAAGTAGCAGGAAAGATTACTCCATGGCCTTGGACCATCAATGTTGAAGGGAAAGGGTATATTTTTGAGACAAAGCAAAAAGCCATTCAAGCAGTTGAAAAATTTCAACGGATGGGAGCAAAAAGCATTGATGTAGGAATTATGCAAATTAATTTGCGTCACCATCCTCATGCATTTCATAATCTTGAAGAGGCTTTTGATCCTCAATTAAATATTGCTTATGGTGCTAAATTTTTAAAGCAATTATTTCTGCAGCATAAGAGCTGGAATCTTGCTGTAGGTCATTACCATTCAGCAACACCAAAGTTTCATAATGCTTATAAGCAAAGGGTATTTTCAAATTGGTCGCATCTTACTCATGCAAAAGATCAACCTCGAATTGAGCGTGCTGTTATGAAATTTGATGAGGTGGAAACCGAAGAACCGGCAAAGCCAAAAGTGGTCAGGAGGTCAGTGCCCCAAGAAATACGTCCTTTCGCAAAAGTAACAAAAGTTTATTATTCTCTTGATTCGACGGGGCCATCTGAGCCTTTAACGCCTGTAAAAACAAGTTATACATTAGAAAACTCACGAGATAAGCAGTATTATTCCCTAGATTAGGTATCAATGGTTATAGTATTTGGAAAATAGATAGCTAGTGCGTCCTATGACTGATTTTGAAAATACCATTACCTGTCTTTATGGAGATGAAGGGCGGTTGTGGCTTGAGAACTTACCCAATATCGTTAATAATTTAGCACATCGATGGCAGTTATCAGAACTGCATCCTATTGATAATCTTTCCTATAACTACGTAATGTCAGGTTGGCAAAAGGAAAAACCTATTATTCTAAAATTAGGGTGTGATCCCAAAAGTTTTAAAAATGAAATTCAAGCATTAAAAGCTTTCAAAACTTTTGGAGCTATGACTGTGCTAGATCAAATGGAAGACGTTCTTCTGCTTGAGCGTGCACAACCTGGCTTATCGTTGAAATGTTATTTTCCGGATCATGATTTAAAGGCTGTGAGTATCGCTTGTGAAGTAATGAAAAAGCTGCACACTGCGCCCTATCCTGAGTATGAGTTTCCTACCATAAAAGATTGGTTAACTGTATTGGATAAAGATCACGAATTATTTATGCCGCAACTTGCAAAAGCTCGAGTTCTTAAAAATGAATTATTAAACACGATGGAGCATTCCATTTTATTGCATGGAGATTTTCATCACGAGAATATTCTTGAGCATGAAGGAGAGTGGAAAGTTATTGATCCACAAGGAGTGATAGGCGAGCGGGCTTATGAAGTTGGTTGTTTTATGCGTAATCCGAAAGAATTAATCAAGCATCCAGATTGTCTTTATTTTTTGAAAGATAGAATTCATGCATTTGCAAAACATTTAGATCTTGATCCTGTACGTATTGCGAAATGGTGCTACATTCAGGCCATGTTGTCAGCCGTTTGGTCGTATGAAGATAATTTATCTTACGAAAGTGCGTTGAAATTCGTATCATTATTCGAACAGCTTCTCGATGCTAGTTGGGGATTTTGATCTATACAGATTTTCTCTCAAGTTCAAGGAGCCACTTCTTTTTTGCAATACCACTGCTATATCCGCCAAGTTTGCCATCGTGACTAATAATCCGATGACAAGGAATGATAATAGCAATATTATTCGCACCATTAGCATTGGCAACAGCCCGAAAAGCAACGGGTTTTCCGAGTGCTACAGCTTGCTCTGTATAGCTTCGTGTTTTACCATAGGGTGTTTTTAAAAGTTCATTCCATGCACTTTTTTGAAAAGAACTGCCGGTAAGGTGTAGGGGTGTGTTGAAGGTTTTGAGTTCGCCACAAAAATACTCTTTCAGCTCAGATTCCACTAATTTAAGGATATGAGTATTGCCTGGGATAATGTTAGCTTTTGCATTTCGGCTAAATTTTTCTATTTTTTCGTCGAGTCTGTCTCTTTCAACGAATTCTAAAAAATATAATTCTTTATCATTAGCAATAGCTACCATGAGACCAAGAGGTGTTTCAATCCAAGCAGATTTTAGCTCTTGGGGGTTGCTAAGTTGTGTTGACTGAGAGATTTTTTTCATTTTGAACTGCTCATCTTAAATGGCTAATGTAAGGTACACGATTAAAGATTTAAAAATCAATGTTTTTAAAGCCTCCATATTTGGTGAAAAAATGAATCCTATATTGATAGATATTCCTGAAACAATAGAATCCTCAACTATTACCTTGCAAATGCCGAAAGCTGGTTATGGGGAGGGCTTACACCAAGCAATAATGGATGGTTATGAAGACTACGTTAAGTACTTAAACTGGTCTGTGGTACCTCCAACAAAAGAAATGGTTGAGGAAGATTGCCGAAAGCATCATGCAGATTTTATCTTAAGAAGTTTTATTCGGTATCTCATTATTGAAAAGGCTACAAAGACTATTGTTGGAAGATGTGCTTTCCCTTCTTTTCAAACAAATTGGCAAATTCCACAATTTGGCATTTCTTACTTTATTCGAAGAAGTTCGAGAAAAAAAGGATATGCAACCGCAGCTGCTGGGATGATGGTACGTTTAGCCTTTGAGAAACTACGAGCCAAAAAGGTAGAAATTCATTGCGATGCTGAAAATAATGCAAGCGCCCAAATTCCTTTAAAGCTTGGTTTTAAACTGGAGTATACTCAAAAGGGAGGGTGGCCAAGGCATGATGGAAATTTAGCGGAGCTGCAAACATATTCTATTTTTTCCAAAGACCCATTACTCCATTTGGAATGTGTGTGGTAAGAACTCAAATTTCCTTTGATTTAGGCAATTTTACTTTCTAAAGGTATTTTTTTCTCAGAGTTTGTATTTTGTTCTAACGATTTTTCTTGATTTTCTAATTTTTCAAAGTGCCTAAGACCAAGAATATATCCTAAAAAGACAGGGCAAGAGATGATAAGAGTTCCCCAACTGCCTAAGTGCCGCGTTAGATAAACGAGACCAAAAGATGCAATAACATAAGTTACAGCGCGCGATAAGGCATAGGTAAAGCTAATATAGGTGAAGCGCTTTAACACTGGAAAATACTTATAAAAAATAGAAGTTGCAGGGGAGGCATCTGCTGCGAAGAAGATAATACTAGATTGCAGCAAAAGAACATGCACATTATTTTGGAGGTGATTGAGCCAATAGGGAAAACTTAGCATGATGAGGGCTGATATAATAAATTTAACTTTTAAAATTTTTAAAGGGTATACCCGATAACTTAAAAAAACGAATAATAAGTATGTACTAATTTGCACGATGGAAACGATAAAATTTTGGTGAATAATCTGTTCAGGGCTGTAACTAAACGAGTCCTTTAGAACAATGCCACAATGCATGTAAGAAAGGTAAAAGCATAAAGGCCACATGCAATCCATTGAGAATAAGGCGAGTAGATTTTTATAACATACCTTTTCCTGCTTGTTGGGCTGGGTTTTTTGAGGTCGGCCGGCTTTACGCTTTGCTTCTGTAAAGTCAGGGGTCTCTCGTAAAAATACTCTTGCTGCTGCACCTACAAGAGCAATGATAGCTCCTACTCCAAAAATAATACGCCAATTAAGTCCACAGTATGTTACAAGGGAGGCAACGGCTAAGGATGCTCCTCCGCCTATAGCTGACGCAAAGGCAAGCAAAGCAACAGCAGAATATTTTGCAGGTGCATTAATAACTTCGCTTAAATATAGTTGAGCGCCAGTAAGCTCTCCCATCGCGGACATTCCTTGCACAATGCGGCATATTGTGACAATCCAGGAAGCAACGATTCCAATTTGTGCATAGGTGGGAAGGTTTGCCATAAAAACACAAGACAATGACATGAACATAATAGTTAAAATAACGGTGACTTTACGCCCAACATAATCTCCTATAAAGCCAAAAATAAGAGCTCCTATAGGCCTAAATATATATGTTGTGCAAAATGCAAAGGCCGCAAGTAGGCTTGCTGTATGGGAGTCTGTCTTTGGGAAGAATAATTCATTCAAAAGAACAGCCATGTGGACATAGAGCATTAAATCGAAATACTCCAGAAATGTGCCTATCGACAAAAGACCAACAGCCTGTTTTTGCTCTTTATTCAATGAAGTAAATATTTTCATTGGTTAATTTTTCTCCTTCGCGCTATTGAAACTAAGCGACAAGTGGCTCCAGATTTTGAGCTGGTGGTCTATTATTTATTTGGTCAAGCTTTTCAAAATGTCTTAATCCAAGCATATATCCAATGCATACCGGTACCATAACAATCAAAATACCCCAATTTCCAAATTTCTCTGTTAAATACACTAAGCCAAAAGAAGTTATCACATAAGTTAAGGCACGCGATAAGGCATAAGTGAAGCTAATGTATGTAAATCGTTTGAAGACGGGGAAATACTTATAAAAAATTGATGTTGCTGGTGCCGCATCTGCTGCGAAAAATATAATAGCTGATTGTAATAAAAGTAAGTAGAAAGGGTCAGCTATTTGATCAAGCCAATAAGGGCAAGTTATCATGATTAGAAAAGAGACAATGAGTTTAACCTTTAAAATGACAAGAGGATAAACTTTGTAGCTCAAAAACACGAATAGTAACAAGCTCAGTATTTGTACCACAGATACGATGAAATTCTGATGGATAATTTGTTCAGGAGTTAAGTTAAAAGTAGTTTTTAAAAGACCACCACAATAAACGTAGGCAAAATAAAAGCATAAAGGCCACATGCAGTCCATCAAAAATAAGGCTAATGATGTTTTTTGATTAACTTTTTCTCGTTCGATGAAGTCTTCCCTAAGTTTTTTGTTCTCAAAATTCTTTTCATTAAAGACTTCTTTTATTCTACGCTTAGCATCGGCGAAATCTGGTGTTTCTCGTAATTTTGTTCGAGCTACAGCGCCAATAACAGCGATTGTTGCTCCTACCCAAAAGGCGAGACGCCAATTAAGCCCAAATGATGTAACAAAGGAGGCAAGTCCAAGTGCCGCTGATGTCCCAAGAGAAACAGCAAATGCAAGAAATGCTACGGCTGAGTATCGCGCGGGTGGTTGTAATGTTTCGCTTAAGTAAAGTTGAGCGCCTGATATTTCTCCCATCGAAGACATTCCTTGGATAATACGACAAATAGTGACAACCCAAGCTGCTGTTATACCAATTTGTGCATAAGTTGGTAAGTTAGCCATGATTAAGCATGAAAAAGACATCATCGTTGTGGTAATAACAACAGTGACTTTTCTGCCTATATGATCCCCGATATACCCAAAAATAAGAGCACCTATTGGACGTAGAAGATATGTTGAGCAAAAGGCAAAAGCAGTTAATAAAGAGGCTGTGTGAGCATCAGTTTTAGGAAAAAAAAGTTCATTTAATAATACTGCCATATGAATATAAATCATAAGGTCAAAGTACTCCAAGAAAGTACCTATGGACAGTAAAGCTACTGATTCACCTTGATCTCTGTTTAATCCAAACATATTTCTACCTGTCTTCATTTGTTGTTAAAACTAGTTAAACTCACAAATCTAAAGAGTGTGTTTTCTAGATTTTTGTAAATTGAAAAGAATACACACACCTCAGACATATTTTGCCTTCAATTTAAGAATAGAATCGAAATAGGGAAGATGTCCAATAAGACTTTTATGTTTTGTTAAAAAGGAATTTTTTAATAGTGTTTTTTTTAGCATGAGGCCTATCGCTCCAAAAAATAAAAAAAATTTTTGATGCTGAAGTCAAATTTTTGCATTTCATATTGATGAGAAAAATTCTCTTTAGAGATGCTTTTTTTCATACTTTTAACACAAATATCTCTGCGGATTTGTCTCCTATTTATCATTTCTTGAATATTTAGGCAATACCTAGGTGGCTTATAATTTTTTAAGAGGTATAAGTTTGCAATCCTTTATTTACTTTAGAGACTAAGAGAAATTTTATTTTTTGATTTAAATTAATTTATTTAAAAAATTTAGAATGATATTTGCAATAATAAAAATAATTTTATGAAAAAAAGAATTGAATAGGGTGAGGGCACCAATAATAATCAATAAACCAAACCTCTCAAAGAAATGAAAAATAGGATGGCTTTGCGATAAAAAGCAAGTCACTATACGGCCGCCATCTAGGGGTAGAATAGGTAGCAAGTTAAAAGCAGCCAAAATGACATTGATTTGCACCGCTGTATTCATTGTTTCGTCATTAAATATGCCAATTTTCCACAATATACCTGCAAAAAGTGCGAGGATAATATTTGTGAGTGGCCCTGCGAAAGCCACCAGGAAGACCCCTAACGTTTGGGGCCTAAGGTTTGTAAAGTTTACGGGTACAGGTTTTGCCCAACCAATGAGGAAAGGAGCGTTGGTTACAAATAGTAAAAAGGGTAAGACTAAGGATCCTAAGGGGTCAATGTGGCTAAATGGGTTTGCGCTTAGCCTTCCCGCCTGCTGAGCTGTTCGATCTCCGAAGACATAGGCCATTAAGCCATGCCCAATCTCATGAAGAACGATTGATACAATTAAGCATAAAATTTTTAATAAAAATTGCGATAAATCTGCCATTTTTGTGATTTTTTTACAACATTTTGTTTTTTTAATGCTTTATCAAGTTTACTTACACATCTTTTTTATGAATTTCAAGTCTTGAAATATATTAATTTTTGAATATTAATAAAATCATTCTTCGACATAAATGTATCACGTTCTTCAGGGTTTTTCTAAAGAAATGTGATTTTTTGTCGACTGATGCAGGTTGATTTATTTTTTAGCAGTGAGGTTTTAATGAAAATACGCCGTCGATTTACGGTTGCAGGGCAATCCCCATATGAAGGAATAGATTTCCGCTTGACTGCTAGTGAGATAAAAAATCCGGATGGATCTGTTGTTTTTCATCAAGACAATATTGAGGTTCCTGCCCATTGGTCGCAAGTGGCAAGTGACGTCATTGCGCAAAAGTATTTTCGTAAAGCTGGAGTTCCAGAAGAACTAGTAGCTGTTAAAGAAGATGATATTCCGACATGGTTACAACGTAAAAAGGCAAAAGCAGGCAGTTCAACGCGAGGAGAACGTTCGGCAAAAGAAGTATTCAATCGTTTGGCGGGTACATGGACGTACTGGGGCTGGAAAAATGGATACTTTGATACGGAAGATGATGCGCGTAGCTTTTATGACGAAATGCAATACATGCTTTGTATGCAAATTGCAGCACCTAATTCTCCTCAATGGTTTAATACAGGTATTTACTGGGCTTATGGCGTAGATGGTCCAGCGCAAGGCCATTTCTTCGTGGATGAAAAGACAGGTCAATTAAAGCAATCAACCTCAGCTTATGAGCGTCCTCAACCACATGCTTGTTTCATTCAGTCAGTAAGTGATGATTTGGTGAATGAAGGCGGGATTATGGATCTTTGGGTTCGTGAAGCGCGTTTGTTTAAATATGGCTCTGGGACAGGGTCAAACTTTTCTCAATTACGTGGGTCAGGCGAGAAATTATCTGGAGGAGGGGTTTCTTCTGGTTTGATGAGTTTCTTACGTATTGGTGATCGTTCAGCTGGCGCTATTAAATCTGGTGGTACGACACGACGTGCTGCAAAAATGGTGGTGCTAGATATTGATCATCCAGATGTTATCAATTTTATTGATTGGAAAGTAGTTGAAGAGCAAAAAGTTGCAGCACTGGTGACAGGTTCTAAACTTAACCAAGTTCATTTAAATGAAATTATTACAGCATGTATTAACAACGATTTAAAAGAAATGGATCGTTTTAATGCTAAAACAAATCCTGGCTTAAAAGCAGCTATTCGTGCGGCGCGCACGGCTTTAGTTCCTGAGAATTATATAAGGCGAGCTATTCATATGGCTCAACTTGGGTACACAAGCTTTCCTTTCTCAACATATAATACTGACTGGGATAGCGAAGCGTATGGAACGGTTTCTGGGCAAAACTCTAACAACACCGTACGCGTTACAAACACATTTTTAGAAAGCGTTCTAGAAGACAAAGAGTGGAGCTTAACAGCAAGAACCAATGGGGAAACTATTAAAAAGCTTCCTGCTAAAGAACTATGGGATAAGATCGGTTTTGCTGCGTGGGCATGTGCGGATCCGGGGATTCAATTTGATACTACAATTAATGAATGGCATACATGTCCGAATAGTGGTCGAATTAATGCGTCTAATCCGTGTTCTGAATATATGTTCCTTAATGACACGGCTTGTAACCTTGCTTCAATTAACTTGGTAACGCTTTATAAAGATGGTCAATTTGATATAGCGGCTTATGAGCATGCTATTTCTCTTTGGACGATGGTTCTAGAAATTGCTGTGTTAATGGCGCAATTCCCTTCAAGATCTATTGCACAATTATCATATGATTTCCGTACCCTTGGTTTAGGCTATGGAAACTTGGGTGGCCTTTTGATGGCAATGGGTATTGCGTATGATAGCCCTGAAGGACGATGCATCGGTGGTGCGCTTGCGGCTATTTTAACGGGTGTGAGCTATAGAACATCAGCGTTAATGTCTAAAGAATTAGGCGCATTCCCAGGATATGCAAAAAATAAAGAACCAATGCTTCGCGTGATGCGCAACCATCGTCGTGCAGCTTATGGTGAAACGCAGGGTTATGAAGGGCTATCGATATTGCCAGTTGCGCTTCGAGCAAGTGATTGTACAGTGCCAGGGCTTATTGAAGCTGCATGTCAATCATGGGATGAAGCCGTATCTCTAGGAGAGCAGTTTGGTTATCGTAACGCTCAAACGACGTGTATAGCACCAACCGGAACGATCGGTTTGGTAATGGATTGTGATACAACGGGTATCGAGCCAGACTTTGCCTTAGTGAAATTTAAGAAGTTAGCTGGTGGTGGATATTTTAAGATCATTAACCAAATGGTGCCTTCGGCTCTGAAAATGTTGGGGTATACACCTGAGCAAGTTCAAGATATTTCAAATTATGCGGTGGGATATACATCCATTGAGAATGCCCCTGGGGTAAACTATGCAGCTTTAAAAGCCAAGGGTTTCAGGGACAAAGAGCTAAAATTAATTGAGAACGCGGTAAAAAATGCTTTTGATATTAAGTTTGCCTTTAATAGATATACGTTGGGTGAGGATTTTTGCAAAAATACGTTGAAGCTAAGTGATGAGCAATTAAGCGATCCGGCTTTTGATATGCTGACGCATCTTGGCTTTAGTAAGCAAGACATTGAAGAAGCGAATACGTATTGTTGTGGTTCCATGACTTTAGAAGGTGCTCCACATCTAAAGGTTGAACATTTACCTGTTTTTGATTGTGCAAATCCTTGCGGTCGCACGGGAAAAAGATTTTTATCTTTTGACAGCCATATTGAAATGATGGCAGCTGTTCAGCCGTTTATCAGTGGTGCAATTTCGAAGACAATCAATATGCCTGCTTTGTCAACTGTTGAAGACTGTCAATCAGCGTATATGAAGTCTTGGCGTCTATGCTTAAAGGCAAATGCTTTGTATCGCGATGGGTCAAAACTTTCTCAGCCCCTTAATAGCTTAGCATTTGATGAGGATGAAGCGGAAGAAATTGCGCAGATGCCTCAAACGCAAAAAGCTCAAGTTGTAGCCGAAAAGATTATAGAGCGCGTGATAGAGCGTGTTATTCATGAGTCAAAACGTGAAAAATTACCTAATCGCCGTGGTGGCTATACGCAAAAAGCTGTAGTTGGTGGCCATAAGATTTATATTAGAACGGGCGAGTATGAGAATGGTAAACTTGGTGAAATCTTTGTGGATATGCACAAAGAAGGCGCTTCCTTCCGTTCTTTGATGCATAACTTTGCGATGGCGATTTCTATTGGTTTGCAATATGGTGTGCCTTTAGAAGAATATGTTGAAGCCTTTACATTCACACGCTTCGAGCCATCAGGAATGGTGGAAGGAAATGATTGGGTGAAAATTGCAACGTCAATTCTTGACTATATTTTCCGCGATTTAGCTATCAATTATTTAGGACGTCATGATCTTGCACATGTTCAACCGAATGACCTAACGCCAGATACTATTGGTGATAGAACTGATTATATGGTGACGCGTTCAGAAGAAGGTGAAGAGCCGTTAATTGTTGAAACAACGGTTAATATTCGTGATGAAATTGTTGCTATGGATACAACAAGTGAATATGTCGGGGGTTTTGAAGCGAAAGCAACGGGTACATATGGTACATCAAATGTTGTATCGTACTCTTCATCAAAACGTAAGATTGAAAAATCGATGCAAGCAAAACTTCAAGGATACGAAGGGGATGCATGTGGAGAGTGCGGAAACTTTACAATGGTTCGCAATGGGACATGTTTGAAGTGTGTAACTTGTGGGTCGACGAGTGGTTGCTCATAAGATATATCTAACTTTTATAAAAAAGGCCGCTTTCAGAGCGGCTTTTTTATTTATTAACTCTCTTGCCAGATACTGATAAAAAAATCTGAAATTGAAATGATTTATCAAAAAAACTCATCGATCGATATTAATACTAATTTATATTGAAAAGCACTTCCGTTTATTAAATATCTAAATTATGCTAAATATATTGCTTCTAATTTAAAAAGTAGATGGAATCTTTAAATACAGAAATTCTTGTGGTGATGATTGCAGTAGGCGCCTATTTCTTTGCAGCTATTCCGTTTGGGTTGGTGTTATCAAAGTTTGCAGGATTGGGTGACATTAGAAATATAGGATCAGGAAACATCGGTGCAACGAATGTACTTAGAACGGGTAATAAGAAAATAGCAGCTCTGACGCTATTTTTTGACGTTTTAAAAGGAATGATGGTTGTTCTTGTGAGTGCGCATTTTATTCCAGGACATGAATATGCTTTAGGGTTTCTGGCCATCTTTGCTCATATATTTCCTATATATTTAAAGTTTAAAGGTGGAAAAGGGGTCGCTACAGCGCTTGGAGTGTATTTTGCGTGGAGTCCTTTTTTGGGGCTTTCTGTGTTGGTAACGTGGCTTATAACGGCAAAAATATTTAGGATATCTTCGCTTTCAGCACTTGTCGCAGCTTTATGTGCTCCTTTCTTCACGTATTTTCTTGGAGTGAATGCTGAGGCAATTCCTTTTACAGTGTTAATTGCAGCAGTGTTGCTTTATACTCACCGAGAAAATATTAAAAGAATTTTTAATAAGCAAGAACCCTTCATTTCTTAAGGAGGAATATGGTTCAAATTACACGCATTTACACACGTTCGGGCGATAAGGGAAGAACTGCTCTTGGGGATGGAACGCGAAGAAAAAAATCGGATATTCGCTTTGAAACCATAGGTGCCATTGATGAGGTCAATGCGTATTGCGGATTAGTTGCTACAGAAGTTCCAGCAACAGTTTGTAAGCTTATTAGACGTATTCAAAATGATCTATTTGATCTTGGCGCTGATTTGGCTGTGCCACACGGAGAGGGGCTTCGCGTAGGCATTAAGCAGGTGGAATTTTTAGAAAAACAAATAGATAAGTTCAATGCTACTTTAGAGCCATTAGATTCCTTTGTGCTGCCAGGCGGAACAAAAAATAGTGCCCTAATGCATGTAGCAAGAACAGTTACCAGACGCGCAGAACGCAGCATGGTGTTACTAAATGAGTATGAGCTTGTAAACACTCATGCTTTACAATATATAAACCGCTTGTCAGATTTTTTGTTTGTTTTGTGTCGTCACCTAAATGATGATGGAAAATCAGATGTGCTCTGGGTTCCTGGTGCTAATAGGTAGTTTTTTAATTAGGTAATGGTCGGGACGAGAGGATTCGAACCTCCGACATCCAGTACCCAAAACTGGCGCGCTACCAGGCTGCGCTACGTCCCGAACTCTACATACAGTATCTGAAAAAAAGTCAGTTGCCAAGTAAAATCAAGGGCTCTTTTGTATTCAAGGCTGAATAAATTTCTTAATGCCTTCTGATCCCTCAAAATGTGAGGTTCTGTTCGAATCAATGGTAATTGTAAAAGGCTCACGCGCTGATTTGAGATCAAGGGAGTGGAGAATTTCTTCATGATGTGATGCTTCTACGTTATTAAATATGCTAATAAATTCAAAATTTGCGATGAGGGTATTATTTTGCAGGGTTAGGGATTGTATTTTGTAATGAAATTCAAGACTAGAAATGCTTTCTTTCGAGCAAAATTCTTCGGGTATGTACCGAGAGACTTGGCAGCTATAGCCTGACAATGGGTAGGTGGCGACAACGCTAATATTTTCTCCGAAGCTCATAATTTGGCCGAAAACGTGATGTTCTCCAGTCCCTCCCGTAGAGGTAACAATAATGACTTCATTGGACGCTAAAAAGGCCATTTCTTCCTGAGAAAGAACGGCAAATATAGGGCCGCATTCTATTGTATGTATAGGTTTATCTTGTGAAATAATGTATAAAATCCCAAGATGTGAGCCGCCGGCAAAACTCAGAAAGGTATACTCAATATTATTGATTTTGAGCTTGCGCAGATAATCAGGTGACATTTTGTGTATAAGCTTATTTTTGTAATACTCATTTTTGGTGTGAGGAATAAGCAAATCATAGGTGTCAGCCAGGGCGCAAAATCCTCTAGAAATAAAAAGCGAAATTACCAATATTAATACTTTTTTCATGCCGATTTTTTTTCATCCACCCACTGATTTTCTAAAAAGATAGCTTGTCCTTTTTCTATTTTCCAAGGCATGAATTCATAATTAGCATAAAGTTCGCTACCATGTACGTATTGCAGGTGAGAATTTTCATTCGGATTGGTAATGGTCGCACCAAAAAGGGTGGCTATATATTTGGCAAGATCATAATGACTGATGATAGGCTGATTTTTTAATGAAGAAATTAAGGCAGGTTTTGGTGCTAATATCCAAATGGGTACATCAGCCACTTCTGGTTGCATTTGGTTGTGTCCAAAAAGACCTCGTTCTCCTAATAGTTGTCCATGGTCGCTGGTAAAGAGAATTACCGTATCGTCTTGGATATGTGGCTTGATTCGATCATCATAGATTGTTTCGTCTATTATCATTTTTTTGATTATTGTTAAAATGCACTGTTTCACCCAGTAATCATGATAAGCAATTGCATTTGAATATTCTTGCTGACTTTGTGACGTGCGATTCTTATGATCAATTGATTTTGCAAGCTCTGGACGGTATTTTTCATATGCATTAAATGGAGAATGAACGTGACGTAAGTGAATAACGATAAAGTTTTTCTCACCTAATTCAAGCATTGATAATTTATCAAGTAATGCTTCATCACCTTTTTCGTTTAGGGCATCACGCATGTCTTTTTCTGACGCAAATATATCAACAAATTCGGTTCCTGTATCATGAAAAAGCTTTTCATTTTGGCCAGAAAGCACAAAGGTCTTATATCCTTGGTGTTTGGCAAGACGAAAGAGATTGGCTTCTTTTTTTCTAATAAGGTCAAGAAAGCCGGGATTATGGAAGCTATTAAAGAATGTTTGCAAACATGCACGCGTTGAGACACTGCTGGAAATGCCTTTGGCAAAGATAAAATTAGGCATACTTTTTAAAGAATCTAAAAAGGGTGTATTGTTTTCCTTGTAGCCATATAAGTGCATGTATCGGCTACTTAAGCTTTCGCCTACGATGAGTACAATATTTTTAACTTTTGAGTGACCATAGGTAATGGTATAGGGTTTGTAGGCAAAATCTTTGTCTTTATGATCTAATCGTACAAGCCAGTCTGAGAAGGCACGAACCGTATTGTAAATCGTGCTGTAAGTTGGTTTTGTGTAAAAGAAGGAGGGGCCCTTGATGTAAGACAGAACAGGAGTAATTGCGAGAATCAAGAAAATCAGAATGCCTGTATAAGAATATTTTAGGCGATCTTTTGTATATAAAGGCGCCACGATAATAAGGCTGGTAGAGACAACTAATGTCAACCAAACAGGCCACAGGGAATGGGATAGAGATATTCCAGTTTGAAAAATTTCATCGAGCTCAAAAAAAACTTTTGAAATGTCTTGAGAATGGATGGGAGCGCCGAAATATGCCCAATGATTTACCTGAATGATTTGGGTAATTATGATTAATCCTAATACAACTTTCAGCACCCAGCGATTACGCACAAAACTCAATGCGCCTGAAAAACCAATAACGCCAAGGAAAGTGGTAAGAGGAATTCTGCAGGTAAGCATTTTGGTAATGTAACCGAGCAACAAGTCCGGCAAAAGAATTCCAAGGCTTATAAGACTTAGAAAAAGAAGATTTAAAACCACAAACAGGCAATCCATACAAAAGCTACAAGCACGAGTGCTAGCAAAACAGCGGCGGATGCTGCATCTTTTACAAAGCCAATAGCAAGATCATGTTCCATGGTGACTCGGTCGGCTAGTCGTTCAATAGCGCTGTTGATTAATTCTAGAGATAGCACAACTAAGTATACCGCTAACATAATCATTTTTCTAAACATTGATACCTGGAAGAAATACAGAGATATCAATAAAAAAGGGAGAAGATAAACCTCTAAGCGAAAGGAATAATCGTTTTTAAATGTTGCTTTTATGCCTGTGCAGGAATACATAAGACTTTTTTTGAGTTTGTTGATCATAGCGCTTACCATTTATTTACTTTTACTTTGCTAGAGTTTTTAGTAACAAGCAAGATTAAGTGTTTATTTGAGTCGTCTTTTAAGTGCATTAAACAAAATATTAAGAGTAAAGCAGCACAATATTGATCAACTGCGTCAACGGGCTTCACTGCTTACTGAGCAAATTGCCTTACGTCAGTTGGCTATTGAAAAAAATATATCTCACATTAATACCGAGCGACTAATTGCATCTGTAAATATCACAGGTTCAGATACTCTTGAGGTATTTGTGAAGCAAAAAACACAGCAAAATAAACAATACAACCAAGAGTGTGAGGAGCTTCAGCTGCTGGCTAACGAAGTGCAGGAGCAATTATATAATGCATATGTCGAGCAAAAGCAGTTCGAAAAAGTTAAAAATTCTGAGCAAATTAAAATCGATAACGAAGAAAAACGCAAGGAAATTCAAGTAATTGATGAAATAGCGCGGCAGATAAATATAAATAATTTGACTAAAAATTAAATAAAATTTACAATAAATTGTAGTATTGATCTACATAGATTAAATTTACAGAGTGAGGGTAAAAAAACTATGGGTAAATATCTTTCTGAAGGTTTAGGGACGTGTCTTTTAGTGCTTTTCGGTTGCGGAAGTGCTGTGTTGGCAGGAGCCCATATAGGTTTAGTTGGAGTAGCATTAGCATTTGGTTTTGCTTTATTGATACTCACGTACTGGTTAGGACCAATCTCCGGTTGCCACCTTAATCCGGCTGTTACAATTACGTTAGCATGCACAAAAAAATTTCCAATGAGTGAAGTCGCTCCCTATATTGTTTCGCAGCTCGTGGGCGCTGTTCTTGGCGCGTACTTGTTATTGCATATTGCACATGGGCATGCTCATTTTAGTTTAGAGGCTGGCTTTGCTTGCAATGGTTTCGGTGAGCATTCTCCCGGAGGATTCTCAGAGCTTAGTTGTCTGATTACAGAAGCGGTGATGACGACGGTATTACTTTTGGCAGCACTTGCAACAACGCGTAAAAAATTTCCAACAGATGTGACAGGCCTATTTATGGGTGTGACACTTGCTTCAATTCACTTACTAAGTATTCCTGTTACGAATACATCAGTGAACATAGCGCGAAGCCTTGGTGTTGCTGTCATTCACGGTGGGTGGGCAATGCACCAACTATGGTTGTTTGGTGTAGCACAACTTATTGCTATAGTTGTGGCTATTGTTCTCTTCAGAGCTATTGAAGAAAACTAAAATATATTGTTAAAAGCTTAAGCGAAAAGCCCCCTAAAGGGGGCTTTTTTCATTGACAATACAAAGAAATTTCTTTAATAGAGGATAATATTTTTTATTATCTAGTGACTATGAGTAAAGTATTTATATTTTTAGTGTATTGTTTCGTAAATTTAAACTGTGTGGTAACGACTGAAGAGAGTGCAAGTTCAGCAGAAAGAATTTGGCTCAGAAAAGCAAGTGTAGACGATGTAGCCTTGATAGCGCCGTCTGGTGTTGATGAATCTGAAATAGAAGAGTTTAAAGGGCAAATAAGAAATCAAATAGAATCTCAAGAAGGTTGCGATATTTGTGGTACGTATCTTGTTTTCAAAGATGATACTAAAATCGGTTTGGTTACGCTTTCGAATAGTTCGCAAGAATACTATCAAAGCTCTTCTCATATATATGGATTTGATACCGGAGAATATATAGATCGAACTATTTTTCTGGATAGAATTTATGTAGGCAAGGGATACTTTCGGCAACTTCATGCTGCAGTAATGGATTTAATAATCCCTTTTATAGGAAGGACTCATAATGTGCTTGGCTTTGATGGCAAGTTGACAATGAGCAGCAACCCTTTGAAGGGTACAAGAGGATTAATTGACTTGTCTAATATTCCTAGTCTTCGAGCAGGGTTAAAAGCAGGCGGTACTCTTGCTTGGGTTGATGACGATCATGAACATTGGATTATGGAGTTTCCTGCGAGGATGCCGTCAAATGAAGTAGAAAAAGAGCTTCTAAAAATTGCTGAAAAAATTATAGATGCGTCTCTTTCGAGCTTTCAAATTAAAAATTCTGAGGAAGTAAAAAAAACGTGTTTGGCAGAAGCTAGTTTATTAATTCAAAATGATTTAGAGAATTTCGGAATTTTTGGTGAAAGTGATTTCTTGGAAAGAATAATTGATCAATTTGTTCAAGTTTTTGTGGATGAGAGAAATAAGGAAAAAATACGAGAATCACTCGGAACTCGCATGATAACGGATGAGTATACAGATTCACAAAAAGAATTTTTAAATACTCTCATGGAAAAAGTATTGGAAAACTATTTTCATGAAGAGGGGGCAATACCCTCTACCATAATAGCTCGAGAAGCTCTTTCTACCTATTATTATCCATGGATAAAGCTTTTTAAATGAGGAGATTTTTGTAGTTTAAAGATTTACTTTCAGCATAATTTCTATTATGTAGTGGGTGGTTACCCTATCCAAAGGTAAGCATATGCACAAGTGGTATAGAAAATATATGCTGGTAGTTGGAATTCTTGGGCAATTCCTTTTTTATTCTCAATTTTATACGATTATTCACCACAAGAGTGCGACAAATGTATCCTTAGAAGGATTTTTGTGTTCTTTAATCACCGTAATAAGTTGGTTGATCTATGGGGTAATCATGCGCGACAAGGTGCTGATCATCTCAAACATTGTTGGTCTTCTTGGGGCCTTTGGAGTTGTTATCGCAATTTTAATTTATCAATAGTTTACGGAGATGTTGGGGTATCTTCCAAAGGAGTATCTGGAAGCTTACTTTTTAAAACGCCAGTGTTATGAGATAAGTTTATCTCTAAAGATCTTGCTCTCTCTTCAACAGTGGTTAAGCGGTGCTCCATTTCCTTGGAAAAATTTTTAAAAGAGGTTTGAAGATTCGTAATATCATTTTCGATAACATCGATTTTTCTCCGCTCTTCCTTTTTGTTTTTCCATCTTTCGATAATGAGCGGGGGCAATAAACCAGCAAGGAAACCAAGTAGGGCAGGGATTAAAAATTTCCAGTCAAAAATCATAATTTCCTCCTGTACATTCGGTTTGGAATTTAAAGTTGAGTCATCCGAACGTGGAAATAATACAATAAAATGTTAGCTTTTTAAACTAAAAAATGGTCTTCTTCGCACTCGAGCTTATCGGAAAATACGGTACAGCTGCTAAGATGGATAGTGCCTGTTTTCCCCTCTGGTGTTTTAGCTTCACAAAAGGACCCTGCGCCAAAATCAAAAACGCCGGTAATATGAGCAAGGATTTTACCATTGGCAATCAAAGGTTGCCCTATTAATTTTTCATAGTAGACTTCATCTTCTGAGGAAGGGGGAAGCTGATCCTCAAAAACAAATAGTTGGGTGCCTTTTAAAATTTCTGCTTGGTTACGGGTTGTAACCCCTTCAATAAAAGCAATGACCGAATATGGAGGTTTAATGGTAGTTATATTGACAACAATGGGTTCGTGTTTTTGATTTACGAGAGTTCCGTATTCTATAAGATTTTCTGGAGAAGTGGTAAAGGTTTTAATTTTAACTTGGCCTTTAATACCATGCGCTGCAACAATTTGACCAAGACAAATAAGACGATTCATTTATAAACTTTGATATCCCGTGGCAAGAACCACGGGAAATATATAGAAAAGCATTTAAGCAGTTGGTTCAGAAGATTCTTCAGCCGGGGCTTCCGCTGGTACTTCTTCTGCAGGTGCAGTAACTTCTTCAACAGGAGCTTCTGCTGGAGTTTCTGTGGGAACTTCAACTGGTGCGCTTGCTTCTTCCGCTGGCGCTGCTACTGGTTCAGGAGCTGGTGCCGCAGCAGCAGTTGCTGCTGCTGAGGCTGCTTCTTCAGCTGCTTTTAAACGCTCTTGCGCTTTTTTCTTAGGCTGAGATTTCTTTGGAGTAACGCTATTTGCTGGTTTTTCAACTAAATTGATATTTGCTAAAAAGCCAATAACGCGATCTGTTGGTTGAGCCCCTACAGAAAGCCAGTATTTTGCTCGCTCAGCATTAAGAACAACGCGTTCTTTATGACCATGCTCTAAGAATGGGTTGTATGAACCAATACGTTCAACAAAACGACCATCTCTTGGTGCTGTAGCTTCAGCTACCACAATACGATAGAAAGGACGCTTTTTCGCACCACCACGAGCCAAGCGAATTTTTAATGCCATGTGTATTACTCCTTAAACACTTTTTACATTCCACGCATCATTGCGCCTAAACCTTGGCGCATGAAACCTTTTTGCCCCATCTTGCCCATCCGTTTGAACATTGTTTGCATTTGTTCAAACTGTTTGAGCAAGCGGTTAACTTCCATGACTTGCACCCCAGCACCTAAAGCAATACGCTTGCGGCGTGATCCATTTAAGATAGTGGGGTTTCGTCGTTCTTTTTTGGTCATAGACCGAATAACAGCAAGCTGTCGACGAACGAGGCTGTCATCAAGGCCAGCCCCTTCCAGTTTATCTTGTATTTTGCCAATCCCTGGCAAAAAACCAAGCATACTCGAGAGGCCGCCCATTTTTTGCATGCCTTCTAGTTGCTTAGCCATATCATTCAAATCAAAATGCCCTTTTTCTAATTTTTTTGCAAGCTTTTCTTGATCTTCACTTTCAGCAAGCGCTGAAGCGCGCTCAACCAAGGCTACTATATCTCCCATATCAAGGATACGGCTAGCAACACGATGCGGGTCAAATATTTCTAATTGGTCAACGCGTTCACCCATACCCAAAAATTTAATCGGGCAACCGGTAACATGACGCATCGAAAGGGCAGCGCCGCCTCGTCCATCACCATCAGCACGGGTGAGAATAATAGACGTAATGCCTATTGCATCGTTGAAATTTTTGGCAATATTCACCGCGTCTTGTCCGGTTAGGCTGTCGGCGACTAAAAATGTTTCGATAGGTTTAGAAAGGGCTTTTATCTCTTTTAGTTCAGTCATCAAATCATCGTCAATGTGTAAACGACCAGCTGTATCTAAGATAATAACATCGGTGTTCTGCTTTTTAGCATCACTAATAGCTCGCTTAGTAATAGCTAAGGGCTTCTCCTTTTCAACAATAGGAAGGCTTGGGATATCCATCTGCCTCGCAAGATTTTCTAGCTGCAGCTGTGCAGCCGGACGGTAGACGTCTAAAGAAGCAAGAAGAACATTTTTTTTAAATTTTGTTGTGAGAAGTTTTGCAAGCTTTGCCGACGTAGTGGTTTTTCCTGATCCTTGTAGGCCGGTCATTAAAATGACCATGGGGGAAGGTGCTGCCAAATTGATTGGTTCAGGTTCATTACCAAGCGCATGGATTAGCTGCTCGTTAACAATTTTAACAACCATCTGAGCTGGATTAATGCTTTTGATAAACTCTTGGCCGATAGCTTTTTCTTTAGCTTGCTCGATAAATTCTTTAACTACAGGAAGGGCGACGTCAGCTTCCAGAAGCGCAATGCGTATTTCGCGCATAGCCTCATTAACATCATCTTCCGATAAAGTGCCACGCCCCTTTAATCGGTCAAAAATTCCGGATAAGCGCTCAGATAGTGACTTATACATAAAACCTCATAAACATACCCATAAAATAGGAAAAATTAGAGTGAATTACAAGGATTATAGTCTATTTAACATTTTGGTTTTACCAACGTTAATGGAATGCCTTATGTGTTTAGTCGTCCCATTCAAGAAGAGTCTGCGTGGTAGATTTATTGGTGATTTCAGCAGTACCTGGTTTGAGATTATCAAAAAGGGGAAGGTGGCAAAATAAAATCTGGCATAAAAGAAAAAGAAGAGTAATCAATTTCTTCATCACTTGATTCATCGTCTTCTTTTTGGGGACTCTTTCTAGTTTTCTTTGGATTAATGAGTTTTCCATTTGCGTCGAATTCAAGACTGTTTCTTCTGCCTCTGTTGTTATAATTTCTTTCTTTTAGTTTTTGTATTTTGTCTTCTACTATTGGTCGATTTGGCTTAGAAGCAGGTAAAGATATTATTGTTGTGCTGTTAGAAGTGGGTGTTTGTTCTATCTCGTTATTTCCAAAAGAACCCATCATAACATTTTGTTGATAAACTTTATCTGTAAGAGCTTCCATTAATGACAATAAAAAAACACTGTAAACGGGTTTGCCAGAAAAATTCTTTTTTTGGGAGACACGGGCTTTTATATATTCAGTAAGATTGGGATAAAGAGTATTTATCACATCTTCAAGTCGAAGTGTTGGGTGTAGATCAAGAGCAAAAGCTATTTCTTGCTGAAGTGATTGATTTAAGGAAACATCTTCTTCTGTTCCGTTTAGTCTGAACCATATGCAATAAAATTTTTTGCAAAAAGCTTGTATTATCCATTCTTGGTTTTTTGCACCGTGAGGGTCTGGTGTGAAAGTAGTCTTTGCAAAAATGGCCACAGCATCAGTTAAAATGCGACGATCAAAGAAGTGGTAAGGATCAAAAAGAAGAGGTCCAGAATGAGGTTTTTTTAAAGCGTACTTACTTAATATTGCATTTGCTAATGAAATTATTTCATTAATGATGGGTGGGGCCGAAAGTTCTGTAACGATTGTATCAATAACTTCCGATGAGGGAAGATCGTACAAAAGCGGTTTTGAATGACGCAAGATTAATTCATTAAATTGCGTCGGATTTAGAAAGTCATTTTTTTCCCAAAATGAAGCAGAGAAAAAGGTGAAAAATTCAACTTTAGGTGACCTTTGAGCAGAAACTATTTGCTGTTGAGGATTTTCATCATCGTCAATATCTAAAGCTGTTGCTGAATGTAAAAAACTGTAAATAACAAAAATGCATAAGACAAAAAAATTCCTCGACATATGCCAGACATATTGGTTGATTATTCATAAATTGTAGAGATAGAAATGATGAATGAGCAAGGATTACTCTTTAATTATTGCTTGCTTGCAATTCTTCAAATTCTTCAAAATAGCTGCTAAACCTTGAATTTGAGGGTTGTGAAGAGGAAGCGCTAAGAGCATAGAGAGTTCGTGCAAGAATCCTGCTGTTACGTTTTGGATTTGGAGCTACTCTAGCAGATGTTAAAGAAGAGTTTTGCAAAGATGCTGGTTTTTTATTGAGTGGAAGGTTCACGGAAGCAGGTACTATTACTTGCATTTGAATAGGCTCATATGTTTTAGGTGCAAGCGCATGCATTAAAGAGAGCGTAAAATAGGTGATCATTAAATCCTTTCGCATATCAACAAAATTCTCGTTGAGCCACTTTGTTAAAGCGGGGTATGTTTGTTGAAATTCTTCATGGTAACTAGGTCCAAAGCCAACAATTTTTCCTATCTTGAGATGTAGAGTAATATTGAGTTCACTATTGTTATTAGATTGATATAGATTCTTCCATATTTGAGAGAAAGCAGACATAAAAATTTGTTGCTTCGAATGATTGATTTTTTCAGGCCTATTTATAATTCCAAAAAACGATCGCAGAGTAGTTCGCAAAATTTCTCGATCATAAAGATAGATAGAATTGAAGGTGATGAAAGTTTGTTTAGGATAATTTAATGTTGGCAGAAGTTCATTTGCTAGTGCATTAATATTCTTTAGTGCAGCTTTATTGCTTGACTCAAAAAGCTCATCAAATTTTTGCTGTAGGATTTGATTATTTACTGAAGGAAAGGATGGTCTTCTTTCCATCATTGATTCGTAAGCGTAAGGATCAGCAATAGCCCTTAGCGGTGTGGTGAAGGATGAGTTTGAATTAAGAAAAATCCCTAATTTTTTGAGCGTTTCTGGATTGATGAAATATATGTCTGCTCTTCTTCCCATTTCGTAAGTATTTATGAAAATAAGAAAACCTTGTTGACTTCCCATGGAGTTAGCAAGCTTAGTCATGGTGGTGTGCGTTTTAAGATGCTTGATTTCTTCATCGTCATAATGCGTATCGGTACAGGATAAAGTTATATTTAGATAAAAAAGCATAAAGAAAAGTAATTGAAACATGCAGAAAACAAAAATTTTAATCAAAATTCATCGCTGCAGTTTAAACGCTGATAAGGGAAAATGAAATACTATTTTTGGCTCACTTGCTTTTTAAAAAAAAGGTGAGCTAGCATTAAAAAGTAGCTTGAAAAAGGATGACCTATGCTTAACGTAGTTGCGGCGATTTTTGTGGTTTTTGGATTGATTGGGTTATTTGCATTGATACTTCGTTATTTTCAGCAGTCCGGACGATTTTCTTTTCCTCTTTTAAATGCTAAGCAGCAAGGTGTTATCGTAGAACCTCCAATCATTCTTGATAGCAAGCGTCGTATTGTGAATATTACGCACCGCGGGCAGCGGTATGTTTTAATGCTTGGTCCTAATAATGATGTATTGTTAGAAACGTCCTCGGCAGCTCGTTCAATTGAAGTAGCGGAGTTTGATAGAAAGAATGTCTAATTTTTTAAAGAACTTTCAAGTGAGACGTTTGCATGTTAATAATGCATGCTGTATTGCGGCATTGCTGCTTATTTTTATGCAATCGCCTCTTAGTGCGGATAGCTTTACTCTTAACTTAGGCGATACAAGCGGTAGTTTGATTGGGCGCATGATTCAACTGAGCGCGTTGATGGCGCTTTTAACTATAGCACCTTCAATTATTATTGTGGTGACCTCCTTCACGCGTATTGTTGTTGTGTTTTCTTTTTTGCGAAATGCGCTTGGTACACAGCAATCACCGCCAAATATGATTTTAATAAGCTTAGCCATATTTTTAACACTATTTATTATGGGGCCGGTCTTTAATAAGGCATATCAAGAAGGCGTATCGCCTTTAATGGACAACAAAATTTCCTATGAAACGGCCTATGAAAAAATTTGTGATCCGTTGCATATTTTTATGCGCAAAAATGTGCGTGAAAAGGACCTTGAACTGTTCATGTTTTTAAGTAAGGAAAAGGAAGTTAAATCGGCAAAAGATGTGCCAATGCGTATTCTTGTGCCAGCATTCGTGATTAGTGAGTTGCGACGTGGCTTTGAAATTGGCTTCTTAATTTATTTACCATTCGTGGTTATTGATATGGTGATTGCCAGTATTCTCATGAGTATGGGGATGATGATGTTGCCACCGATGTTGATTTCGATGCCGTTTAAGATTGTCTTTTTTGTATTGATTGACGGCTGGAATATGCTATGCGGCAGCTTGGTTAATAGTTTCAGTATGTGATTTTTTGTAACATTTTGGGGAATATTTTTTCATCTCTTGATTGGTATCAATATCGATAAATTCTAGCTTTATTGATTCAAAAAAATGCTTGATGTTGATTTTATGTTAATATTTGTATAGAGATATTATTGAAAAGGGGTTAGCAATGAAAATATTTAAAATAACTTTAATTGTAATGATTACACTTAGTGTTGTTTTTGCTTCTGAAAATGACGAAATTGCAGAACAATTTGCTGAGGGGATGAAGCAAGCTGTGGTTACAAGATTTCACGATCGAAATCCTCCTACAAATGATCCAGAAGCAGACCAAAAAAAGTTTCGCGAAGAATTAGCACTGTTGATGCTTGCACTGAACGTACTGAAGATTGGTGAGATAAATGGTCATAATTTATGGGATAGTATTCCTCCTGCCGAGTTGACAAACTCGGTGCTTACTATGATGGATACATTGCGTAATAAAAGATGAGATTTTCGAACAATAACAAGTAATCTAAAAATAATCGCTAAATTTTGTCTTAAGGTAATGTTTTTCCTTAAGACATTTAGTTTTTTACCTCCCTGCGTCCATTCAAATCAGGATTTCTCTACCCATTGATCTTCTTTTTTTGTGTACTTTTTCTTAACTGCTGCCCAAGCAACTTTATGAGCAACCTGTTCCCTTGTTTCTGAAGAATTTCTTCGTTCTTTTGGGCTTTTATATTCATCCCAAGCAGAATTAAATGCTGAACGATAAATATCCTGAGCATGGTCAGGAAGATGCTTTGTGACAGATTCTGGTAAATCAGAATTATTTGCATAAGGCATAAAGACCTCCATCTAATTGAGGCTGCAATTAAGTAGTTATTTAGATTTCCTAGCTTTATAGGTTACCAGCAACAGCAGCCGCTTAGCAACAGCAATACTGCCCCTAATCCAATTCTTATTATTCCATAGCTCTTTGAAGCGGGGGTTACATACTCCATAGCATGTTTTCTCTCAGAATGATGAATCACCATGATTTGCCTCCTTAAAAACATATTTCACCAACCTAATAGGCCTTTATAAGAAAAATTAATAGGTGAAAAAAAATGTTTTTTTAACGTTAAATGTATGTTAGAAGCATGGTCATTTTATATCGACGCTTCCCATAGAATAAGCCCCGACCACATCATTACCAATTCCGGGAATGGAGATGATTCATCAAGCCAATTATGAGCAAATTCTGGTAAAGGAGAGATACGAGTGTCTTTTGTGAAATGGCTGTCGCTGCAATCGATAGCATCTATTTCTTTTAAAAAACTATGCGGTTTTATAATGGTGCATAAATCTCCTTTATACGCGCCATAACGCGTGAAGAGTGCTCCTGTATGTCCAAGTTGTGCATCAGTTTGTATATTCACAAAATCGGTTTGTGGATTTAGAATTTTACGTTCAATAGATGCGTTTAATACACGATCAAATTCAGTAGCAATCTCATTCGCATGTTCTAAGGAGGTCGGATATATGGTTATAAATTTTCCTGATTGTTGAGGCTGAAAGCTTAAATGTCTTAGTCCAGCATACGTGGTGTATTTAAAATGAGCATTATGAGATTCTAAAACAGGTAATGCTAAATCAAAGATTGTATCCATGCTTTCCAAAGTTGCCGAAAGATGCAATTTCCAGCCTTGAAATATGGGTGTAGAACCTACAAGTACAAATGTTTTTTTGCCATTTTTAGGAAAATTGGCAGCTCGTGCATCAGCGTAACTATCATAAATAATGTCGATATTTTCAGCAGCGCCTGATACATAAGGACTTTTTATAAAAATGAAAAATACGACAATAATAAGTACTATTTTTTGAATCACCTTTTCCCTCTTTTTTATTTTTCTTCATCATACGGGAGTATTTCTATACAACTCGTTAATTAAAGAAAAATTACAGATTAAAGAGGTTAAGGATTGTTAGGAAAGGGGCACAAATCGAACCGCAAGGACAGAATGCTGGGTTATTTCTCCTTGTTTATTTTTACGCACAACTGTAAGCCGTTGATCGTGATTAGGTTTGCCTAAAGGAATAATCATAATTCCATCGTTAGCAAGCTGTTCTAATAATGCTGATGGTATAGTTTCTGAGGCAGCGGTGACAATAATTTTATTGTAAGGAGCATGCTCTCTCCATCCTTGAGCACCATCTCTTTTTGCGACATGAACATTTCCATAGCCAAATTGAATAAGCCTTTGTTGAGCGGTTTGTGCAAGAACAGTACTAGTTTCAACGCTATGCACCTCATCAGCTAATTGGCTGAGAATTGCCGCTTGGTACCCAGATCCTGTGCCTATTTCAAGCACCTTATCAAAAGAATGAACATCTAAAAGTTCCGTCATTATCGCTACAATAAAAGGTTGAGATATGGTTTGCCCTTCTTCAATAGGAAGGGCTGTGTTGTCATACGCTAGATACTCATCGCCTGGTCGTACGAATAAATGACGAGGTACTAGATTCAGCGCTCTTAAGACTTTAGAAGAAATGCAGCTTATTCCTGTTTGTTTAGCTGTCTTTTCTACTTGCTTGTCTATTTCTTTTAGTAATCGTTTGTGCGCTTCTTGGTAGCGTTTAAGGGATAAGTTCATAACCATACCTCCTGCTTGTATGTTTGCGACTCTTTCAGATAAGCAAAGTACGTAACACCCCTGAGTATTTGCAAGAAGGCTTAATTTTAGGAGGTATACCAGGATAAGTAGCGTGTGCATATAGGCCTCCTTTTTAGAACTTCAAAGGCATAGTTGAGGTTGGTATAGGCTTGGTTTAAAGCATTGTCAACCCGCCTTAAGAATGTGACGTGAGAGAGGTTTTATGCATAAAGAACTCAGTTATAAAAGTTTTTTACTCCACCTATTTTGCCAAAATAAAACAGATATAGTAGATTTGCTCCAGGGTATTCAGGCATAAGCATTAATGATCTCTTTTCCTTCTATTGATCCGGTGGCGCTAGCCTTCGGGCCTTTGAAAATTCATTGGTATGGCATTGCTTATGTGGCAGGTATTATTTTAGCCTGTCATTGGGCACATGGATTAATACGTCGTTTTCAATTTTCTATTTCTCATAAATTATTTGATGATCTTCTGCCTTATATCGTTATCGGCATCGTTGTGGGCGGACGTCTTGGCCACACCATGTTGTATGAGCCTGCTTATTATTTGAGTGATCCTTTAGAGATTTTTAAAGTATGGAAAGGCGGCATGTCTTTTCACGGTGGGTTAATTGGTGTGGTGCTGATGGCATTAATTTACACAAAAAAACACCGATTAGATTTTTATGAGTTGGGTGACCTCATGGCGCTGATTTCTCCTATCGGGTTATTTTTTGGACGTTTAGCTAACTTTGTGAATGCGGAATTGTGCGGCATAGAGACATCGATGCCATGGGGTGTAATATTTCCCCATCAAGTTATTGCGCACCATCCAACGCAAATTTACGAGGCGCTACTAGAAGGCTTAGCGTTGTTTTTAATTCTCAATGGCATGTATAGAAATTCATCCAAATTACGATCTTTTAAAGGTCTGACAGGGTGTTTATTTTTATTTTTATATGCACTCTTTCGCTTATGTGTTGAAGCGTTTAAAGTACAAGAAGTGGTCATGCAACTTGGCACATGCAAACTAGGAGTTGGTGTTATACTATGTACGCTCATGCTTTCGCTAAGCATTCTGTTGATAATGGTGCGCCTTCGTGCATTCAAGACTATATCCGCAAAAACGGCCCCGTTACGGTAGAGGAAGCACAAAAGCTTGCTCTGTATCATCCCGAATTTGGCTATTATGTCCACAACAGTGTCATTGGAGCGCAAGGGGATTTTATAACGGCTCCGGAAATCTCTCAGCTTTTTGGCGAAATGCTTGCTTTTTGGTGTATTGCACAATGGCAAGAAGCTGGGATGCCACCTTCGTTACACCTTATAGAACTTGGCCCTGGGCGAGGGACGTTGCTTCAAGATATTTTACGTATCGGTGCGGGCCAGCAAGGTTTTTTAGATAGTTTAACAGTAAGCTGTGTTGAGGTTTGTTCGTATTTACGCGAACATCAACAGCAAGCATTAGGGGAATATCCTTTTATTTTTTGGTATTCAAGCTTAGAAGACGTGCCTCACGGTGCCGATTTTACTATTGTTATTGCCAACGAATTTTTTGACACGTTGCCGGTGCGTCAATTTATTGGCCATGAAGAGCGGATGGTTCGTTATAGTGAACAAGAAAATACGCTGATTTTTTCACCACCAGGTAATCCAAAAACAATTAAAGAAGCATGTCCAATTGGTGAAGAAATTATGCACCAAATCATGCATCATTTATCTCCTGGGGTGGGACTTATTATTGATTACGGAGATGACACTCCGCCTGAATCTCGGTTTGGTGATACGCTGCAAGCGTTGTTTCAGCATAAGCCGGTTGATGTGCTGCAAAGTTTAAGTTTTGCGGATGTGTCGCATCAGGTGGATTTTCATAAATTATGCAGCGTTGCTACGAATTTTCGTTTTCAACCCCAAGGAAATTTCTTGCTAAGACTTGGCATTGAACAACGACTGGAAAAGCTTATTAATATCGCTTCTCCTGAGCAACGATTTGGCTTAACAACAGGAGCTACAAGACTGGTTGCTCCAACAGAAATGGGGCAACGTTTTAAAGTATTAGAGGTATTTCAATGGTAGGTAATCCCCCTTATAAAACAGCGAAACAGTTTGAACATACAGGCATCGTGCATGGCTTTTTTGGACGACAAGGCGGTGTGAGTAAAGGTATCTACGCAACGCTAAATATCGGGTTTGATAAAGGTGATGACGACGTAAATATTGTTGAAAATAGAAAGCGCATTAGTAATGTAATGGGTATTGATCGTATGGTCACCCTTAGGCAAGTGCATAAAGCAGATGTGTTAATTGTGGATGCGTCTACCGAAAATGGCTATCAAAAGGATGCAATGGTTACCAAAACGCCAGGGCGTTTACTTGCCATTCAAACGGCAGATTGTGCGCCTGTTTTGCTAGTTGATCCTATTGCGCGTGTGGTAGGGGGAATTCACGCTGGATGGCGTAGTGCAGTAGCTGGTATTATAAAAAACACAATAGAGGCAATGTGTTCATTAGGGGCGAAAAAGGAAAATATTATGGCTGTTATTGGTCCGTGTGTGCATCAAAAAAGCTATGAAGTAGGACAGGAAGTTTTTGATGAAGCTAACCGTGCTGAATTTTTTATTCCTTCTTCTAAATCTGGACATTATCTTTTTGATTTAGGTGGGTATGTTCAGCAGGATTTGAAAACTCAAGGCATTAAAGCTATTGAAATACTTCCTTTTGATACGTATGAGCTGGAAGAGGAATATTTTAGTTGCAGGCGCTCTGCTCATCGAGGAGAGTCTCTTTTTGGTAATCAATTATCAGTGATTGGATTGGCATAAGATTTTAATGTCAGAGATGATTTCCGCAGCTAAAACTTGATAATACATTGAAATTCGAAACATAATATTATATATTCCTCATTTGCATTAATTAACTGATAATATTGTGTTATTCAAAGCTATAGTGTTGCTTTTCTTTTCTTCATCTTTTTATCTGTGTTCCTCAACAAAATGGGGGTACGCGCCAGAAGAAGATGATCACGATAAGGCAATTGCTGGAATTATTGATACTGCTGGTTACACAGAGAAGAAAAGTTCAAGAATAGGGCTGCAAACATTACAAGAAATTGTAGAAAGAAATGATGCTGATTTTGATGAAATTATCACTTTACTAATTGAATATCGGGAAAACGCGGAAGATCTCTTAGATTATATTTTTGATCAAAGGGTCGATATAAATACAAGAATAGACATCGTCAAATATCTTTTAAATGATTTTGCTTTTAAAAAATATTCTATGAAAATCGGAGATGCCAGTTTAGTGCTATTAGAAGAGCGGATAATAAGAGGGCAAACGAAAGCGGAAATTGCTGAGGCAATTTTGAGCAAAGCCCACATGGTTGAGTATCACGAGAGAGTAGCTCGGAATGGGGTGGATTTTATTAAAAATGCATCAGTTAACAGTGAAACAAAAGCACTCTTAACTCTGGAGATTTTTCTTAGTAGAAATCTAGGCAATTACCACCCAATTGCTGAACGAAAGACGCTTGATAGTTGGGAAAAGCTTTTGATTGAAGGAGATCTTTCAGAAAAGTTGGACGTTGATGATTGGCAAGGAGCTCCTGAATCTAGAGAGTTATTTGAACTTCGAAAATCAGTTTTTTCTTTAACAAAAGAAGTAATAGCAGATAATATTTTGAAAAATCCGTTGTTAGAAACATACCATGAAAAAGCTTTGGGGCACGCTAGTGAGAAACAAGTGAAGGCTTATAAAGCAAAGAAAAGAGATTTAGCCTACAAACAAGCTTTAGGGAAAGCGGCTCTGAAAAGAAAAAAAGAAGAACAAAATGGAATCAAAAGAGTGAGAAGAGTTCCAAGAAAATTAGACTGCTGATATTCCCATGCGAACAATTCTTTTAAATAGTCTTTGTTTGTATTTTCTCTTGAATGCCTTCTGTTTAGCGATGGAAGGGCCAGTTCATCATCCAGATTATTATGCAAGGATTACTGGTTATATTTTGGCTGATCAACATTTAGCGGTACATCATCATAAAAATGCAGTGCAAGCAATGGGTTACATTGAGGATTCAAGAGTTTCTCCGAGCATCAAAGCAAGTCTTATTAATCAGATTTTTCTTAAAAGTGAACTTGAAAAATTCCAGATGCCCGCAGCATCTGTGGGAATTACTCTTCTAGAGCAAGGAGTACTTGATAATCGTGATAAAGCAATGCTGGCATTACACTTTTTTACAAAGAGATCTTTAAAAAAATATTATCAGCACGAGGTTGCTATAAAGGCGTGGAAAGAATTTTCATCTGATCTAAGCACATACTCTTCAATTTCTCTGGCAAAAGAAGTTATTGCTAGTACCATTTTAGAAAACGATAAATTTCGAAAGCATTATGAGCATGCCATTTTAGTTTGGAAAAATCTTAATTTGCACTCACGGGGATTTATGATTTGTAACATTTTGATAAACGATGATTTAGTTGCATACCATTCAGAAGCAGAGAAAACTCTTAGGCGTTTTTTCGCTGTTGATAGCGATGTGCCTTTTTATACAAAAAAGCGATTAGCAGAAATGATAGAAAATACTCGAGGAAAAAGATTGAAAAATGCACGTACGATTGCTGCATCTTATTTAGCCTCTTTGCCTAAGATTAAGATTTAGCAAGGGTAACAGGCTCTTCTTCTGAGCAAGCATTGAGAGCGGTAAAACGAAAAAGAACTCTTACCGAAAAAGAGGAATGTTCAAATTTTTAAATTCTTGTTTAGTGTGTATACGCTTAGCTAAGCATGAAGCTAAATAAAAGACTTTATTCATTTGTATTTTTATTAAAATTTTAAATTAATAATTTTTGTTTTTTTATAATATTTGATCTCCAATAATAAAATCTTGAATTTAATACTTGTTTTTTTCTATGATGGAATGAGAGTCAAACAATGGAACATCAAATGTCTGAAAATCATAGTCCTTATATCGTCGTGTTAGGTAATGAAAAAGGCGGAACAGGTAAGTCAACGGCTGCAATGCATATTATCACCTCACTTTTGCGTCAAGGATACAAGGTTGGAAGTATTGATGTGGACGCGCGGCAAGGAACGCTTTCTCGTTATGTAGAAAATAGGCGCTTACGCAGTGAAGCAAATCCTAGTGAGCACCTGCCTTTGCCCGAGCATTATCCCGTTTTTCGTTCGGAAAAATCTATTGTCGAAGAAGCGCAGGCAGAGGATGAAAAAAATTTCAAGGAAGCTCTGGAAAAATTAAAGAATAATGATTATATCGTGGTTGATACTCCGGGAAGTGATATGTATTTGTCGCGCTTGGCTCATAGTTTTGCCGATACGCTTATCACTCCTTTAAATGATAGTTTTATTGATTTGGATATGTTAGCACGCTTAAACCCAGAAACAATGGAAATTGTTCGTCCAAGCACTTATTCAGAAATGGTGTGGGAGCAAAAAAAGCAACGAGCGATACGTGGTGATCGTCGCGCTATTGACTGGATTGTACTGCGTAACCGTTTGAATGCGGTTAATTCGCGTAACAAAGAAGAAATGCGTAAAGCGCTAGAAACACTCTCAAAGCGTATAGGGTTTCGCTTGGTAGCAGGATTTGGTGAACGTGTGATTTTCAGGGAGCTTTTTTTAAATGGCATTACCCTGCTTGATTTGCGCGAAGCAAGAATAGCGATGAATATATCCCATGTTGCTGCTCGCCAAGAGTTAAATCAGCTGCTAGAAATGATCCAGATTCCGAAACAAACAAAGAAAGTGGCCTAATGATTAAAACTGCTGTTTTCCCCGTAGCTGGTCTTGGAAGCCGATTTTTACCGGCAACCAAAGCTATTCCAAAAGAAATGTTGGTGGTTGTTGATAAGCCACTTATCCAGTATGCAGTCGAAGAAGCAAAAGCAGCAGGGATTGAAAAATTTATTTTCATTACGTCTCAAGGAAAAGAGGCAATAGAAGATCATTTCGATAGCCACAGTGGGCTTGAGTCAATTTTACACGCTCGCGGAAAAAATGAAGACTTGGCAAAAATTCGCTCCATTCGTATTCCAGAAGGGCAAGCCCTGTTTGTGCGTCAGCATGAACCGTTAGGCTTAGGACATGCCGTATGGTGCGCGCGTCATTTTATTCAAGAAGATGCCTTTGCGCTGTTATTGGCAGACGATTTAATCCAGGCGAAAGTACCGTGTTTAAAACAAATGGTTGAGTCTTATAGTAAAGATGATGGCAACATGGTGGCGGTTATTGATGTTCCAAAAAATGAAGTGAATCGTTATGGTGTGCTGGATATAGGATCCCAAACGAATGCAAAAGTAAGTGCGAAGGCGGTGGTTGAAAAGCCAGATATTTCGGTTGCACCTTCAACTACGGCAATTATAGGTCGTTATATTTTAAGTACCTCAATCTTTGAGCCTCTTGGTTTCAAAAAAGCTGGAGCAGGTGGAGAAATTCAGTTAACCGATGGACTGCAGTCTATGCTAAAGGCAAATACGCCGTTGACAGGATTTCGCTTTCAAGGTGAGCGCTATGATTGCGGCACAAAAATAGGCTGGCTGCAGGCTAACCTTGCTCTGGCAGCAAGTGACCCAGAAGTTCGCCCGCACTTAGAGTCTGTGCTTCCGACGCTTAAAATGCCTTTATCGGCTTAGAATTCTTATTTCAGCCTAAATCTGTTTGCAATAAAGTTGTGACAGATCGAATTTGCTTGGCTAAAGATGCTTCTTCTTCCGGACTTAGGTATTTCACAAGATCTTTGATAAATCTTTCATGCGGGGTGCTTGTCGTGATAATGATTTTTTGCCTCTTCTGATTATAGAGTAGATGCAGAAGATATGTTGCGACTGCACCACTAATTTCTGGGCCTTCAAAATGAAAATCTTCACTGTAAAGGTCATCAATGATGACGACATTGTACGGATTAAGTTGTCTTGTATGATATGCTGGCATGCGGCCTAAAGGTGAAATACAAAAATTATGATCATCCAGATATTGATACATTGCTCCCGCTTTTAAAAAGAGCACTCTTTTTTTGGCTTTCAAAAAGAAAAAGCGGCCTCTCTTGCTAGATGTGTTTTCCCACTGCCTTCGGGGCCATGTAAATAGAGTAATTGTGATCCATTATTTGTAAAAGGTTGACGCGTAAATTTTTGAAAAATCTCCAGAACCTTTTTATCTTTAAAATGCTGCGTTACGGAATTTTTGAAGCGTTTTTCTTCTAAAGTATCACCGTCAATTCCGCCAAGAAACCTCGTGCGCAATGAAATATTTCGTGTTGTTTGAGCAATAGGACGCTTGACAAAATCTACACCAAGACGTGGCAATAGATGAAGAGAGGCTCCATATATTTGATAGCAAAATAAGAAAAATAGACTAAGCTTAAGAAATATGCTTTTTGACAATGATCTTGGTGGGTTTGTAGATTTCATATAAACTCCTAAGTATTATTTTGTTTGGCTTGCTTTTATTTATTGTTGGTAAGTCGTTGAAAAATTGTATCAAGAATGAAAGAAATTTTACAATGCATACTCCAAATCCTGTCATTTTGCGCGAGTACGATATTCGGGGAACCTATGGAAAAACGCTTTTTGAGACGGATGCGACGTGGCTAGGAGAGCGTTTTGGTAGTTTTCTATTTGCTAGTGGTGGCAGAAAAATTGTGCTTTGTCGCGATGGGCGTGAAAGTTCTCCAGCAATTCAGAAAGCTTTAAGTAAGGCATTAATAAATTGTGGTTTAGAAGTACTGGATATTGGGGTTGGACCCACACCAATGAGCTATTTTGCAGGGTATGAGTTGAACGCAGATGCGACCTTAATGATTACGGGATCTCATAATCCCAAAGATGATAATGGTATCAAAATCACGATAAATAATAAGCCCTTTTTTGGTGAGCAAATTCAACATCTTTTGCAGCAAGCCCCCCTAGAAAATACCGGTGGTTGTTATACTGAACGTTTAGATATTTTTGATGCGTATGTGAAGCGTGTGTTGAAGATTCATCAGTTTAAAAGGCCTTTAAGAATTGCGTGGGATGCTGGAAATGGGGTGGCGGGGCCAGCTGTTGAAGCATTTTGTAAAGAGTTACCTGAGCATTTTCATGTTCCTTTATTTACACAAATTGATGGCACTTTCCCGAATCATCATCCTGATCCGAGTGTTCCTAAAAACTTAAAAAGTCTTATTCAAGCAGTGGAAGAAAATGCTTGCGATATAGGTTTTGCCTTTGATGGAGATGCTGATCGCATCGGTGTGGTTGATGCAAATGGCCGAATTATTGCGGGCGATGAACTGGTTGCTATTTTGGCAAAAGCTATTCTTCAAGAGGTAAAAGGTGGGACGATTATTGCGGATGTGAAATGTAGTAATCATACGTTTCAAGCTATTACACACGCGGGTGGAAAAGCAGTGATGGAGCGTACTGGACACTCATGGATTAAGCAAGCAATGGCGAAAGAAAGTGCTATTTTTGCAGGTGAAATGAGTGGGCATATGTTTTTTAAACACAATTATTATGGTTTTGATGACGGATTATACGCAGCGGTTTTTTTACTAAATTACGTTCAAACCTTGCCGGAGAACTTTTCAAATTTTGTGGCTAAACTCCCTAAAACATATAGTACGCCGGAGATTCGTCTTGAATGTTCTGAAGAAGAAAAATTTAAAATCATTGATGATTTGAAAAGTAAGCTTAACCAAGCAGGAAAAATTTTTAATGATCTTGATGGTGTAAGAGTTGTCGAATCAAAAGGGTGGTGGTTAGTGCGTGCTTCTAATACGCAAAATGCGCTTATCGTGCGCGCTGAAGGTGATACA
Organism: Alphaproteobacteria bacterium; assembly: GCA_021298215.1. Lineage (GTDB taxonomy): Bacteria > Pseudomonadota > Alphaproteobacteria > Paracaedibacterales > CAITNM01 > CAITNM01. The sequence goes on from JAJTEE010000003.1 coordinate 50,333, forward strand.
GAGAACGATTTACAAGTAATACTTAACGAGCTTAAATCTTTTGGAATACAAATATGATTAATGTGTGGTTGGTTGTTCCATGGAAAGGCCAGCCCAAAAATCTTCCATTGCTTTTAGATTCGTTATTGTTTTCTCATAAAGATCTTTATTGCGCTTTATGATGTACTGGTTAATAAGGGAATGTAAGTTCTCAAAATGCTGTTGCAGTTCTTTTAATCCCTTTTCAAGTTCAGCATTATTTTTATTTTTTTCAATAGTTTGAGAGATATATCCTTCCATGATATTTGCAAGAGCAATCGATTTATAAACAGCTTTTTCGCCTGTTTCAATACTTGCTGCTAATTTGTAACTTCTAAAATGGCGTTCGCTTTCTTGTAATTTCATGTTTATATCTTTAACGATTAGTGCAATCTGTTGATTAACAGCTAGGCCTTGTATAGATGTTTTTTTATATCGACTGTACATAATCTAAATCCTACTAATGTCTATTATTACTCATCGCCGTCATCATGCTATCTAGTTGTCTTGAAAAATCGGCATAACGTGATTTCATGGCATCATAACGAGCGGCTTGGGCTATCCATTTTTTTTCTTCTCTGTCCGCTTTTTTTTCAATTTCTTTTACTCTTTTTTCTAGTTTTTCATTCTTTTTTGTAATTGTTTTAACGGCGGTTTCGAAATCACCACTGGGAGTTAATTCTCCTGTTTTCTTATCTCTGGTCTCCTTTTGGAGACTTTGAGCGCATGATCTTGCCGCAGTTAGTGCCAGCCCTTGTGTTGCGGTCATTGAAAAAGTAACTGGACTTTCTTCTGGAACAGGTGCGCCTTTATAGTCAATCGTAATTTTCTCAAAAATGCTACCTTTTGGTCCAACTAGACGAGAAATTGTTGTTTGTTCTATGTCGCCAGAGTCATGTCCTGCGCATTGAAATCGTGCATAAGATTTCCCATCCTTAGTACTAAGGGTGATTTTAATGGGTTTCCCTGCAATTGATGGATCAAGATTCGTTCCAAGATCTGCAACATGAAAATTTGTATTTGTCGTTGTTGCGTAATTTCCAAATAATTTTCTAACTTTTTCAAAATTATTGGTGATTGCTGATAAGATTTTTTGTTTGTCGGTTATGGTAAAAGTGCCTGTCTGAAAACCTGTGGCTGCGGCATCTCTTACGATGCCTATATCTTTACAAGATTTGTAATCACCGTCTTTAGCGCCTAATTTGCTCTCATTGTTACCGCCCACAAACATGAAATTGGCAATGGCTGATAACTGTTTATCAAGAGCTCTAATCAGGGGAATACGAAACATCAATGCTTCTGGATCCAGAGGATTATGATCTTCGTCTTCCATGAGATTTCTATTTAAAATTTCGCGAATTTCGTTAAAGTGCACGAAAAAGGCCACAATTTTTTCACAAGCTTCGCCTGTATTATTGCTAATGTTAATATTAATATCATCGTATGTGCCACTACTATTTTTACTAGGATTCAGAAGTTTAATAGTTACGCCGGGCATTAAATCTTCAACAATGTTTGTATCAAATGTGTACTCTTTAGTTACTACGCCATGTGCGCCATCAACAATATCGCATTCTACCTTAGCTTTTAATTTGCCTATGTCTGTGGGATCTGTGCTAATGCCAAAGTATGTACTTAAAATTGCAGCATCGTCCACAAAAGTTATAGGTTTTGCAAGTTCACTTCCATTTAATATGAGATAAAACTGATTGCCATTTTGTTTAAAACTAGCTTGTATATCTGAATTCGAGTTATTAATGGCCGAAGTAATAGAGTAAAGACTGTCCGATGGAGCAATTGTAATAAGCTCACCACCATTTATTTGAAAGCTTCCGGAAAGGCCTAAAGCTTCAGTGCTAGAGGTAATAGCAATATCATCTAATTTTTTAACAGTGTTAGTGGTGATGCGGGAATCTACCGATGCTATTTGTAGGACTCGTATCGATATTCCGTTGTTTGTTGCCTGTGCAGCGCTTTGATCAATGGTGACATCCACATACGAGGTTGCTGGTTTTCCAAAGCGTGTGACAGAAGCTTGGAGGTTTCTAAAACTATTTTCAATGCCTGTGGCATCATCGAGGCGATTACTTAAAGCAATAGCATCAGCTTGTAATGCTTGGACTTTTGCTTGCAAAGCACTAATAGCTGGGAGAACTTTTGATTTATTTTTATCGATGATCTCGGTTTGTTTTTGTGCAGACGCAAGCGTGGCTTCTTTGATTTTTGTACCAGTATCCTGCATATCGAGGCCGCCAGTATTCAATCCAATGCGGGTAGGTTTTTTACCGCTTGGATCGACATGTGCTCTTCCCATAGTGACTTCACCGGGCCCTGGCATTTAGCCACCTCGTGTTACTATATAGTTATATTTTTTTTATACAAGAATCATGCCAGAGGGGAGGACGCAAAATGATTAAATCAAGCAACCTTATATCGGTGGGTTAGAGCTGTTGATAAAGTGCCATCATCTAAATAATCAAGCTCGCCACCTACAGGAACTCCGTGAGCAAGGCTTGAAATATTTACGACATACGGCGCGATGCGTTCTCGCACATAATGCATCGTTGTTTGTCCATCAAGGGTTGCGCTTAAGGCAAAAATTACCTCTTGGAAAGGAGTATTTTGCACTTTCTCAATTAAGGGTTGTAAATGCAGTTGATCTGGCCCAATACCCTGTATTGCGGATAAATTTCCGCCAAGCACAAAATATTGGCCTCGATACGTATTAGAACGTTCCATTGCCCATAAGTCACTTACAGATTCTACAATGCAAAGGGTGTGAGGATCACGCTTTGGATCATTGCATAAGCTGCATATCGTATGGCTATCAAGGTTGAAGCAGCTTTTGCAAATTTGAATGGTATCATACGCGCTGGAAATAGCTTCAATAAGAGGCGCCATGTGAGATTCCTTTTTTTGCAGAAGGTGCAAAGCGGCTCTGCGTCCAGATCTTGGGCCAAGACCAGGAAGACGGCTTAAAAGCTGTATCAGCCGTTGAATTTCAGCGCTGTTCATTGTAGAGTTTTTTGGTGCATATATTTCTTAAGTAGCATGGATTTGTGATAACGCCTAGCCCTATTCGTATTGGAACCAGAAAGTCTGCCTTGGCAATTGCTCAGGCTAGCCAAGTGGCAGAGGCGATGGGTGTTAAGGATTCTCATGGGTTGATTACCATGGTGAGTTCTGGTTATAAAATAGCTGGGCCATTGCATGAACAAGGGGGGAAATCTCTTTTTACCAAAGAATTAGACGCGGATTTATTGAGAGGTGAAGTTGATCTGGTTGTGCACTCGATGAAAGATGTCGAAACGCCTCTACAAGAAGGCTTGGAAATTGCTGCTATTCCACCTCGGTTAGATCCTCGAGATGTGCTGATTCTTAAATCCAATATTGATCTGAAAAATACAAGAGCACCTATTACAATTGGTACATGTTCATTACGCCGAGAACATCAACTGAAGTTTTATCATCCAAATATTTCGGTGACGCCTTGCAGAGGAAATATCCAAACGCGATTGCAGAAATATGCCAATGGTGATTTTGATGGGATTATCTTGGCATTAGCTGGCCTTACGCGCATGGGGATTTTTAATGAAAATCGTATTGATGGAATTGATGCGCACTTGGAATTACTTGATGTTCATTCTTTTGTGCCAGCGTCAGGGCAAGGAGCTTTAGCGATAGTACGGCGTGTGGATGATAAGCGTTTTGATAATTTACTTCAAAAAATACATCACCCTGATAGTTTTTTGGCCATACAAATAGAAAGAAGTGTTACCGAAGCGTTGAATCTTTCCTGTCATGACCCGGTGGGGATATATGCACAGATTGAAGGAGCAACGTTTTCTATTCATGCGCAATTGTTTAAGGAACAACGTCTTATAGAGAAAAAAGTGCAGGGCTTGCTTAAAAATCAGGAGAAAACTATAAAAAATTTAATTGCCGAGATCCTATTTGAAGCTGAAGTTTAATATTATCTTAATAATAAGGACATCATATGAGACGTTCTGCTAAGTGTGTTTTTCGGCTGCTTTTTCCAATTTTTCACCTCCTCTTTTCACATCTTTTCCTAAGCCTTCCATAGTATTACAACCCATTGTAAATAGGCTTATAGCAATCCCGAGAAAGAAAATTATTATTTGATACATAATGCCCCCTTAATGGATATGTGGTACTTTTAAAAACTCTTATGTAATCTCATTTTTTAGAAAAGAAATAACGTACTAAATCAACAAGACCTGAGATCATTAATGACTTAGGAAAAAAATGGTAAATTAAACTAATGATCAAGGAGATAACAAAGACGACGGATAAAATCTTAGCAAGTAGAGAAAAAGCTCCTGCAAGACCACCAAATCCTAAAAATGCAGAAATTAGGGCTAAAATAAAGAACAATATGGCATAATGCAACATAAGGATCCTCCTTTTCCTTTTGACCAGCTTAATTTAGTCCTCATTGTTTCTTGATTCAAGGCTTTTTACTTTTAATTTTTAGTATTTTTATCCATTCTAAATTCACTTGATGGAGGCACTCTACATAAACATAGGAGATCCAATAAATCTTAATATTGCGCTAAAATTGAGCGCCAATTAAAAAACGCAGAAGAAGGTTATGGAAGCCACCCAGAAGCAATTACGAGAGTACCTTCTTATCGCTGATCTAGCTTAAATTCAATGCGACGGTTACGATCAAGATTCGCTACATCCGTATTTAAAGGCTGAAATTCACCAAAACCGGCAGCAACCAAATGTTTCCCATCAATGCCTTTTTTAATCATGTATTGCACAACAGCAATGGCACGAGCTGAAGATAGTTCCCAATTTGAAGGAAATTGCGTGCTTTTGATTGGGCGTTTATCGGTGTGTCCATCAACACGAAGAATCCAATTAATATCAGCAGGAATTTTGTTGCCGATTTCTTTAAGAGCCTTTATAAGTTCATCCAGCTGCTTTTTCCCTTCTTCGCCAAGTTCAGCTGAGGCCACATCAAAAAGTACTTCTGATTGAAACACAAATCGATCATCAACAACGCGTACATCGCTTCTATCTCCCAGTATTTTCTTCAATTGCGCAAAAAATTCTGACCGGAATTGTCCAACTTTGATGGAGTTTTGATGTTTTGCTTGCTCTGTTTCTAAAGATTGTAAGGCTAGTTGAAGCTTTTTTAGTTCATCTTCTTTTTTTGACGAATCTACTTGTGCTTGATTTAGTAGATCTTGCAATTGCTTTAAGCGTTCTTCTAGTTTTTCCAGATCAGTTTTTATGCGTTCATTGGTGGTACGTTGTTCAGCATGTTGGCTTTTTTCAAGGCTTAGAGCTTGGGTAAGTGTTTCTAGTTGCGTGTTAAGATTCTTGATGAGCTCTTCCAGGCTTGTGATTTTTTCTAAGCTTATCAAATGCTCTTTTTTTGCGTCTTCTAAGTCTTTTTCTAAAGCACGTAGTTGGATATATAAGCTTGAAACTTCGGAATCTTTGGTATTAATTGTTTCAACTAAAAAAACTTGAGAGATGAAAAATGCCATCAATACAAAAATAATGGCCATAAGAACGGTAGATAACGCATCTACAAATACAGGCCACACGTTTAGGCTGGCTGGTCTATGCGGCCTGATAAAAAACATCGATAATCTCTTTAAATAAAGAAGAATATGTAATTTTTACGTATTTTTTAAAAAATGCCAAAAGGTTTTTCCATATTGTAGTCCAGAAGCGATTGTGAAGAGGCTTGTTAATATAATCAGTAAACTTTCGCTAAAGAGCAAATGCGAGCTAACAATTGGCACTTGTAAACGATAAGTTACAACAAGGATACAAAGTATTTGTAAAAATGTATTGATTTTGCTGGCTTTGGTTGGGGATATGTCTGGCTTACGTACGGAACGTATCATTGCAACTCCCCCTAAAATAATTAATACATCCCTTGCTAGGCACAGAATGATAAAGGCGAGAGGCATGGCCTTTAAATAACCAAGGGTTGCAAAAAGTGCAATCATGAATGTTTTATCAGCTATTGGATCGAATACTTTACCAAATAGTGATTCTTGATGAAATTTACGAGCAAAAAATCCATCTAACCAATCAGTAGCTCCTAAAAATAGAGTACTCCAAAAAGCTAATGAGTATTGATGAGAGGTGAGTAAATAAACAAGAGCCGGCACGCCAAAGAAGCGAATGCCGGTTAACGCGTTGGGAATGTTAACCAACAATTTCCATTTCACTGAAGAAGTAAGCAATTTCGATTGCTGCATTTTCTAAAGAGTCTGAACCATGCACGGAATTTGCTTCAATAGATTCTGCAAATTCTTGGCGAATCGTTCCTTCGCGTGCATTAGCTGGATTTGTTGCTCCCATAATATCACGGTATTTTGCAACAGCATCGCTGCCTTCTAAGACCTGCACAACAACGGGACCGCTAATCATAAACTGGCAAAGTTCGCCAAAGAAAGAACGTTCAGCGTGCACTGCATAAAATGCTTCCGCTTGAGATAGGCTTAAATGTAGGCGTTTTTGCGCAATAATGCGAAGACCTGCATCTTCAATTTTTGCATTAATTTTACCGGTGATATTTCGGCGTGTTGCATCAGGTTTCAAAATAGAAAGGGTTCTTTGAGTGCTCATAACTTTAATACTACTATATTTAGATTCTTTAAGGTGACTATTCTATGGCATCCCGCTATGATTTTCAAGGCTGAATGAATTTTGATATGAATAATGAGAATTTTGGGTCTTGATCCAGGCTTGCAAAACACGGGTTGGGGAATTGTGCAAAAAAAAGGCAACTCTCTTAGTTATGTGGCTCATGGCGTTGTAAAAACTAACGCCAAGCAATCACTGGCAGAAAGATTAAATTTTTTATACCAAGGATTAATAGCTGTGCTAGAACAATTTCAGCCACAAGAAGCAGCGGTTGAAGAAACATTTGTTAATCAAAACCCTGCGTCGGCTCTGAAATTAGGAATGGCAAGGGGAGTTGTCTTGTTTTCCCCTGCTTCCTTTGGCCTACAAGTTTTTGAATATTCGGCCAATAAAGTAAAAAAATCCGTTGTTGGAGCAGGTCACGCGCAAAAGCATCAAGTAGCACAAATGGTTTCATGGCTATTACCAATGATGCCAAAAGACGTTACGGATGACGCAGCGGATGCGTTGGCTGTGGCTATTTGCCATGCTCACCACCGGGAATTAAATCAAAAACTTGCTACTCTAAAATGAAAATGTTTCAGGCTTGGCAGCAGGGCGATTCTCGCCTACTGTAAATGATCTTGAAAAAATTATACCAAGGAGTGTGTATGCCTGTGGCGGTAAAAGAAACGAATCATAGTGAAGATGCTTTTTATAATCCAATGCAAACAGATGGTTTTGAGTTTGTTGAATTTGCAAGCCCTAGAGATGATAATAGTTTAGAAAAAACCTTTGAGTCTCTTGGATTTTCTTGCGTTGCAAAGCATCGTTCTAAAGAAGTATTTTTATATCGTCAAGGAAATATCAATTTTATTCTGAACAAACAGCCAGATTCTTTTTCAGAGAATTTTGCAAAAGCGCATGGCCCATCTGCTTGTGCAATGGCTATTCGCGTGAAAGATTCAGAACTTGCTTTTAATAGGGCAATTTCCTTAGGTGCACATCCATACAAATCAGTAGTGGCTAAAGAAGAATTAGCTATTCCTGCTATTTATGGAGTAGGTGATAGTTTAATTTTCTTCGTGGATAGATATGATTCCAAAACAATTTATGATTATGATTTTGAATTTTTCCCTGGCGTGGATAAAAATCCAAAAGGATTTGGTTTAGAAATCATTGATCATTTAACAAATAATGTACATCAAGGTCAGATGGATAAATGGGCGAAATTCTATGAGAAAATTTTTAATTTTCGTGAGATACGCTATTTTCACATTACAGGTCAAAAGACAGGATTATTAAGCCGTGCCATGACAAGCCCATGTGGCAAAATTCGTATTCCCATTAATGAGCCCACCGAAGATTCCTCACAAATTGCTGAGTATTTGCGCGAATACAAAGGTGAGGGCATTCAGCACATTGCTTTAACCACAAAGGATATCACGAAAAGCGTTGATTCAATTCAAGCAGCTGGCATTAATTTCCTAGATATTAGTAATACGTATTACGAAGTTGTACGTGAGCGCTTTCCAACGTTAGAGCTCGATTATGAAGCATTATCGAAATACAAAATTTTGATTGATGGTGAAGTTGATGGTAATCGCAGGGAAATACTTTTCCAAATTTTCACTGAAACAGTAATTGGACCAATCTTTTTTGAAATCATTCAACGAGAAGGTCACGAAGGGTTTGGGGAAGGAAACTTTTCTGCTTTGTTTGAGACAATGGAACGCGATCAAGAAAAACGCGGCGTGCTTAAATAAGGTAATGTAAAGCTGCCTGGCAAAAGCCAGGTAGCATACTAATCTTTTACTGGCTGTGATTTTGACTTTGGTGGCGACACGTGAAAGGGATGCTTTTTTGGAGATGATTCATGAGATGAATCTTCCAGATGCTTCTCAATTTCAAGCAAATCAATATTTTTTAGAAATTGCTGAACTTGGCGAATAGCTTTTGCAAGAAATCTAGCAACCACTGGAATGTCTTCCGGCTTTAACAGAATCACTGCAAGCACTGCTAAAAGAATCCACTCAGAATTAGGCAGCATTACTCAATCCCATGATTCCATAATCTTCTTCAATGAGTGGATAATCGCGTGGCGAAAATAACTGATAATGCCACCATTCGTTATTATACAAATCCCACCCTGCACTCATCATGATGCCGAGTAACATATAGCGATTGTGTGCGATTTCTTTGGGTAAAATAGCGCTGTGGTGTGATTGATCAGTAAAATCATCAAAAGGTGTGCCCATATCAAGTTCTTTGCCTGTTGTCTTATCAACCAAGTTCAAATCAATGGCTACACCACGAGTATGATTTGATCCTTTTTGTGGATCAGCTACATACATGGAGTTAGGGAAAAAATCCCATAACGCTTGGGCTGCTTGTTTGGGCCTAAAGGTATCAAAAATTTTAATCGTATATCCTTGACGATCGGCTAAAAGGACCGCTTTTTCAAACAAAGGCATGGCTTTTTCATGCAAAAAACAGCGAGCGTTTTTATAAATTATTTTGCCCGTAAAATTTTTATCCGTTGCATAAAGAAGCTCTAGAAGGACAGGGTGTGTAGCTTGGGTGATTTCTACTAAGGACATTGTTCATTGTTTCTTAATAAACGCTAATTTAAAATAACAGAAAATGTGAGGGGAGTTTAGCGAAAAATGTCTGATTTTTTATGGCAATCATTTATCACGTTACTCGTTATTATTGATCCTTTTATGGTCGTGCCTGTTTTCATTGGTTTAACGCACAAAGACTCTCACGAACAGCGCGAAAAAACAGCAAAAAAGACGTGCATTATAGCGATCATTCTTCTGGTTTTTTTCGCCGTAGCAGGTGACTATTTACTAGACATGATGGGTATTTCTCAGCCAGCCTTTCGTATTGCTGGTGGATTTTTATTGTTACTTGCCGGTATTGAAATGGTGATGGCGAAATCAACCGGATCACGTACTCCTACCGATGATGAAGAAAAGGAAGCAACCGATCGTGATGATATTTCTGTTTTTCCGTTAGCTATTCCTCTTATTGCTGGGCCGGGTGCGATGACTTCCATTGTGGTGCTTATGCGTGAAGCTGAGCCACATGGGTTTACAGCAGAATTAGGCGTAATGTTGATTGCCATTTTTGTGCTTCTTCTGACTTACATAGCTATGCGTATGGGTGAGCGATTGATGCGTTTATTGGGTGTCACAGGAATGAATGTTCTAACGCGTGTTTTTGGAGTGATTGTGGCAGCCCTTGCAACACAGCATATTGTGCATGGTGTCACAGCGGTGGTTAAGGGAATGCGTTAGTTTTTCCTCATTGTAAAAACGTACACGCCCAAACATTGAACACCAAGGCACAAAATAATCGAAGGGCCAGAGGGAAGGTCGGCGTGATAGGACACTAACAGTCCTATGTAACATCCCAAAAAACCTAATAGTGTACTTATTCTAAACACTTGGCGATAATGTCGCCCTAGCATTCTGCCGGTAATCGCTGGAAGCATCATCAGCCCAAGCGCTAGAAGTGTGCCGATTGCTTGGTAGCTTGCCACAAGATTTGCCACAACAAGCGCTAGAAAACTTGCCATCAAAAAGTGATGATTATAGCCTGCAACTTGGAAGAGAAGTGGGTCAAAACAATACATCAACAGCAATTTACGAAAGCGTGCTAAAAATAAAATAGTGAGAAAGCAGACAAGTGCTATTAAAAAAAGCATGGTGGAATTAACGCCCAACACACTACCAAACAGCAAATGTAAAACATTTGTGTTAGTACCGTGATGGAATAAAATTAACACACCAAGTGCCAGAGACAAGCTGTAGATAACAGTAAAGCTGGCATCCTCAGGGATAACGGAACGATTACTTAATCTGTTGGAAATAAAAGCAACAACTAATCCTGCGGCAATTCCTCCTATAAATAGGGGAATAGGGCTTATGCCGAAAAAGATAGCAGCGATGGCAATGCCTGGTAAAATGCCATGAGCAAGGCTATCACCAACGAGGCTTAACCCTCGCAGTAATAAAAATACGCCTAATGGAACGGCAGATAAAGACAGCAAAAAACAGCTTAATAGGGCTTTTTGCATAAAGGCATACTCGGTAAAAGGAGAGACGAAAAAATTCCATAAAGTATGCATGAATTTATGACCCTTTATTAACTAAGTTTGGGTTGTCGTAAAGTGTAAGGGCACCGTTTTTAGCTTCGATAATGGTCGGAATAAAAGTGTTTACAAAATGCCAATCATGAATAGCTATTAAAATAGTTTTTCCTTTTTGATGTAAATCTTTCAGTACATTGGCAAGATCATAAATCGTTTCTTCATCAATGCCGTTAAAGGGCTCATCCAAAAGTAATAAATCAGGGTTTTGCAAAAGTAATCTTGCAAACAATAAGCGCTGAAATTGCCCACCACTGAGATCTTGAATAGGACGCTCTAAGTCTTGTGAAATTTTAACCGATAGAAGAGCTTTTTTTAAATCCTCAATGCCATATGTATCGTTTGCGTTTACATATCTCGCCATTTTTAAGACATCGCCTACGGATATAGGAAAAGATTTATTAAACATGGCGTTCTGAGGAAGATAGGCAAGAGTTTTGAAGGGGTGGAAAAAGCATCCTTTAGAGGGTATTAAAAGCCCAGCTATTATCTTTAAGAACGTTGATTTGCCAGAGCCATTAGAGCCAATGATGCCGCAATAAGAACCACTCGGAATACAAAAATGCACATCTTTTAGGACGGATTGCCCTTTGTGGTATTCAGCTTCGAGATGTTCAAATTTTAGATGATTATCTTTCATAAGGTCCACCATAGCATGAGTGAGAGAAACAAACACGGATAAAATTTTATTCCTAGTTATTAAAATATAATTTTAATTTCATAAAGTATTAATATTTTTGAGAGATCATAAATACATAGTGATAAGAGGATTTGATGGGTGAGATTTTTACCTGCCTTTTTATGCACTGTTCTATGTTTACTGCACTTTAAGTTAGTTGCGTTAGAAACTTTAGATTTGGAAGCAGCATCCAGCAGAGCTACCGCTTCGGCTAGCTCGGTAATTTCACGGGCTTTATGGAATAAATTTGAAAATTTTTTAGATGATCCTGATTTTTCTGACAGATTTGTGGATGCGAGTTTAAATGATAAGTTTCCAGAACTTCCACTGGTTGTTCTAAGACTTGATACTCAGGAGTTACTAAAAGTTTCTTGCCATTTAAAGAAATTGCATTTGCTAACGCCATTGCTAAAAGAAGCATATGAAAATCTCTTTTTTATGCTTGAATTTTCGATTGATGGGCTAAATGCTAGAGATACAAGCTGTCTTTGGAGCTGTATTGCTAATTGTTGCTACAAAATACCGGATACCTTCTTTGAAAAGTTAGATTATTACACGGCAAAAGAAACTCTTTTTTTTGAAAGTTCATTGATTTTATCAACTTTGCAAAACCTTTGTACTTTAAAGGAGGGAAGGGCTTTTCATCGTTTTGCACAGCTTTTTTCAGAGATAGAGGAATTGGTAAATCCTAATGATCTTCACAATTACGTCTTTCTTAGTACCTATTTAAGTCATGTTAAAGATAGATCAATTACTTTTTCGCGAGAAATGCGTCGTACCTTGAAAAGTTATAAAAGCAATTTAAACGTAAAAGAAAGTTCTACACAGCGACAAGTTTTAAAATTCTTGCAGCGCTTTGATAGTGAATTCCAGAGGGAAATCTTTAATAAGGATTTAGATACGTATTTGGATATTGTTCACGAAGAATCCAAAATAGCAGTTGAAGTTGATGGCAAGCATCATTATAAGGAAAACGCTTCGGAGACAACATATTTTAAAAGGCCGTTGGATTTAATGCGAGATGATGCATTGAAGAAACTTGGGTGGAAAGTTTATCGAATACGTATTGATGAGTGGGATCATTTTAAAAGAGGTTTTTCTTCAAAAATGCATGAACGAAGCACTTTTGATACGTTCCTCGCATTGTATCTCGTTTAATTTTGACAATCTCTTAACCCAGAGTGTACTATGTAGTTATGATTATTATTACCAAAAAGAAAATGGTGAACAATTTGAAAAGCTTACAAGAAAGTAAGCTTCGCAGTGATATTCGTTCATTCTTTTTTCGATTTTGCCCTGCAGGGCAAGCAATACATTTTTCTTAAACATTAGTATTTATTTGGGTAAAGCGTGCGAAGTGTCTTTATCTTCTAATCATTTTTAATATATGGAGAAACCTATGAAGTTATTGGGTTGTGTTTGCTTAATTGCCGGAACGGCTATTGGAGCAGGTATGCTCGCACTGCCGATTACGCTTGCAAAATTTGGATTACTTATAAGTTCTATGTTGATGATTGGTACATGGGGTATTTGTTATTTTTCCTCGTTGCTTAATTTAGAGCTTAATTTACGTGCAGGAAAAGGACTTCCGCTGGGAGCGTTAGGTTCACATTTTAGTGGGCAGAAATCCTATCTTGCAGGATCAATAAGTTTGCTTTTACTATGTTACTCTCTTTTGTGTGCGTATATTTATGGGGGTGCTTCAACGCTTGTAAGTATAGATAATTTTCCCTTGTCACTTGCCCAAACTATCTGCGTATATGCGATTGGTGCTGGTTTAGTTATGCTGTGTTCTTTGCAAAAAGTTGATATTTTAAACCGCTTTCTATTTTTAGGAAAAATTTCGATTACGGCGGTTATTCTAGTGGCGGTGTTATGGCAGCTTGATTTTTCAAATTTGCCCATTGCTTCACAAACAGTTTTGAGCTTTAAGGACATCAACTTAGCGCTTCCCATTGTGTTTACTTCCTTCGGGTTCCAGGTAGTTTTTCACACCTTAACAAACTACACCAATAAAGATCCAATTATGCTTAAAAGAGCTTTCTTTTGGGGAAGTTTAGTGCCTGCCGTTGCGTATATTTTATGGATTACGGTCGTGTGTGCAGTTATTTATCACAATAATACGGCATTGTTTGAAAAAATGGTTTTCTCTGGTGTCGAAGTGGGAGAAATCTTACAAGCGCTTTGCCATATTAGTGGCTCTTCTATGATGCGCCACATGACATGGGCTATTGGTTTTTTTGCCGTGTTAACAGCGACAATTGGGGTATCCTTAGGGTTGATTGATGCTTTAAAGACCAAACATGTACTGTTGAGCAATCACACTGTAGCCGTTGTTGCGGCCGTTGTTCCCGCTTTATGTATAGCGTTATTAGTTCCTAATGCTTTCATTAAAGCACTAAGCTTTGCCGGCATGATTTTAAGCTTTATGGCGCTACTACTGCCGATGTATTTGCTGTACTGCGCAAACCGTATGAAGAAAAAGCCTATCTATTGGTATCCAATTTTAAAAAATCCATTCATTTTATTTTTGATTGTTGGGTACGGCGTATGCGTGATTGTGAGTGAGTTACTAAATCTTTTTGCTGGTTAAATCGAAATAAATCAGCCAATTGTAATATAATATATTAATGTAATTATATTGGTATTGATTTTTATTGAAATATTGCTAATAGATAATTATATGTCTTTTATCAATGCATTTCGAGTATTAAGATGAGGTTCATATTAAATATATTAGCAACAGCTTTTCTATTTTCGATTCTAAACGCTGCTAGTTCTAATGAGGCTGCAATAGGAACTTTTGAAAGAATTGAAGAAGGCAAGTATATAGGAAGTAAGTCTTTAGAATATAAAGATACTGATGGCAGCATAAAGGAAGATCAAGTTTTCTTTGTGCACGAGAAATTAACATATAAGAATCTTACTTTTTGGGAAAATTATGTACGGCAACAAAAGCAAGGAGCAGCAGCAAAGGATACTGAAAATGCAGATCTTAAGCTTTCAGAAAAAATTTCTGATGGGTTAGATCCTTTTTTGTTTTCTTTAAGTTTGTGTCCTCGAGGTTTCTTTTCTTGGAGCTGGCAGTACTTAACTCGTAAAGATACATCTTATGACATTTGGATATCATTTGCTACCCATAGAGACCCAAGGGTTACAAGCATTAGTAACGATGATATAGAAATGACGATGAGTGTATTTGCTAATCAAAGTTGTCCATTTATTACTGATATTGGAATTTCCAAAAGTTATCTCTTTTCTCTTTCAGAAAATAAGCCTCATAAAGAAATGGTTCTGCAGATGCATGGATCAGCAGTAACCATGGCGCAACAGCATTATGGCATGGATAAATCACACATGATCACAAGGCCTACACCTTTAGTGGCCAGTATAATGGCAGAGAAATTAATACAGGGAAAATCTATCTGGATTCCATGTGATATGGTGTATGCACAAAGAACATATTACATAAATCCACCACCACATACGCATAGCCGGTTCCCTCTCGATAATCGTGATCCGAATACTTGGAAACTGGCGGTAAGTGAAAGCGATGTGAGATCTTTCCCACGTCCATCATGGTTCCCTTTTGAAGGGTACACAAGGGGAAGAGGAGAACACCAAACATTAGGAAATACCTATCTTTCAGCAAAAGGTATTTCCAGCGTATTCTCTGAGGGTTCTGCGTGCTTTAGTGCAGATGTTGTTGCTGTAAGCACAGAGGCTCTTTCTGATATTTGGCATAAACCAGTGAGCTCAGCGACACCTGCAGGAATGACTCTATAATTTATAATTTTTTATTTATTGGTTATTTTAATTTTTTCCTCCACTAACGCTTGCAGTTGTTCTTTAACAGCTGCAAGTTTTGTTGCATCACGTGAACGCGCTACAAGGCAAACGCCTTTCACTTTACCATCTTCATCAAAAGGATAGCTGCCTATAGCAACATCAGGAATGGAAGCTTGAAGAGCCGCCAATTCATCGGCAATGTCGTTTTCAAAAACGTAGGCTTTTACCGAAACAGATTGGATAGGCTCATCATGTTTTAGCGTTGGTAAAATGGATTCAAACATTTCTTGCATAACTTTGGGAATGCCCGCCATCACAAACACATTTTTAATTTGAAAAACCATTCTTGCATGTAAAATGGCTCCTTCTGCAGCGCAAGCCATACGTTTTCTTGCTTCATTTAGCTGTGGTCCATAGTATTCTTCTAATAGTTTTAAGGCATCAGGGTGCGTGATTAGCGGTTTACCAAAAACTTTGGCAATGCTTGCTTGAGTAATGTCATCATGTGTACTGCCTATGCCACCAGTTGTGAATACGTAAGTGTTTCTAGCGCTTAATGTTTTTACAGTCTCGATAATCATTGATTCTACATCGGGTATCATTCTGCATTCCTGAAGAACGATGCCATGCTCTACGAGACGCTTTGCAATGTAATTTAAATTTAAATCTTGAGTTCTACCTGATAGTAATTCGTCGCCAATAAGAAGAACTGCTGCCGTAATCACGTAAACCACTTAGAAAAATAGCTGATGACCTGTTTATAGACATCTATTTTAAAAGGCACAACCCTATTTATAACGTCATGTGGTGAAATCCATTCCCAGTCGCAAAATTCTTGTACGTGCTGTTTTAGATTGATTTCTTCATCAGAGCCAGTAAATTTCATTAAAAACCATTTCTGACGTTGGCCTTTATACTGGCCTGTCCAGCTTCTGGCAGCGATATGCTCTGGAATATCGTAATAAAGCCAGATTGGCATCTCATCGAGAATTTTAATGCTGGATATTCCTGTTTCTTCGTTGAGTTCTCTAAGTGCTGCTGTTTGCGGATTTTCACGTTCATCAATACCGCCTTGGGGGAATTGCCAACTATTAGGCCATCCAGATCGCTCTCCATCAAGGCGTTTTGCAACAAAAACGTGTCTGTTTTTATTAAGAACAACAATGCCAACACAAGCTCTATATTCTTCTGGGTTGTTCATTATTTTTTCCAATTATTTAAATGAATGTGCTCGCCATTTTCTTGCAGCCATTTTAATAATGGATTGATGTGTTGTGTGCCCAATTCTATAAGAAGCAATCCATTATTTTTAAGTTTTGCTTGGTCTACAACAAACGTTGAAATTTCAGTTATATAAGAAGGGTCATCTGTTGTTTTGGCGAATCCATCTGGCATAAAAATACCTGTTGGGATGTCAGGATTTAGAAGGGTGTTATTGGTGTTTGCATAAACCATCCAGATATTACGTGTATTTAACCAAGTTTTTACTTTAGTTAAAAAATCCGTGAGCTTTAAATTCGAATCAACAGACCAAATGACTAAACCTTTAATCCAAGGATTCTTTTCAATAATTTCTTGAATCTTTTGCCACTGAAATTCATTTAAATAATCAATACTAAGACTTAGATTAAAATGCCTTTCTTGAGCTTTTTTAATGAGGTTTTCTGAGGAGATACAATGAGCGGGTACACATAAAATAACTTTTGCAGTGAATTGCTCGAGTATTTTTTCTGAAATATCGCTTCTCATGCCAAATTGATCAAGAATGATGGTAATTTGAGGCCTTTTATGATCAATATGAAAAGTTGTTTGGTCAGGAATAACTGAGCTTACAATACTCAGTTGTTCTTCGGGTGGTGCTTCAGCGTATAAAAACTTGAGAAAAAAAGTAAGACTTAAAATAAAGAAAAAATGGGGCGAGTGACCGGGATCGAACCGGCGACTTCCAGAACCACAACCTGGCGCTCTAACCAACTGAGCTACACCCGCCATAGCTCTTTTATACAGGTGTCCAAATCTGTTGGTCAATGAAAAAGTACTATATTTAAGGGGTGATAAAATCATCTAAGGATAATTTAGGGGCTGAAAGTTCATTCCATGGTGACTTTGTGCTGCACATAACGACACCGCTTGTTGGAAGTTGACGCACTGAGCGTCCGTTAACATCTGCAATCCATTGTACTGCCTGAGATAAGCCAGGGTTGTGCGCAATTAAAATAATCCCTTTATATTTACTATCAACAGCATTTATCATGTCCCAAATTATTTCTTGCTTGCTTTGATATAGTCCATCATTAAAAACAACTTCTATATTAGCTGGTAAAAGGGGTTTGATGCCTTCGAGTGTTTGTCGAGTCCGCTTAGCATTGGAACAGACAACATAGTCAACGCCTGAAAGCTTTCCATGTAATTTTAAGCGCAGCATATCCAATTGTTGCATTCCCTCTATGGTAATAGCACGGTCTTTATCCGTTTTCCCGAATTGGGGCATCTGGGCTTCTGCATGACGCATAAAAATTAATCGACGCAACATATTAGAACTTCTTTAGGGAAATATCTGTAAACTAGCCTAATTAATCCTAGGATAGTTTTTCTTACTTTGGCAATCACGCAACTGCAAAAACAAGCAATTATTTACCAAATTCTTAAAATCCAAGGAGTTGGGCCGGTAAGCTTTTGGAAAGAATTTAATAGAACGCAAGACTTTGAATCTACTTTTAAGGCTTTTCAATCTCGCTTTTCTATAGAGACTTCAGAAGATGCAGCGAAAATAATTGAAAAATATAGCCAGCAAGGAATAACGTGTATTGGCTTTTGGCAATCAGAGTACCCTGTGCAACTAAAGCGTTTACATGATGTGCCCCCTTTACTGTGGGTAAAAGGTAAGATTGAGCTTTTAAAAAACCCACAAATTGCAATTGTTGGGGGACGTAATGCCTCTTTTCATGGAATAAAGTTTGCCAAAGATATCAGTGAATCTCTGAGTAATTCTGGTTTTACTATTGTGTCAGGGCTTGCTAAGGGTATTGATAAAGCAGCGCACCAAGGAGCATTGAAAAATCATACAATCGCTGTTTTGGCGGGAGGTGTTGATAAATTATATCCTCAAGAAAATGCTGATCTTTATGAAGAATTGCTGGCCCATCATTTAATAATTTCAGAAATGTCTCCAGGAACAGAGCCAATAGCCGAATTATTTCCAAGAAGGAATCGTATTATTGCAGCATTAAGCTCTGGTATTTGTGTCATTGAAGCAGCCATGAAATCTGGTTCATTGCTGACGGCAAAATACGCTCTTGAAATCGGCGTACCGATTTTCGCGTGCCCTGGCCATCCTTATGATCCTCGGACAAGAGGGGCCAATATGCTTATAAAAGATGGTGCATATCTGTTAGAGAATATCCAAGATATTTTAGATCAAGTAGGCCTGCCACAACAACCTATGGTAAAACCAATTGAAAAGACCGCACAAGAAAAGATCAAAGTTAATGCATTATCTCAAGAAATTCTTAATGCTTTAAGTCATACGCCTATTAGAGTTGATGAGCTTTTTAAAAATTTCAACCAATATTCTACAGAGCAAATTCTTACTGCATTAAGTGAGTTGGAGCTAAAAAATATGGTATGTCGACCAAATATTGATGTTGTTACTTTGCGATGAGAAGAATGTTTTATCGATTATTATCTCTTAAAATTCTTGCTTTATCGCGGTTCCAATCGCGTTCTTTAATAGTTTCACGTTTATCGACAACGTTCTTACCTCTAGCCATAGCAATTTGAAGTTTGGCTTTGCCAAAGGCATTAAAATATAAGCGAAGAGGTACTATCGTATAGCCTTTTTTGCGAATGTTGCCTAATAACTTTTTTACTTCACGAGCTCTTAAAAGTAATTTTCTAGGACGTTTGGCTTCGTGACTGAAACGGTTTGCAAAAGCATACTCGGCGATGTTTGCATTGAATAAATAAATGGCAGAAGGATCATCGGCCATTTCTCCAGCATAAGCTTCATTAATGCTGGTTTTTCCCATACGCATGGACTTCACTTCACTTCCAAGCAAAACGATACCTGCTTCTAGAGTTTCTAGAATTTCGTAGTCATATCGTGCTCGCTTGTGCTGAGCAATTAATTTTTCTTCTCTCTTTACCATACATATCTCTTTACAAGGTTATACCTTGTTTGCACATGGTATAGTTTATGGGAAGCAATTGCAAGAAATGCAATGATTAATTTAGGTGAGAGTGCTTAAAGCCAGGTTTTTGTCCAATAGTGTACACACAATGAATTAATACTTAAGGGGTCTCCTGGGATGGGTATTTCATTTGTTGGCCTTACGCTTGTTTTTCCTGGGAAAATTGCTTCAGGAGGAAGTGCAATATTTATTTTGCCTCCTATTTCAGCGGCTTTATAAAAAGCAACTGTTAGAGCACTTGGTCCCGTAATGTGGACGGTATTAGCTTTCTGGTCATTTGATGTGTTGGCGTAATATCTTTTAACTCTGTCTTGTTGATTTAGACTTAAGCTTTTAAAAGTATCGGGGTTACGTAAAAGCTCATAATTCCTTTTTATTAGATTGATAAGTGTGCTCACGATAGGATGATCGGGAGAGCAAGCCATGAAAGCATTGCCAAGGTATTCATCCATAGGCTGTATACCAAAAATACCATCGTAAAGATAGCAATAAGGCTTTAGAGAATGGAAAACTTGCAAATCATTATCGAGATAAAATCCTCCGCGTTTTAAAGCTTCGGTTCTTAAAATATCGCTCGCTCTTCCAAAATTCTTTTGAGCAATAGCGGAGTTGAATTCAGCTATTAACTCTAAGGAACCAATCAGCTCTATATAGCTAATTATCTGGATGTCCGTTTCTTCCAATGCTGCTTTGGTCCCTAGCAAGAGGTCTGGATTTTGTACTAAGAGATAATAATTCCAGCCTTCACTGCGTGGATGTATTCTGGAATTATGTTTGATAATTTCAAGAGAAAAAGGATCTAGCTCTCTAGGCGTCTCTTCATCAGTTAGCCAAATGTTGAAGATATTGAAGGGGATACGTGGATCGACAGGAAAGGGAAATTTAAGGAGCTCTTGTAAGCAATATTTTGCGTACAAGCGTTCGCGTTGGGCAAAAAAATCTGCAGGACGAATTTCTTCAAAACGGAGAATAAAATCCCTAAGAAAATCGGTTGCACCAAAATACTGTTGGATAGCTGAGCTCATTGCTTCTGTATTTGATTTTTTTGGGGGAATAAAAGAAAAGTTCCCAAGTACTCGCGGAAATAGAAGCGCAGGGCTATTTTCTATACTTAACTCAAAATGATCGGTAAAAGTTAAGTTTATAAAACCTAAAGATGTCGTGTTTACTTGTACATTCTCATAAGAATAAAAAGTGGCAGTGGTTATTTCACTTGGATTGAGAGTGATATCAACTTCTTCAATTTCCCCAAACGCTTCAGTTTTTCCAGATACTCGAATGCTTACTGACGCGTTTGTATTATTTGTGATGGGTAAAATGCCCGAAACATGAGACTTTTTGAAAAGAGCTTTTAAATCTCTTTCGGCATCGAATATATCGTGACGCTCTTGCCAACTTGGAGGAATTTGAGGAAATCGAGAGCTATCTAATGTTGATTCATTGATTAGCGTTGCCGCATGTAAAATCTGATTAAGGAACAAAAAAATTAACTGATAAAAAATGAACATATAATCTTATTTAAAAATATAAATAAGCTATATGTTAAAGGCTTTGGATAAATAAAATATTAATTGTGAAATATTTTATTTATTATAAATGACCTGAGTTTAAGCCTTCTCTATTTTTCGAAACGAAATACGTATTCGTTACAACCTAAGCCACCTGCGCACGTGTTTAAACACAGGAGGGTGAAGTTTTTCTTTTTAAAGAAATCAAAAACTTCTTCAGGCTTTGCAACTTCGAAAGGATAACCACCAACCCAATCCACGACATCATGCCAAGCAGACATCCCACGGTTGTTCTTTCCGTAATTAATCCACGACTTAAAAGGATTACCAGATTTCAAAAGGTCTTTAATGAAGGTGATAGTCCATTGACGGAATAGGGTGTATAACGTTAGTAAAAGTTTCAAGGGGTAAGCTGCTTCGTTATATTTCTTTTTAATCCATTTCCAGCGATTGGAAGCACCACCTTGATCATTATAAATTGAAATGAAAAGGTAGCCATTATCGGTAACCATACCTGCAATATTTTCAAATGCTGTATACATATGGCCTGTATGGTGCAACACGCCCCAAGAATATAAAATGTCAACTTTTCCAAATTGCTTTAAAAATTTCTTATCTAAAACGGAACCTTGTTGAACGGTCCACCTTTTATCGTTAGCTGCATACTTTTCATGCAAATATTTTGCGCAGTTAACAGAATCCTGATCGTAGTCAAAAGAATGTACAGTAGCGCCGAGACGATAGGCAGCTAAGCTAAATAATCCGCTTCCTGATCCTATATCTAAAAACGTCATTCCTTTTAAACTTTTTAAACCTAGCTTTTCTTGTAAGCTTTTTTCTGCTTCTGCAATTCGTTCATCATTTAGATGTGACAAAAAACGTGACCAGTTTTTGCCAAAAGCAAATCTTTCTTTTGAATCTAAAGATGTAGAGCTACTCATATTAAACCATCATATTGCGCGTTGCTGCTGGCAGCTTAAGCGTTAAGCCATCTAATTCTTCGGTGATGATAATTTGGCAACCAAGACGTGATGTATGAGTTAGGCCAAATGCAAGATCCAACATATCTTCTTCATCTTCTGTCGCTGCAGGCAAGAGATCAAACCATTGCTCATCAACAACGACATGACAAGTTGAACAAGCAAGTGATCCTTCACATGCACCTTCTAAATCGATATTGTTACGATGTGCAATTTCTAAAATAGATAAACCAAGAGGTGCATCAACAGTTATTTTCTCACCGTCAGGTTTAATAAAATGAATAGATGGCATAAAGTCCTTTACGAAATAGTTTGATGTTGAAATTTTTGTTTTATTGCTTGTGCAATACGTTTTTCTGCAAATGGCTGAGCAATTAAGCTTAAGTTATCACATGCCTCTTGAATGAATAAACGGTCATTTTTCTTTAACGCCAATCTTACATCTTGAATACAATTTTTTAAAGTGTTTATTTGAGGTGCATCAAGGAGTTTAGCATCTTCCTGTAGAGCGCTTTCTAGTTGAGAAATTAACTGCTCTGCTTTAATTTTTGCAGCGATAAGAAAACGATTGTTCATATCTTCTTCAGCATGCTCATGACTTTGTTTAAGCATACTCATATAGTCTTCCGGGTTTAAACCATAGGAAGGTTTAACTTCTGTTTCTTGGTGTGTGCCTGTCGTTTGTTCTGTTGCGCTGACGGTTAATAATCCATCGGCATCAACCTTAAAGGTTACGCGAACGCGAGCAGCACCAGCTAGCATTGGGGGAATTCCTGTTAAACTAAATTGAGCAAGAGAACGACAATCTTTGACAAATTCTCTCTCGCCTTGCACTACATGAATGCTGATGGCAGTTTGGCCATTTTCAAAAGTAGTAAAATCCTGCGCAATGCTAATGGGAATAGGACTGTTTCGAGGAATAATGGTTTCAACAATGCCACCCATGGTTTCAATGCCTAAGGAAATCGGAACCACATCTAACAATAGTGTTTCTGAATGAGAGGTGAGTTGATACGCTTGAAGTGCCGCGCCAAATGCAACCACACAATCAGGATCTAAATCTGTTAAGGGCTTTCGCTCAAAGAATTTCTCAACGGCTTTTTGTAAGGCTTGTAGTTTAGTTGAGCCTCCAACCAGAACAACACCATCGATTTGTTGTTTAGATAGATTTGCATCTTTTAGTGCTTGGGCACAAATAGTCAGAGTTTGGTCAATAATGGGTTTGCAGGTCAGTTCCAATAATTCGTTGGTCAAGCCGTGGATTAAATTTTCTTTGGCTTCTTTTGCTTTAAGAAGATTGTCCCAACCAAAATGTTGAGCAATTAATGCATCAATATCATCGCCACCTAATTGTGTGTGGCCGCCAATAGCGAGCACTTGGAATACGCCTTTGCGCATGGTTAAAATCGATACATCGAAGGTGCCCCCGCCAAGATCATAGATTACAAAGGTACCTTCTTTGCCTGTATCCAAACCATAGGCTAGGGCAGCTGCCGTGGGTTCGTTAATAAGGCGCAACACCTCAAGTCCAGCTAAGGAAGCCGCATCCTTGGTGGCTT
This sequence comes from Alphaproteobacteria bacterium, assembly GCA_021298215.1. Lineage (GTDB taxonomy): Bacteria > Pseudomonadota > Alphaproteobacteria > Paracaedibacterales > CAITNM01 > CAITNM01. The sequence continues at coordinate 73,827 of JAJTEE010000003.1, forward strand.
GACGAGCGGTGTCATCAAAATAGGCAGGAACAGTAATCACCGCTTGTTGAATTGAGTGACCTAATGCCTTTTCAGCTCTATCTTTTAAAGTTTTGAGAATGTGTTGAGCAGCTGTTAAAGCTGAAAAACCACTAGAAATTATGGAAGTTGGTTGATGCATCATTCGTTTGGTGGAGCGCAAATCACCCGATGACGTTGTAATGATGGAGGGCATAAACAAGGGGCCATGCTCATCATGCAGCACTTCCGCTTTGCCATCCTTATAAATAGCAGCAATAGAATTTGTCGTGCCAAGATCGATACCAATAGCAGAAGATGAAGAAGCTCCATGCTTAGCGGAATCAGCGCCTGGTTCATGAATTTGTAAAAGCATTAAATGTACCCTAAAAGCCGCGCTAAGAACTTTACTCGTGAATATGAAGATAAAGCTTTAATTTCAAGGTCTTCTTGTAAAGATTTCTCGAATTGCACAAGCGCATCGTTATAAAAAGGTCTGAGATCTTGCCCAGATTTTGCCATGTCCTGTAATTCTATCATTTCCATAAGCAAAATAGAATCGCTAGTTGTAGCTTCTGATGGTAGCGGCCAGCCTTTTGCTTCTATAGCAGCATCCATGCACTTTAGGGGAGATTTTAATGTTTGGTAAGCATTGCTTGCATAAGCAGCAATTTGTTCAGCGCTTTTTTTCATAAATGCATCTTCACCACTAAATTGATCTGGATGAAGACTTTTCATGGTTTCTTGATAACGTTCATTAAGCGTTACATCATGCACGTAAATGCTGATAGGAAGCCCAAAAAATTCAAAGGGATTTTTATACATGAAATGATTTTCCACAACCGCAGCGACCCTTTTCATTAGGATTGTTAAAAACAAAGCCTGATTGGAATTTATCGCTCACAAAATCCATTTCAGTGCCCAGTAAAAACATAATTGCTTTAGGATCAATAAGAATGGTAACGCCATCAATTTCAACGCACTCTTCCATGGCGCGTTTTTCGTCAGCGTATTCAATATTATACGCAAGGCCATTACAACCTTTTGTTTTTAGGCCAATACGAATCCCAATGCTTGGTTTTTCGCGCTTTTCTAAAAGGAGGCGAACTTGATCAAGAGCCGCTGGAGATATAGTAATGGCTTGGCGCATAAAAGCTTATGACTCCTGTTTTGCTTTAAAATCTGCAATAGCTGCTTTGATAGCATCTTCCGCTAAGATTGAGCAATGAATCTTAACCGGTGGTAATGCTAGGTGCGAAGCAATTTGCGTGTTTTTAATTTCAGCGGCTTCATGAATGGTTTTGCCTTTAATCCATTCAGTTACTAAGGAAGAAGAGGCGATAGCAGAGCCGCACCCGAACGTTTTAAATTTTGCATCACTAATGGTGCCATCGTCATTAACAGCGATTTGCAGCTGCATGACGTCACCGCAAGCAGGCGCGCCTACAAGGCCGGTACCAACATTCTTGTTTGCTTTATCTAAAGACCCGACATTCTGTGGGTTCTCAAAATGTTCAACAACTTTTGCGCTATATGCCATATGTTTTCTCCTAGTGTGCTGCCCATTGGATGGACTTAATATCAATACCTTCTTGTGCCATGTCCCACAGCGGGCTCATCGCGCGTAATTTATTCACCGCATTTGTAATGGATTCGATTGCCTGATCAATTTCAGTCTCTGTTGTATAACGTCCAATGCCAAGGCGTAACGATGTATGAGCAAGCTCTTCCTCAACACCTAAAGCGCGTAACACGTACGATGGTTCTAATGATGCCGACGTACAAGCTGAGCCAGATGAAACAGCAAGATCTTTGATCGCCATCATTAATCCTTCGCCTTCTACGTAGGCAAAACTAACGTTTAAATTGCCGGGAATGCGTTGTTTTAAGTCACCATTTAGATAGATTTGATTGAGGTTTTGCTGAAGTCCGATGTATAGGCGATTGAATAAACTTTTAATACGCTCATGTTCAGCGGACATTTCTGTTTGGGCTATAGAGCAAGCTTCACCAAGCCCGACACACAATGGAGTGGGGAGAGTGCCAGAACGCATGCCGCGTTCTTGACCACCACCGGTAATAATAGCGTTCAAGCGAACTCTTGGTTTGCGGCGTACAAATAATGCGCCTATACCCTTTGGTCCATAAATTTTATGTCCGGAAATGCTAAGCAAATCAATATTCATGGCTTCAACATCAATAGGGATTTTTCCTGCTGCTTGCGCGGCATCGGTGTGAAAATAGATGCCACGTTCACGACAGATTTTTCCAATTTCGCTAATGGGCTGAATAACGCCAATTTCGTTATTCACCATCATGATTGATACCAAGATAGTTTGCTCGGTAATGGCGTTTTTTAAATCATCAAGATTAATAAGTCCATTCGCTTGCACCGGCAGGTAGGTAACTTTAAAGCCTTTTTCTTCTAAATGACGGCAGCTATCAAGTACACACTTGTGCTCGGTTACGCAGGTAATAATGTGATTTTTTTTATCTTTATAAAAATCCGTAACACCTTTAATGGCAATATTATTTGATTCCGTTGCGCCACTTGTGAAAATAATCTCACGAGGATCTGCCTTAATAAGATTTGCCACTTGTTCGCGTGCTTGTTCAACAGCAGATTCTGCTTCCCAGCCATAGGAATGGTTGCGCGAATGAGGATTGCCAAAACTTTGTGTAAAATAGGGAAGCATCTTCTCCACGACTCTTTTATCGCATGGGGTGGTAGCTTGGTAATCAAGATAAATTTGTTTAAGCATAGCGTACTCTTTTTATATCTTTCTGGTGTTTCATCTCAAGTAACGATGTCCAAGCATTAATGAATTCATTGATATCATCTTGAGTTGTGTTCCATCCGGTGCTAATACGTAAGGCACATTTAGCTACATCGTCTTCTACGTTCATAGCTTTTAATACATGCGACACTTTAACTTTACCTGAAGAACAGGCAGCACCTGAGCTAACGGAAATATTATTAAGGTCAAAATGCATAAGTTGCACTTCACTAAGGACGCCTGGTAATGCGATAGCAGTTGTATTTGAAACGCGTTGAGCAGCTTTAGAAAAAATAATAGCATCAGGTGATATATTCAAAAGACTTTTTTCTAAATGTTCCTGCAAGGGAAGTAGTGTTTCCCAATTAAATTGGGGTGCTGTAAGGGCTGCACCCATCCCCATAGCCCCTATGATATTTTCCGTTCCAGCTCGTAATCCTCGTTCTTGGCCTCCACCTTTTATAAGAGTGTTAAGGTGCAAGGGTGCATTAATAATAAGTGCTCCAATTCCTTTAGGGCCACCAAATTTGTGCGCAGAAATAGTGAAGCTTGAAAGAAGACTCCAGTTAAGCTCAATTTTCCCGATAGCTTGTGCGGCATCAACATGCAAGTGTGCTTTATATTTATTGCAAAGGTGTAAAAGGTCATCAATTGGCTGAATGACACCTGTTTCATTATTGACAGCAATAACACAAACTAAAACTGGAGCTTGCGTGCTGTTTAGTAACTCTTCCAAGGCTTCTAAATTCACGAGGCCATCATTGTTTACAGGTATAATCGTTGCATCACTTCTTATATTGAGCACGCTGTCGTGTTCAACAGCAGATACGAAAATATTGCCTTCAAACCCTCGTGCAATAATATTATTGGCTTCTGTTGCTCCACTTGTGAATGTTACATTACGCGTTGGCAAACGAAAGTAATCTGCTACTTGTTCACGTGCTTTTTCAAGAAGCTTTCTGGCTTCTCTACCATGGGTATGAACAGAAGAAGGATTGCCTAGACAATCAAATGCCTCAATCATAGCGCGTCGTGCTTGAGGAATAAGTGGAGTTGTTGCATTGTAATCAAGGTAAATCATCGTGCTGCTATACTTTCTACTTTTGGACGATTTAACACGACGATTGGATGGTTATGATTGCCGTTTGCAACATCAGCCAGGCTTACTTGAATAAGATAATCGTGCACAACATGCTCTAGTTCATGCCATAAATTATGAGAGTTACATCTTTTTATATCTTTGCTACAGCCTTTTGCATCATGAGCGTTGCAGCGAGTGACCTTAACCGGCGCATCGGTTGCTAGAATAATATCGTATATGCGAATCTCATTAGGGGCTCGCGTTAATTCATATCCACCATTTGTGCCTCTGGAGCTATTAACCAGATGGCTTTTGCGAAGCTTTGCAAAGAGTTGCTCTAAGTATTGTAAGGGTAATCCCTGACGTTCGGCTATTGAAGACAAGGAAACGCAAGAACCTGAAGGCTGCTCTGCAAGGTCAACCATAGCCATAATGGCGTATCTCGATTTTGTACTTAATTTCATAGAAATAATTCTTTCAATATGCTAGCTTAAGGCGGCGCATTATTTACCAAGATGCACTGAATTTAAGATACCTGACTAAAAAAGTCAACTTTAAAATAGTGTATTTTGTTAAGAATATTATTAAGTTGTTGAGTAATTTTATAGAGTATAAAAAGGGAGTTTAAAATGCCTGAAGTAATTTTTACAGGACCTGCTGGACGAGTTGAGGGTCGATATACTGCTGGCGAATCTGCTTCTTCTCCTATTGCTTTGGTTTTGCATCCTCATCCTAAACACGGTGGTACGATGAATAACCGAGTTGTTCATTCTTTATCCCAAGTATTTTCCAAAAAAGGTTTTTCCACATTACGTTTTAACTTTAGAGGCGTTGGTCGTTCTGAGGGGTCTTATGATAATGGTGAAGGAGAATTGGCTGATGCAGCTGCAGCAATGGATTGGTTGCAATCTACGCATCCTCAGGTGAATAGTTTCTGGGTAGCGGGATTCTCTTTTGGCGCTTGGATTGCAATGCAGCTTCTAATGCGTCGTCCTGAATTAGATGGTTTCGTTGCGCTTAGTCCTCCTACAAATATGTATGATTTCAACTTTTTAGCGCCATGCCCTGTTTCTGGTCAGATTATTCATGGCGAACAAGATGCTGTGGTTCCCTATCAATATACAGATACATTAGTGCAAAAGCTTCGTAGCCAAAAAGGTATCGCTATTGATTATCAGATTTTGAAAAACACAGACCATTTCTATACAAATAGTTTAGACGAGATGGTTGAGAAAGTTGATGACTATATAGAATTGCGCATTACGAATGTATTGAAGAAACGTATTGCGTAAGGATTATTTTTAAAGAGTCAGTGATCAGGAATTTAAGTATTGCTGCTTAAAGGCTCTTTAATTTACAATTTAAAAAACGTATCAATGTAGTATTTTGGCAGATTCTAGATCAAATCTTGTAGAATTCATGCAAGCCTTTGACCGTATGGTCCCGGTAGACTCTGGTATTAATCCAGGTGAGACTTCCAAACCAAATCAAATTCCAGGCTGGATGGTTAAAATTCTTGATTATACAGAATCTGCTATCGATAAGTTTACAGACTACAGTATTTTAAGGGGATTCTACGCAAAAACGTCGCGTGGTACGAGCTTATCTGGGAAAACAAATGTTTTATCCTCTAATATTTTACGCCAAAGTCACGTCGTCTTATATATTCCTCGAGGGAATTTGCAAACAAAGCTGGAGAGCCACCTCTATCAATCAACACCTATTACTAAAATTACTATCGTTAATATTGCAAAAATGAATGGTGTTATAGGAACTTTGCAAGAAATTGACTACGAACAGTGTTACGTACAGCAGATAGAGCCAGTTTTAGATTGGATCCTTGTTGAATTTAAAATTACCAAATATAGCAATACACTTTTTAAGTACGATACGGCCGGCAGATTGTTAGGGAAAGATATGGCCTCAATGGATTATACGTTGAATCCAAAGATTGATGTCAGTATTTATCATGCCAATTCAAATGAAGAGGAAAATTCAGAACAAGAAGCTCCAGAAGAGATAGATACTAACGATTCTGGAACTCAGTCTCAATCTGACCAAGGCAATTCTGGGGGTGATGATCAGGATGACGACGATCAGGATGGTCCGGCGGATGATGTTAGTGAAGATGAAGAGGATGGAGTGGATAGTCCTCCGCAACAAGAGAACTCGGCTATATCCGCCGTAAAGTCTTTAGTGGGTGAGGATAAGCAAGCGGTACAAAATGCAGTAGATGATACTCTAGGAATAAGCGACGCAAAAGCTCAAGCGAAGCAAAAGTTGCAAGATGTGTTGAAAAATGAAATTAGCTCAGTTCTTTCCAAAAGTGGTGTAACTGGTTTGGGTGGCGGTGACTCAACTTCGAATGCCTCACCAGATAGTTCCTCCGGCGATATTGGTGGTGATGCAGGATCAAATAGTCAACAGAGCAGTGATGGTAGCTTAAGTAGCGGCGGTGGTGGCTCGAATGATGGCAGCGCCAGTTCAAATGCTGCCTCGAATAGTTCAGGTGGTGACCAGGGGGTTTCTTCTGATGGATCCAGTACTGGTGGTGCTGGAGGAGCAGGATCAAATAGTCAACAGAGCAGTGATGGTAGCTCAAGTAGCGGCGGTGGTGGCTCGAATGATGGCAGCGCCAGTTCAAATGCCGCCTCGAATAGTTCAGGTGGTGACCAGGGAGAGTCCTCTGCTGGATCCAGTACTGGTGGTGCTGGAGGGGCAGGCTCAAGCAGTCAACAAAGCAGTGATGGTAGCTCAAGTAGCGGCGGTGGCGGCTCGAATGATGGCAGCGCCAGTTCAAATGCCGCCTCGAATAGTTCAGGTGGTGACCAGGGAGAGTCCTCTGCTGGATCCAGCACTGGTGGTGCTGGAGGAGCAGGCTCAAGCAGTCAACAAAGCAGTGATGGTAGCTCAAGTAGCGGCGGTGGTGGCTCGAATGATGGTAGCGCCAGTTCAAATGCTGCCTCGAATGCCGCCTCGAATAGTTCAGGTGGTGACCAGGGAGAGTCCTCTGCTGGATCCAGTACTGGTGGTGCCGGAGGGGGTTCTGGTAATGACATTGATAATTCTTTAAAAAAATCAAAAAAGAGCTTGCTTGATGATATTGTTAAGAAGGCAGACAGCGGCGCAGGGAATTCAAATAATTCCGCCTAGGAAATTAAAAAATATTTTTTAATTTCAAAATTAAAGTAAAGTGCTAGAATGGCGATCATTTAATTTGTGTTAAGTATGCGTATATTTCCCCAGAGCTTTATTCAGGGATTATTTTTAAGTCTAAAAGATTTGTATATTTTTTTAGCTGTAGTAGCTACTTTTTTATCAATCTTAGCTCTTAAGAGTTATTATATTTTTGATAATTCGTTGAATGTTGCTTCACTACAGCTGACTAAAAACTGGTTGGGGTGGGGAGGAGCATATTTTGCGGATGCATGCTTTCAGGCGCTTGGAAAGTTTGCTTACGTAGTTCCTGTTATTTTTGGATTGTGCGCAATACGAGCGGTGATGAGTTATTTAGAGCGTCCCTTTTCTAATTCATTCATATTGTTTTTTTTAGGGCTGCCACAATTACTTTTGGCATGTACCTATTATCAAGCATTTTTTACAGGGAGTGGAAGGCTACTTGGTGGAGCATTTGGCTTGGTGCTGCTAAGAAATTTTGAAAATTTTTTGTCAATTTATCAGATTAAAGAATGGGCAGATGAGTGCGTTTTCTTATTTAGCGTCTGTGGAATTTTTTGCACTGTAATGGGAATTGGAATTACACAAAGCCATTTGCGTGACATGAAAAATTTCTTTTATCGCTGCATTCAATGGATCAATGGAAGAATGGCAGAAAAGAATAATAATACGCCGATACGTCAGATAAATATTCAGCAAAATGGAAAGGACGATATCAATACAAAAACAGTTCCTCTTTCTCAGCCTACATTTGTTCAATCTAACCTCCCTCTAAAAAATACCGGCTTAGAAAATGATCATCTTAAGGTCTTAAATAAAAAGGCAAGTAAGATGAGCTCAACAAGGGCAGATGGGTATGTTCTACCTTCTATTGAGCTTCTTGATGATACGCAGCAAAAAAAGATAGTTCAGGATTCAGATTTATTACAACAACAAGCTGCGCAATTGATGGATGTATTACAGGAATTTGGCATTGATGGAGAAATTGCTAGTATTCGTTCAGGTCCAGTTGTTACGATGTATGAATTAAAGCCAGCAGCTGGAATAAAAACATCCAGAGTTATTGGTCTGGCCGATGACATAGCAAGATCAATGAGTGCTATCTCAGCACGCATAGCCACTGTTCCTGGACAAAATGTTATAGGTATAGAGCTCCCAAATCCTAAAAGGCAAACTGTTTATATGCGAGATTTGTTGCTGCAAAATGAGTTTAAAAATACAGCGGCAGCACTACCTCTTATATTAGGTCAAGATATTGTTGGAGTGCCTATTATTGCAGATTTAGCAAGAATGCCACATCTTTTAGTAGCAGGAACAACTGGATCAGGAAAATCTGTTTCGGTGAATGCGATGATTCTTTCAATATTGTTTAGGTTATCTCCAGAAGAGTGTCGTTTTATTATGATTGACCCGAAAATGTTAGAGCTTTCGGTTTATAATAACATACCTCACCTTTTAACGCCTGTCGTAACAGAGCCTAAAAAAGCAATTGTTGCTTTGAAATGGGCAGTTAAAGAGATGGAAATTCGTTATCGTAATATGTCAAGGCTTGGTGTGCGCAATATTGATGGGTATAACGCGCGCTTAAAAGATGCTAAAGAAAAAGGCGAAATTATTTCAAGACGGGTCCAAACGGGATTTGACCCAGATACAGGCCAGGCAATTTTTGAAAATCAGGTTCTTGATTTAAAGCCTTTGCCGTATATTATTGTGGTCATCGATGAGATGGCAGATTTGATGATTGTTGCTGGGAAAGAAGTTGAGGCAGCAGTGCAGCGCTTAGCGCAAATGGCTCGTGCTGCTGGTATTCATATGATTATGGCAACACAGCGCCCATCTGTTGATGTGATCACAGGTACAATAAAAGCAAATTTTCCGACACGAATTAGCTTTCAAGTAACATCAAAAATTGATAGTCGCACGATTCTGGGTGAACAAGGAGCTGAACAACTATTAGGTCAAGGAGACATGCTTTATATGAGCGGAGCGGGTCGCGTGATGCGTGTTCATGGTCCTTTTATAAAAGATTCTGAAGTTGAGTCAGTTGTTGCTTTCTTGAAAGAATATGGAGAGCCTTCCTATGTTCAAGCTGTTACTATCGATACAGATGATACTTTTTCTGCAAGTGAAGGTGGAGAAGAATCAAATGATCCTTTGTTCAATCAAGCAGTTGAGTTGATTAAACGCGAAAATAAAATTTCTACAAGTTTTATCCAGCGTCATTTCCAAATAGGATACAATAAAGCGGCTCGTATCGTAGAGCAGATGGAAAAGCAGGGTATTGTTAGTGCTGCTAATCATCAGGGTAAGCGAGAAATACTTGTATCTTAAGCGCATTTCAGGTATATTAAACATGAGCCTTAAGTGGTTTTAACGTTGTATTTAACTTAAAAAGATGTGGTTACGTAAGATACATGAGAGACGATTTTAGTCAAGCTAATCGATCACAAGTAACAGTGAGTTTTATGCCTCCAAAAACTATTGTTTTGGTGGGATTGATGGGTAGCGGAAAAACAAGTATTGGAAAGCGCTTAGCGAATAGATTAGAGCTTTCATTTTATGACTCCGATATTGAAGTAGAGCAAGCGGCTGGATATCCTATCAAAGAAATTTATGAAATTTTCGGAGAGCAGTCTTTCCTAGATGGTGAGCAACGCGTTATTAAGCGTTTACTTGATCAGCCAACACATGTTTTGGCAACAGGCGGCGGATCATTTGCGTATGAGCAAACACGCAAAATTGTAAAAGAAAAAGCAATTTCTGTGTGGTTGAAAGCAGACATTGAAACCTTAGTCGCTCGTGTTTCAAGGCGTACGGATCGCCCAATGTTTACGGATTCAAACCATCGTGAAGTTTTAGAGAAGCTTATTGAAGAACGCTATCCTGTATTTGCTGAAGCGGATGTGCATGTGCAAACTTTAGATGAACCTACGAATGCAACTGTTGATAGAGTCATTCAAGCAATGAGTGAATTTATTCGGGCGAAATATCCAAATTATTATGTTTTGAAATCTGTATAAAAAGAGCTATCCTTTAGATCTTGAGGGAGAGGATATGTTTTTCAAGAAGATTTTTTGCACCATAGCTCTTTTAACAACGATTTTCGGTGGTATGGCGCCTTCTTCAGAGTCAAAAAAATATATATTAGAAAGCCTTAAGCACTTAAGAGAGCTTGTGGAGAAAAAAAAATCTGTAAAACAGCAGCAATTGGAATTGAATGACCTTTTTGATGGCTATGTGGATGATGCTAGGCAGTTGCTTGAAGACTGTGATAAACAAAGCGTAGAGCAAACAGCTAATGAAGAAACGGTGAAACAGATTGGTCAATACATAGCAATTCTTCAAAAACTTTTATCTATCATGAATAGCTCTGCACCAGAACCCCTTGAGTCTTTCTGCATTTCACAAAAAAGTGATGAGTTATGGGGTAGTGTGTGTGGTGACCGCCCAACAAAGCGGGTTTTGCGAAAAGATATTTTATTTAAAGAAGAGAATCCAATGGATAAGAAGAAAATAGATCCTGAATTTCTTTCTTCTCATGCAGTTCAGCATTTGGGAGATGAAGAAGCACAAATAGGGTTGGAGCGATAATGATTACTCTCGGAATTTTATTTTTTGTTTTACTTTTATGTTCCTCCTTTTTCTCAGCTTCTGAAACGGCTATTACTTTTGCGTCACGTCCCAAATTGCATCAGCTTGCAAAGGCAGGCAATAAATCAGCCAAGATTATTCGTGATTTGCAGCAGCATCTCAGCTTAGTTGTTAGTGCAGTTTTAGCCTACAATACACTTTTAAACGCTGCGATAGCTTCTGTTTTAGCAAGTTTGTCCTTTGATTTGTTTGGAGATAATTCAACAATTGCAGCGGTTGTATCTTCCGTTGTAACCGGTGCTATCGTTTTGGTTTTTGCTGAAATGTTGCCTAAAACATTGGCGATACAGGATACTATTCGCTTCTTAATGTTTGCTGCTCCCGGAATTCGCTTCTTCTATAATCTCTTTTTGCCTCTTAATAAGGCTTTATCCTTTTTTGTAACATTTATAATGAGAGTGTTCGGTCTTAAGGTAAAAGCTGAAGATCACCAAGCTAAAATGGAAGAATTGCGAGGTGCTATCGATATGCACGATATCCCAGGTCAAGATACGCCTCATGAAAAAGCTATGTTAAAAAGCATTTTGGATTTAGGGACAGTGCAAGTTTCTGAAATCATGGTACATCGTCAAAATGTTACGATGGTTAATGCCGATGATTCCCCAACAGAGATTGTGGATCAAGTTCTTGCCTGCCCTTTTACACGTTTGCCTTTATGGCAAGGTAACCCTGACAATATAGTTGGCGTGATTAATACAAAAGCTTTGTTACGTGCTGTGCGTGCTCACTCTGGTTCGTTAGACGACTTAAATATTTTGGATATTGCGCACAAACCTTGGTTTACACCAGAAAGTACGGATCTTTTAGATCAGCTTCATGCCTTTCGTCAGCGCCGGGAGCATTTTGCTTTGGTTGTCGATGAATATGGAGCGTTGATGGGAATCGTGACGCTTGAAGATGTATTAGAAGAAATTGTTGGAGATATTGCCGATGAACACGATGTTAACGTTCGTGGTGTAAGGCCACAACTTGATGGAAGTTATGTGGTTTATGGCAGTGTTACAATACGTGATTTGAATCGTCAATTCGATTGGGAATTACCTGACGATGTTGCTGCAACTCTTGCGGGACTTCTGATTATTCAATTTAGAGTATTGCCTACTGTTGGACAGATATTTAATTGGAGGGGATTTCGTTTTGAGATTTTAAGGCGTCAACGCAACCAAATAACGCTTGTTAAAGTAACGCCTCCACCTCCATCTTCTTCTCAATCGATTGGTAGTATTGAAGCTTGAGTCATTCCTGCAGAGGGTATTAACAAAGGCTTTTTACTGTTTTGCATTTCATTGTTTTGGATTTTGTAAGCTGCAACGGAAAGTGCAGTTGAAATTGTTAAAATCGTGATAAATTGTAGCATTGCATCCTCTTTTATTTTTTGTATGATTTAACTCTGCCATGCAAATTCCTAAGAGAAAGTTAATAGAAATTTTTTTTATATTATTCTTGAAATTGCCTAGAAAGTTGTACGCAAAACTTATACAGTTAGGAGGGCAGGAGATTTATGTTTATCACTTTTGAAGGCGGCGAAGGTACCGGGAAAAGCACCCAAGCCCTGATTTTGGCAGATATTTTAAAAAAATATAATATCGATGTGGTGTTAACGCGTGAACCTGGTGGCAGTCCTGGCGCTGAAATTATTCGAAATTTATTGGTAACAGGCTCTGTCGATCGTTGGTCAAATATGAGTGAAGTTCTATTAATGTACGCAGCGCGCTCAGACCACTGGCAAAATACCATTAAGCCTGCTCTTGATAATGGTAGTTGGGTCTTATGTGATAGATTTGCAGATTCAACAATCGCGTACCAAGGGTATGGACGTGGTGTAAATCAAGATTTTTTAAAATTATTATACAATTATGTTATTGGTGATATTGAGCCAGACCTCACTTTTGTTTTTGACCTCGATGTAGAAGAAGGTATTAAACGGGCGACGGCACGTATGGAAGGCAACGTTGTGGTGGAAGGACGTTTCGAGGCAATGGATTTGAGTTTTCATAAAAGGATTCGTTCAGGTTTTTTAGAGATTGCTAAAAATAATAAAAGATGTGTTTTGATAAATGCGGATGCACATCCAAAAGTTATTCATCGCCAAATCATGGATGAATTACAGGAAAGGAAAGTGTTGCCATGGAAAAATCTCCCTGCGTGAGGATTTGTGCACTAAATGCCGATAGAGTTTGCATTGGCTGCGGACGTAATGCTTATGAAATTCAGAATTGGTCTAATTTTTCTGATGAAATTAAGAAACTCGTTAAGGAAAGATTAGCAAGTCGTCTTGAGGTAATGCTAGCTGAATTGCGCAAAAATAAGCTGGATAAATGATCTCAACGCTTTGGCTTTTAGCTGAATTTCTTTTGATTTCAGTTATTGCATGGCAAGATTGGAAAGATAGACAAGTCAGCCTAGGCTTTGTCTGTCCTCTGTTAATAAGTTTAATGTTGAGGCAATCCTACTCTTTCCATTCTTTGACGATGCTTCTTCTTTTAGCGATATATCGATGGTTTCGAAGGGGTAGTATCCAGATCGTTGACTTGGTGTTATTTAGCACAGGCGCAGGCTGCTTTTCATTAGATATACTACCTATTTATTGTATGGTAACGGCAGGTGTTCTAATAATTTTTTCTAAAATCCTTAAGGATCAGCAATTACCCTTTGTAACCGCTTGGGCCATTAGTTTTTTGGGATTATTTTATAGCTTGTGAAAGAGCCGAATAAAAATTTCAAGGCTGCTTTATGGATGATAATTTTTTTAAAAAATTTTTTGCTTATACTGCAAGAAAAAGCAGAAAGAAACTATATAATTATATAGGTAATTTTAAAATTTTAGATAATCATACAGTTAAAATAGAGAAAGCATAAATTTCTTCTTTTTTAATCCTGAGTATTGCTTTTTGAGAATTATTATTATTAAAAAAAATTTTTATTTAATTTTAGGTATTATTTTTGTCTATACAAAGATATATCTCTAAATCATTTTCCCTATATATAAAAGCAGTTGAAAAGATCGGCATCTATCACTAGATATAGCGTATTAATAAACAATAATAGGTATTTTATGGTTTATCTAATTACTCCTAATGATTACGCGACGCATCGAGAAGATTTGGATGCAATGTATCGACTACGACACAAGGTATTTTTTGAAAAGTTAAACTGGCAGGTAAAAAGCCAGGATGGCATGGAAAAAGATGAGTACGATGAGAACTATACCTATTATTTGATTTATAAAGATAAGAATAATGTGGTACGAGGCTGTCACCGGTATATTCCGATGAATAATCCATGTATGTTCGATGGTCCATTTGAATTTGCATTTCCAGATCTAAAAAAATATAAGAATGCAAAATATTGGGAAGCGAGTCGCCTGGCTGTAGATTTTAATTTTGATGCGGAGTACACAAAGGATGATGCGAAGAATGTTTGTGTTAGAATTTTTGCAGCATCTGTTCTGTTGGGTTTGGATGCAGATGTTAAGGGATTTATAACGCTTTCTTACCCGTCAGTGATAAAAATTGTTTCTCGCTATTTTAAAACATCACGTTTAGAAAGAAGTTCAGTAAATGGTGAAGAGATACATGTTACGAAGTATATACCTACAACTGAAGCATATGATAACCTCACAAAAGGCCTAAATTTAGTTAATGCTCTTCCTTGGCAAAGCTAGATAATTAGGAATTTACCTGTATAAAGTCACAGGTTTAAATACAAAAAAATATTGGCTATATAATCATCATAATTCAAATACGTGGTGATTTATGAAGAAAAAATCAAAACTTTTCCTCTTTCGCTTTACCCTTAGTGTTGGTATCGCTCTTAGTTGTTTTTATTGCATCACGGCAATTGCGTGGCCCGCTGTGCGTAAAATGCAGGCAACGTACAATCAAAAGAAAAACGTTCAACGAACTGTAGACCCAGCATCAGACTACTTGAAAGAATCCTCTTTTAAAGGTATAAAGAGAAAAGCGTATGAGCTGCAAAAAGTGGCTTTTTATGAAAATGCTTACAAGCATATTTCCAAAAATCAGCTTAAGCTATTAGAATTTCTTGAGTTTCACCAAAACAAAAGCCTGTTGAAAAAGGATGCGTATCAGGGTTTTTTAAAAAATGTTTCCGCAAATGATAGAAATATGCCAACATTTTTTAAGTGGCTTCATGATTTTAAGAATTGGCAGCTTGTTAAGGTGCACTTTGATAAGGTTTGTTTAAAAGAAATAGGGGAAGAGTTTCTGCAGTATGCCAGAGAAAAAAACGTTTCCTATTTTGTTTAAAATAGCGTATAAGTCGTGAACAGAATTTTTTATTATCAAAAAAATAATTCTATCGGTAGAAAGTTATCAAATGAAGAGAAATTTAGAGAAGGAAGAGGAGAAAATGAGGGGTGATCCAAACATAAAAATGTTGTCACAGGTAGCAACAGCAAAAATAATAAATCCCTCTCAAATAAAAATGAAAGCAGAGATGCATATTCTAAAAACGCAGCAAAAAATACTTAGAGAAATCTTTGATGAAGAAAATTGCTAAGCATAAAAATAGCTAACCTTAATTTCAGTTTTTTTCTATTTAAGACTGTATAATTTAACAGGTACGTTAAATGAAAAATTTTGGTAGTATGCCTCATTGCTGGTTTGGTGGGTGCACCCTTGATTATAAAAAAAGCCCTGGAAAAAATTGAATCGATTGATTCTAGTCCAGATGATATTTTCAATGTGCTAAAGGAAGTATGTTTACATTTTGACGTGGAGCAGTTAGCTCTGGCAGTTTTCCTAAAACAGAAGAATATTGATGACAACTTTTTAGTATATAATACTTATCCTTTGGGATGGGAAGATCACTATCTTGAAAATGAATATTATTTGCACGATCCAGTTTTCAATGTTTTGCAAAAAATTGCATTTCCATTCGAATGGAACCTAGAAAGTTTTACAAATCTTTCAAGAATACAAATAAAGCTTTTAAATGATTCATCAGATTTTGGGATTAACTCCGGCGTAACTATCCCATTAATTCCACGCTCTGTTTCTCACGGGTTTGTGACGTTATTAAATCGATCAGGCTTACCTTATGATGCTTTGTATTCACTTTCTATGATTGGCAATGTTTGTGCTAATAAAATAATGTGTTTAAAAAGAAATGCATTAGTAGTGAAAAATAATCTTCAAATCTATAATGCCTGAGGTTGTTGATGTTAGGGAAAAGGGTAAAAGAAACTATTGAGGAAATTAATGATGGCAATTGTACAAAGGAAAAATCTTTAAATATTTTTCATGATATTTGTTCGCAATTTTATATTGAACAATTTGCTCTTGCTGTGTTTTCGGGAAAGAAAAATTTTGTAGAATCGTTTCAGATTTATGAAACGTATTCGAAAGAATGGATGCAGCGCTATAAAGATAAAGGATATCATTTGTATGATCCAGTTTTTAGTTCATTGCAAAAAGTAGCAATTCCATTTGAGTGGGATACCGAGAGTTTTGAAAATGTTTCTCCTTTACAAAGGTCTTTAATGAAAGAAGCTCGAGAGTTCGGAGTATGCTCTGGTCTTACCATTCCATTAATACCGAGAGAAAACGTTCATGGGTTTGTAACAATACTAAATAATCTATCTTTGCATCCTGATGCTTTGTACATGCTTTATTTAATTGGCAACGTTTGTGTAAATAAAATTGCATATTTAGAAAACAGGAAAAAATCATGAGATATTGACATTTATCTTATAAGGAGCGATAAGTCATAAATTAGAAGATTTTGCAGTAAAAAATATGAAAATCTTATATAGTACAGAGACTCTGATTTTTGATAATACCTTTAGAGGCTTAGAATGCTAAGCAAGAGAATAAGCAAGGTCATAGAAAAAATAAATAACATTACAGCTCAGCAGGAAAAAGATGTTTTTTCAATTTTTGAAGAGACTTGCTTTGATTTTAATATAGAGCAATTTGCTATGGCGCTATTCTCCGGTAAGAAAAAACTTACAGAGTCTTTTGGTGTATACGGTACGTATTCAAATGAATGGGTTGAACACTATAAGAAAGAAAAATATTATTTATGCGATCCAGTTTTTGTAGCATTGAAAAAAGCTGCGCTTCCGTTTGAATGGGGGACGGATAGTTTTGATGGACTTTTACCCATACAACAAACTTTAATGGAAGAAGCTCGCGACTTTGGCATTCGCTCTGGTACTACCATTCCTTTAATTCCTCACCCCACTTTTCATGGATTTGCAACCATTATTAACCAGCCCTATCTGCATCCTGAAGTTTTGTACACACTGTCTCTTGTTGCAAATGTCTGCGCAGATAAAATGGCTAATATAAAAGATAGCCAAGCTTTGGAGAGTTTGACTGAACGTGAAATAGAAATTCTTAAACAAAAGGCGGAAGGTGCCACCATCAAAGTCATCAGTCATAATTTGGGTATTTCAGAGTCTACAGCTGCTTTTCATTTAAGTAATGTTCGTCAAAAACTTGATGCTCACTCAACTGAACATGCGGTGTCAAAATTTACGTTGTTGATGAATCAGTAGTTCCTGCATCGTTGGAATTTTTATTTTTTTGATCTTCCTTTTCACGTTGCTGTGTTTTGCGTTTACGTAAATTTTCTCGCAACGCTTTAGCAAGGCGCTCTTTTTTATCTAATTTTTTCACTGTATCTTTGTTAGACATGGTTACGAATCCAATTCCAAAGGCGTTTAAAAGTGCCTTTTTGTTTTTCTAAGGCATTGCTAAGTTGCAATCCTTGATGATCCCGCAATGCATAATGCAAAAGGCCTGCGCATAAAGAAAAAGCTGGTGTATGAATGACATCGCCAATTCCTTGCATTCCATTGGGAGTTGCAATTCGTACGGTTTTATTAAAACGCGATTGCATAATATCTCGGAATCCTTGCAATTGACTTGCCCCACCTGTAATAACAAAGCGTTGAAGCACGATAGGATCAATAGGTTGTGAGGATAGTGTTTTTTCAATTGTTTCAATGATTTCTTCAGCTCGTGCTTTAATAATATGCATCAAGAAGCTTTTAGAAACGGGATTGGCAAAGGCTGAATGATCTTCACCCAGTTGCGTGACTAAAATTGTTTCGCGGTCATCTGCAGCACCAAAAAGGCTGCCGTATAAAGTTTTAAGGCGTTCTGCCTGGCTAGGGGTTGTATTTAAGCCTTGGGCAATATCTTGCGTAATAGCATTGCCTCCAATAGGTATACAGCCAAGATAAACAGGATTTCCATTGTAAAAACTTGAAATGGAAATGCTATGGCTACCAATATCAAGCAGGGTTACGCCCATTTCTTTTTCATCAGTTGTTAGGCTTGAAAGGGCTGCCGCATAAGGCCCAGCAACGAATGCATTGATGTCTAAATGGCATCTGCCAAGGCATGCGCTTAAATTTGCAATGAGATGAGCAGGTGCTGAAACAATATGAAGCCGTGTTGTAAGCGTATCACCCAGCATTCCTTTGGGGTCTTGAACGTTGGTATTGTCATCCACATCATAAGCGATGGGGAAAATATGAATAATGCGTCTTGATGGTCCAACCGTTTGATTGCGGTTGACTTCTAACGCACGTTGCAAATGAGATTCTCTAACAGCTTGTCCATGCAAAGAAATTTTTGTGGAAATAAAATGGGACTGCAAGGATTCTGCGGGCAGATTTACGTACACATTGTGAATCGTTTGTTTAGCTAACTGTTCTGCGGTATGGATGCCATTTAGAATTGAATCTTCTAAATCATCTAGGTTAATAATCGAAGCCCCGCGAATACCTTTTGCGGCATGAGAAGCAACACCCAGAATTTTTACGGTTATACCTTTCTCAGGTGTGATTTCGCGATTCATTTTGGCAATAGCACAGCAAACCTTACTTGAGCCAATATCTAAGGCTGCAAAGGTTTCGGAGGGAATACTCTGCGATTTTGCTTTAAAGAAACTCATGCTAGTAAGGGATCAAGCTCTTTGTTTGCTTCTAGTTCATAAAGATCATCGCATCCACCGACATGATGATCATTGATGAAAATCTGAGGAACAGTCTTACGGCCACCTGATTTTTTAACAAGTTCGATACGCCCGTCATCATCATTAGTAAGATCAATTTCTTGAAAAACAACGCCTTTGCTTTTCAATAATTGCTTGGCTTTTACGCAGTAAGGGCAGTAATTCGTTGTGTAAATGATTACATCAGCCATTTTAATAAAGCATTCCTCATATCTATTCTTATTATGCCATAACAAAAAGAAAATAGCATCAAAACTTAAGATAAGTTATCTTAGAAAGATGTAAAAATTACAAGGAAAAATATGCAAAATTTTGATGTTGTTGTTATTGGTGCTGGCCCAGGTGGCTATGTGGCTGCTATTCGAGCAAGTCAGTTAGGGAAAAAAGTAGCGATCGTGGAAAGGGAACATTTAGGTGGAGTCTGCTTGAATTGGGGATGCATCCCAACAAAAGCATTATTACGTTCTGCAGAAGTGCTGCACCTTATCAATCACGCGAAGGATTTTGGCATAGAAGTAGGGCAAGTTAAGTTCGATCTCGATAAAATGGTTGAGCGTTCGCGTAAAATTGCTGGGCAATTGTCTTCGGGTATTAAAGGGTTATTGGCTAAGAACAAGGTGACTGTTTTTAGTGGTGAAGCAAGTTTTGAAAAAGCTAAAACGCTTAAAATTAAAGGCGAAAAAGTTGAAACAATTGACGCTAAAAATATTATTATTGCTACCGGTTCCAGAGCGCGTATGTTGCCTGGAATAGATGCACACCCACGCATTTGGACAGCAAAACAAGCAATGACACCAGAATTTACGCCAAAGTCCTTATTGGTCATTGGGTCTGGTGCTATTGGTATTGAGTTTGCAAGCTTTTATCGAACTCTTGGGGTAGATGTAACGGTTGTTGAAATGCAATCACGCATTTTACCAAACGAAGATACGGAAATATCTACACTGGCTCAAAAACAATTTGAGAAAGTGGGTATTAAATTTCATTTGAACGCAACCAGCAAGCTGATGCCTGCTAAAGATCACGTGAGCGCGTTAATTTCCAAGGATGATAAGAAAATTGAAGAAATAAAAGTTGATGCGGTTATTGTGGCAATTGGAATTTCAGGAAACACCGAGAATCTTGGTTTGGAAAAAACAAAAGTAAAAATTGAAAAAGGCCAAATTCTAGTCAATGAATGGTGCGAAACAGCGGAAAAGGGTGTATACGCAATAGGTGATGTTGCTGGTGCTCCTTGGCTTGCCCATAAAGCAAGTCATGAAGGTATATTAGCCGTTGAGCACATGTGCGGTGTCCAAGGATTACATCCAATGAAAAAGACAAATATTCCTGGCTGTACCTATAGTCATCCCCAAATTGCAAGTATTGGCTTAACAGAAGAAAAAGCCAAAACTGAAGGACACACTATAAAGGTTGGGCGCTTCCCGTATCGGGGTAATGGTAAGGCAATTGCGTTGGGAGATGCAGAAGGATTGGTTAAAACAATCTTTGACGCCAAAACAGGAGAACTTTTAGGGGCGCATATGATTGGTGCAGAGGTTACGGAACTGATTCAAGGATTTGCGATTGGCAAAACGCTAGAAACAACAGAAGCTGAATTGATGCACACTATTTTTCCACATCCAACGCTTTCGGAAATGATGCATGAATCTACCCTTGATGCATATGGACGCGTGATTCACTATTAGCAATAAAAATGTACTCTATTTATTGATTTCGTGCTAAAAATGCAGGATTAAGTTTGAACGCATGATGTATGTTTTTTAAAAGCCTTTTAGTTGCGATTACATTGCTGATGAAAAGCCTTATGGCAGGGGATGCAGAAATAGATTGCGGCTGTAATAGCCGTTCATGTTTTAATAAAAAACATCTCTCGCAAGGAATGTTTTGTGCAGAAATTCCGTCAGAAAAAACATCTAAAGCAGTGAATGCTGGTAAGAGAAGAAAGAAAAAAAGAAAATTTGATCCAGATCTATTTTTGATTAAAGGGTCAAGTTCTCTATCAGTTTCTTCAGGTTCCTCTACAAAATCTACAGCGCAAAATTCATATTTTCTAGAAGGAAAGCAAGAAACAATGGTATCAAATGTTGTGTCTTCTGCACCTGCAAATAAAGAAAATCTAAGCTTAAATTTAAGCCATACGCTATTGCCGACTTCCTTAAAGGAAGAGCCGCCTGCAGTGGAAACAAAAAATGTTGTTTTCAAAGCCGAAGAAAAGCCATCAGCAAAAGTGGAAATTGCACCTGATCAGACAGATTCAGCTTTTTACGCAGGGTCAAATTTGGCTGAACTGCCCAATCTTATGGAAGATCATTTGAAAGATGACGAAAAAGAAGACGCAATTTTTTCAGAACAAGCGTCAGCAAAAGATGGTCTAGGTACTGAAGAATTAACTCAACAAAAAGAAGACGAGAAGGGAGACGCGATTTTTTCAGAGCAAGTCCCTGCAGAAGCTGTTCTAGGTACTGAAGGTGAAGAATTTCCTCAACAACAATTAATTCTTAAATCGCTGAAAAAGCAAAAATCTGAAGATTCTGAAAAGGAATACGAAACAGATGAAGCAGAAGAATTTGAAGACGAAGATGAGGAAGAGCAGGATGATGGGGGCACTGAAGCTGCTGGTAAAGAAGGCCAGTCAAGAAAGAAAAAAGCTGGAAGAAACTCCTTTATAAAAACTAGAAAGCCTCTTTCCAGTGCAGCTATCGCCAGCTAGGATATTTGTAAAGATTTTACATTTATTGAAATGATTTACTCAAAGCCTGAGCAAGATAAAAATTTTCTTGTTAACTCAACGAATTATCAACAACTGCATCAACAGGCATTTGCTGATCCAAATGCTTTTTGGCTTGAAATGGCTAAGCGTTTAGAGTGGATAAAATTTCCAACCACATCAGGCAATTGGCAGTTTCAAAAACCTATATCTATTAAGTGGTTTGAAGACGGCCTTTTAAATGTGGCCACTAATTGTGTGGATCGCCATGCAAAGGCAACGCCAGAAAAAACAGCCATTTTATGGGTGAACGATCAAGGTGCAAAAACGGTAGCTCTTTCGTATAGTGAGCTTTTAAAAGAAGTTAATGCCATGGCTCATGTGCTGCAATGTCTTGGCGTTCAAAAAGGTGATCGCGTTATCATTTATATGCCTATGATTTTAGAAACAGCTTATGCAATGCTTGCATGTGCACGAATTGGGGCTATTCATTCGGTGGTATTTGGGGGATTTTCACCTGAAAGCCTCGCCGGCCGTATTGAGGATTGCGGAGCAAAAATTGTGATCACGGCAAATGAAGGGGTGCGTGGTGGAAAGACAATTCCACTGAAAGCTAACGTTGATACAGCTCTTTTGCAAACGCTACAGGTGAAAAAAGTACTGGTGATCAATGGTACAACCACATCTGTTCCAATGGTTGTTGATCGTGATGTTGTGTATGAGCCTGATTATAGTAAAACAGTGGATCCGGTTGCAATGAATGCCGAGGATCCCTTGTTTATTCTGTACACCTCAGGATCAACGGGTAAGCCAAAAGGCGTACTGCACACAAGTGGAGGCTACTTAACCTATGCCAGCTTAACGCAGCAATGGATATTTGACTGTAAAGAAGATGATGTGTATTGGTGCACAGCAGACGTTGGTTGGATTACAGGTCATTCCTACGTGATTTATGGGCCGCTTGCAAATGGTGCTACAACCGTAATGTTTGAGGGGGTTCCCAATTATCCAAAGCCAGATCGTTTATGGAAAATTATTGATGATTTAAAGGTCAGTATTTTTTATACGGCACCTACCGCTATACGTAGCCTTATGCAGGCGGGCGATGAGTGGTTGCAAACAACAACGCGTGATTCATTACGAATACTTGGTTCTGTTGGAGAGCCTATCAACCAAGAAGCTTGGGAATGGTATTATCAAAAAGTTGGTAAAACGCGTTGCCCGATTGTCGATACCTGGTGGCAGACGGAAACAGGTGGGATTTTGATAACGCCTTTGCCAGGTATCAATAATCTGAAGCCAAGCTCTGCAACAACACCATTTTTTGGAATTCAGCCTGTTTTACTAAATGAGCAAGGTCAAGAAGTTCATGAAAAAGCAGCTGAAGGTAGATTAGCTTTAAAGGCATCATGGCCTGGACAAATGCGCACGGTATATGGAGACCATGCTCGCTTTGAGGAAACATATTTTAGCCAATTCCCCGGATATTATTTCAGTGGTGATGGGGCAAAGCGTGATGAAGATGGTGACTATTGGATTACAGGTCGTGTTGATGATGTTTTAAATGTTTCAGGGCATCGCTTAGGCACAGCAGAAATCGAAACGGCAGCTACGCATGATCATTCTATTATTGAAACGGCTGTCGTTGGTTTTCCTCATGCCATAAAAGGGGAAGGTATTATGGTTTTTGCAATTCCTGCAGGCAATACGGTGCATAAAGAAGAAGAGTTAAGATCTATTATAAGAGGAAGCATTCGTTCCCAAATTGGCCCTATTGCAAATCCTGATGAAATTCATATTGTTAAAGGTCTGCCAAAAACGCGATCTGGTAAAATTATGCGAAGAATTTTGCGATGCATTGCAAGATCAGAATTTGAAAAAATTGGCGATGTGAGTACACTTGCTGATCCTTTAATTGTTGAGCATATTATTGAGGTTGTGTGTGCCAAGGCATGATCGCTTAACCTTTATTTTTCTAGCCTTTTGGTTTCTTATCATGTTTGCATTGGCCTTTGCGTCCGTACCTTTATATAAAGTCTTTTGTCAAAAAACAGGGTTTGGAGGGACACCTAAAATCAACACAGAAAAATCCTCCAAAACCGTGAATCGAGAAATTGGGGTTCGATTTATTGCAAACACGCATCGTGATTTACCGTGGGAATTCTCTCCGATGCAGCATACGGTCCGACTAAAAATAGGAGAAAATGGACTCGCCTATTATAAAGTAAAGAATGTTTCGCAAAAGCCTATTGTAGGGATGGCAACTTATAATGTATCTCCTGATGTTGCAGGGCAATATTTTAATAAGGTTTTTTGCTTTTGTTTTGAAGAGCAAAAACTTGAGCCGGGTGAGTCAATGGAAATGCCTGTTCAATTCTTTATTGATCCAGCTTTTGCTGATGATCCGTTACTAAAGAATATAGAAGAAATTACTCTTTCTTATACATTTTTTGAGTTTAATAAGACAAAGAAGAAATAAATTATATCATCTTGTCAACAGAATTAATCTAATAATTTTAATAAAAATTTAACGTATTGACCTATCTATGCATTTTAAGGATATTAAACATGCATAAAAAGCATATCTTGTGAATTTATAAAGGGGGGACATATGAAAACACATGGATGGTCAGGGGCAGACATTAGTAAGGCCCGAAATTATTTTATTGCAGGTTTGCCTATTAAGGATATAGCCAAAGAAATGAATCGCACGCCAACAGCAATTAACAAGGCATTGAGTAGATTTAAAATACGTCCAAACAAGATAAGAGAGCAAGAAATACGTCTTTGCTATCGACCGCAAAAGAGCTATCTGATTGAGAAGCCTTCTTTTGAACTAAATGCCCTGCGAAATGAAGTTGATAATTGGGTAGGGTTTTGGAAACTGTGCGAATATCTGGGGCAGCAAAAGGTTTGCTTTTATGAAACAACTAGAAATGGAACATCGTTGATAGATCGTCAATTTAAGGTTGGTGAAAAAATCTTGAACGCGCAACAGCTCATGATCTTGGCAAACAAAATCCGCCTTGAAAATAATTTAAGGCCTTTTTTCGTAAGGGGGCTTTCATGGTGAAGAAAAGCACGCGAAAAAAATGTGAAAGTAATGAGCAGTCAACTTTTTGGGAAAACATTTTTAATGCAGCAAATGAAGGAAGTTTTCTGCATCAACTTTATAAGAACGAACAAATCAACGAGTCACATTTCCAGGCAGGTTTAGCTTTTGAAAAACTGTATAGATTAGCAATGCGAAGCTTAAATATTTGTAGCCGTGTTCATACTTCTAGCCAACGCTGGGATCAGCTTTATGGGATAACACATGATAAATTTAGCTATCAAAAAATTGAAGGACTTTGGCGTCTTCTTTTAAGAGCGTTAGATCCTATATATCATGATGGGCTTTCAATGCGTGAAATAGCATTTAGTTTGATTTTGCTGTCACAGAAAAAAAGTTATTCCCTAAACGATATTAAGAAAACGCTAGGGTATATACAATCTATTTGGGAGAAAATTGAGAATACACCGTATCATTTAGGGCTGTATTCTTCTAAGAATTCTTTAAAAATGAAGAGTTTTAAATAGGAGGATCTGGTCACCTTTTTAAAGATCGCCTATTATTTATAAAACGGAAGTGAGGGTAATATTTGAAGAGCATTTGCATTATAGGAAACGGTCGCATGGGAAATGCTATTAAAGAAATACTTTCTGACCAATATAAAAGCTATCAGTATTCGCGATTAACAAAGGAAAATCTTGACGATTTTTTGAAGAATCTCCGCATCAGTGATGGCGTTATTGATGCAAGTCATCCTGATAATATTGAGAGCGCTTTAGAAGATTGTTTGACGCATAAAAAGCCTTACTTGTGCTGCACAACAGGTCTTCGTGAATCTCATTTTGAGCATCTTAAAAAAGCTGGAAAAGAGATTCCCGTTCTGTACGCGGCGAATACAAGTCTTGGAATTGCAATTTTAAAGAAAGCAGCAGCACTTGTTTCTAAAGTATTAGGGAATGAAGCAGATATTAAAATTTTTGAGAAACATCACGCCTTAAAAAAAGATGCGCCTTCCGGAACAGCATTAGAATTAGGAAAAACGATTGCGCAAACAGGATATTTGGAAACGTCTATTCAATATGAGAGTGTTCGTGAAGGCGACATTATTGGAGAGCACATGGTTCAGTTCACGTTTGAAGATGAAATTATTCAACTTAACCATGAATGCTTAAATCGCAATGTCTTTGCTAAAGGTGCACTTAAGGCAGCGCACTGGTTATTTAAACAACCGCCGGGATTTTATACTTTAAACGATGTATTAGGAATGTGATGAAAGATAATAAAAAGTCTGTACTGATAGCTCCTTCTTTAATGGCTGCTAATATGTTGTCTTTAAAAGATGAAGTCAAAGCCGTTGAAATCGCAGGAGCGGATTGGTTACACCTTGATATTATGGATGGGCATTTTGTGCCAAATTTAACATTTGGTCCTGATATTATTAAACAACTACGAGCTGTTTCTTCGCTGCCTTTTGATGTGCATTTAATGGTAGAGCCGGTGGAATTATGTATCGATTTATATCAAAAAGCAGGAGCTGATCATATAACGATTCATGCTGAAGCGACTTCTGACTTAAAAAAAAATCTTGAAAATATTAGAAATTTAGGATGCAAAGCTGGGGTATCCCTAAAGCCAGAAACCCCTGTAGATCGTATTATTGAGACACTAAATATAATTGATTTAGTGCTAGTTATGAGTGTTAATCCAGGATTTTATGGTCAGGCTTTTATTCCATCTACTTTGGAAAAAATTAGCCAATTAAAAAAGCTAAGAGAAGAAAAAAAATTAGATTTTCTTATCGTCGTAGATGGGGGTATTAATGTTCAAAATTCTTCAGCTATCATTAAAGCAGGTGCTGATGTAATGGTAGCAGGCAATAGTGTATTTAAGCAGCAAAACTATCAACAAGCGATATATGATTTAAGAAACTGAAAACAAAGCCTTAAGGAAAAGTGCATGAAATATTTTTTAAAACTATTTTTTGTGGCAACTTTTTGGTGTGACGTGAGTATGTTCGCAAGTATGTGTGATGGTGTTTTAGATCCTACTCGTGATAACCGTTCAAGGTTGGTGAGGACGAGTTTCCCATGCGATCTATGCGTTGATGAGAGAATTACTGTAAGATATCTTACTGTAAGTAAGCCTAAGAAAAAGCAAAGACATGAGGATGGTAGAGCAGAGCAGAGACGAGTTTTGATAGCTCCTTCTTTATTGGCATCTCTACTAGTAGCAGCTCAGCCTCCTTTTATGAATGAACTGGCAAAAGTATCCAGAGCTGGCGCTCACTGGATTCATATAGATATAGGAGGTGAGCAATATTCACCATGTCCAAAGACTATTGAGCTCTATACTAAACTTTTTCCCGATTTGCCATTTGATTTGCATATGTTGAGGAACCCTACACAAAATATTAAATTGTATAAAAAAACGGGTGTCGCACGGATGACTATACCTTATGAGGAAGACACTCCTAAGTTGTATGTAAATATTACGCACATTAAAGGGAGTCAATGTAAATCAGGTATTGCAATTAGCCCAAAAACACCTGTTGAATGTTTAGAGCCTTATCTTTCTTTTGTGGATCATGTGACGGTGATGGGGGTTAAACCTGGTAATTCTGGGCAAGATTTTATTCCTGAAACACTAAGAAAAATTTCTCAAGTAAAGGAATTAAGAGGAGCTTTAGGCTTGAATTTTTTAATTGTTGTAGATGGTGGAGTGAGAGTTGAAAATGCAATTCATATTATAACAGCTGGAGCTGATGTTTTAGTGGCAGGAAGCAGTGTATTTGTTATTGGAAAAAAAGATTATGGAGGTACTATTAGTGCTTTATCCAATGGTGCGGCATGTAATGTTAGGCGCTGAAAATCTTTCTCTAGCTCTGCAACAGCAGTTTTATGCGCCAGTCCAGTTTAAGATGGCTGGTAACGCCGTTGAAGAAGCCGTGCTGGCATTTTTTGATTTTTTGAAAGAACCTGTGAAGCCACTAAAAAATATATCGATTTTTCGATTGCCCCCCAGCATCGTCGTGGGGATGTGGGCTATAAACATCGCGATGCAAATGATCATGTGTATAATGACAGTAAAGAATTTTTTCATTTTCACCCAGCGCTTTTTGAGCACTATCCGGATTTTTTGAAAGCTAATCCGGTAGTCAATAATTTTGCGGAAAAGGCTAAGCCGATTTGGGATTTAGTGTACCTCACAGTGAAAGAGATTTTACAACGCTTTGAGGGGGATTTTCCAGGTGTTGTTGAGAAGGTTTTTGATACCAAATATCCACATATTCTGTTGCGGTTTTTAAAATATGAATGGGACGAGTCCGGTGAGTATTTAGCGAAACCTCACTTTGACGCAGGATCATGTACGTTGGCGATTGCTGAAAGTTGTCCAGGACTTAGGATAGGAAGCTGTCCAGAAAACCTTAAGCTTGTTGAGCATAAATCAGGAAATGCTATTTTTATGTTCTCCAGCAATTTCCAAAAAATAATTGATGCGACGCATTTTTCGCCCGGATGGCATGATGTTATTCAATTGGATAAAGCACAAATTGGAAAATCTTATGCGCGCTGGGCTGTTGTTGCTTTTATTGACGCTCACAGCGTTGAAGCTTTACCAAGAGAAGAAACTCATAAGTGGTTTAAAACTGCTTAAACACTCGAAGCTTCTTCTAATCCCTTAATCATTAATTTCTTTAGGCTTTTTTATAGTAGGAATAAAATGCTTTGTATGATTCTCAAATGGACTGAAAAAGGTAAAAATTTCAATTTTGACTCCGTGGAGTTTTTCAAATGCTCTAATGGAAAAGCGAAGATTATCAGAGGCACGTTGAATTTGCTCTTCAATTGTATACATCTCCGCATATTGCTCATCTTCTCGTAACGTTCGTGCTGCATTTTCCATGCGTCCCATAAAAGCCATAACTTCTTCTAAGCAAATACCTACCTTTGGCCAAGTAGTTACCCGAGATCTCTCTTGATTTGGTAATACTTCCTCTTTTTGATCTAAAGAATTTGATCTCTTCATAATCAATGTCCCCTAGTTTTGTATAAATTTTTTTATTTGAGGCCACTATAACGTATTTTTACGCCTTGTAAACACAAAAAAATATTTTTGACTATTTTTTGTGTTTTTTGTGAACGATTTGACTTTTTAGTTAAATCGACTACTTTTATAAAAAACTTAAAGCGTGCGTGATTTTTGGGTAAAATAAATTCATTAAGCACTATTGCGGATAGAATCCGCTTCTTGAGAAGCCTTACAGGACTTAAAAGAGAAGAGGTGGAGCTTCGTCATCATATAACAAAGAGCTCTTTAGAGAAGTGGGAGAATGGTAGAGCAAACATTAGTGCTAAAAATATAGCTCGCTTAATTAATATGGCACTGGATTATTCTATTGAGTGCACACCCGAATGGCTTATCCATGGTGATGGTAATTCCCCAAAAACTATTACATTATCTTCTTTGGGAGAACAACAAGTTCGTGTTGGCAATACAATAGAAATGCTACTAAGAGACTTAAATTATTTTAAGACAACTTATCCTCAAGGGCTAACGTTAATGGTTTCAGATGATTCTATGGCTGATCATTATACAAATGGAGATTTTGTTGGTGGGCTGCCTGTTGATCTGAATAGCTTAAAGGAATACCTTGACTATGCATGTATTGTGCAGACAGCAGACGGAAAAATGCGACTACGTCGTATTGGATATGATGGCTCTTGGTTTTTATATGGCACAAACACACGACATAAAGGATCTCCTTACTTAGAAAAAAATGTCACTATTACTAATGCAGCTCCAGTGTTTTGGCATCGTATAAAGCTATAAGTCTTTAGTGTTACTGGAATTTTTTTCACTATTCTGTAAATAAAACCATAAAAAAGTTATGAAAAATATGACGATAGGGGGAGCCATTTTATAATGTAATTTGTCTATAATAAAGCTCATTAACAAAAGTGTTGTGCTACCACTTAGAGCCATTCCTAAAGAAAACCCAGAGGCAACTCCTGTATAACGTACTTCTGGTGAAAATTGCTTCTGTAAAAAAGCATGGCATGGACCAACAAATGCTCCTACCCCTGCACCCAAAAGTATTTGTCCTAAAATAATAAAATTTGTATCTATCTTTTGGATAAGAAAAAAGCTAACCCAGCATGCTAAGGTGGTAAATAAAAAAGAGATAAATAACGGCTGGTTTTTAAAGGATTTTATATCGTATAAATATCCAAAAATTAAACATGAAATCATAAAACTCAGCAATCCAAAAATATTATAAAAAAGGCTATTAGCTATCTGCACTCCAATGTATTTGGAGAGATAGATATTTAGAAAACCAAAAAGAGTATAGCACAGCAAGCCATTAAGTGCCCCGGTTAATATGGCTGAAATGTATTGTTTAGGAAACCTTCTTGTTAATTCTACAATGGGTAGGGAATGTATCGTTTTTCTTGAGATAAAATCTTCCGTTTCACTGGCTATTTTTTTAATATACAAACTAACAAAAATAATGCTCGTTCCTAAGAAAAAAGGAATTCTCCACCCATGCACGAAATTTGGAAAATTGTTAATAATAACTGCAGATATTGTCGCAAATAAAGCCCCAACAACACAAGAAGCTGATAGAAAACCACTAATTAAGCCTGGTCTAAAATTCATATGTTCTAACATAAAAACTCCAGCTCCGTTATATCCACCACCAGTGCAGATGCCTTGGAACAATCTACAGAAGAGCAAAAGACAGGGAGCTGCGATGCCTATGCTTTTATAAGTAGGTAGCAGAGATATAATCAGAGTTGGTAATCCTGACAGAATAATAGATAGCGTTAATGCTTCTTTTCTGCCGTATTTGTCTCCAATATGGCCAAAAGTGAGAGCTCCTAAGGGTCTTGTTATAAAAGCAGCTGAAAACGCAATAACACCGCCAAGAATCTCTGAAAAACTACTTTCTGGCGGGAAAAATAATTTACTTAATGTGCCAATATAGACACCGCAAAGTGTAAAATTGTAAAAGGTGATGGCGTTTGCAAAAAGACAAGCTAAAATGACTTTTCTTTTTAAATTGAACTCAGTTGAGAACATAAAACCTCAGGCAAACTTAAAGAGCTCAGTGCTTTTGTGATTGTACTGACCATGGTGCTTTCTTTTGAGGTTCCAATCGTTAATAGTAATTGTTTATCTAGCGAATTAAAGCAAAGAGTAACACCTCCTCTTGCTCCAACAGCTTCTCGCCTTTTTTGCATTACTTTGACTTCGGCGTCTGTATAAAGAGCTACACTATCCCAAAATATTGGTAATTCAGGTATTTTGATTGCTGCTTGAAAACTTGGATCGTTAATATGCAGCTCATTATCAATATAATATTGTTGCCACTTATTGTGAGAAAATGCGCTGTAAATCACATCATTCTTTATTACACCGATACTCGCGTAACATATGCCATCTATGTGAATAGTCGACAGTAGGCTATCAACTAATTCATGTTTTTTATGAAATAAAACTTGTTTTTTCATGATAATATACTAAAAAAAATTCCTCTTCTGGTATCTAAAAGCATATACCTCAAACACTCGAAGCTTCTTCTAATCCCTCGTCTTCTTTTCTAATGCCCAGTTTCTCTAAGAAGCTTTCTTTTTCTCTCTTAACGCTAAGAATGGGAAACAGCAGCAGCCATAACACAGACGCTGCAGTAATATACATAGCTGGTGCTAAAAGGACATGAGTTTCTTTTAAGATATATGTCATAATTAACGCTGTTGTTCCGCCTGTTAAGGCCATTCCCATGGAAAATCCAGAAGCAACACCGGTATAGCGAACTTCAGGCCAAAATTGTTGCTGAAGGAATATATGGGATGGTCCAACAAAACTTCCTACACCAATTCCAATAAAAATTTGACCTAAAATAAGTTCTTCTGTTGCGCGTTCTTGAAGAAGAATGAATCCAAGCCAACTTGAGAAAATAGTGATTATGGAAGCTAAAATCATTGAATTGTGCGGCGTAATTTTATCAGACATGCGGCCAAAAATAGGACAGCTTAACATGAAAGCCAACATCCCAAAAACATTGTAAAACAAACTAACTTCTAATTTTATGTTCAAATATTGGATGACGTACAAATTTAAAAAGCCAAATAAGGTGTAGATCAAAATCCCATTGAAGGCGCCAGCAGTAATGGCAAGTATATATTGCTTAGGATATTTTTTGATAATTTCAAGAATAGGCAGACCACGAATAGGTTTTCTTTTCATAAAATCTTCTGTTTCCATGGCTTTTTTTCGTAAAATAAAACCAATGACAGCGACGCAAGCTCCAAGGTAAAAGGGAATTCGCCAGGCTTGCTCAAAATGTAAAAAATTTGTGACAATATAAGCGATAAAAGTGGCACTAACAGCACCCATTACACAAGATGCTGATATCAGCCCACTAATCATGCCTGGTTTTGCTTTCATGTGTTCTAAAGCAAAAATTGCAGCACCATTGTACTCACCGCCGGCGCTTAATCCTTGGATTAAACGGCAGCAAAGTAATATGCAGGGTGCTGCTAACCCGATAGTGGTGTAAGAAGGCAGAAGCCCAATGATAAGCGTCGGTAATCCCATTAGCAGGATGGAGAGAGTAAGTGCTTGTTTTCGACCATGCTTATCGCCAATATAACCAAATAGTAGGGCACCTAGAGGCCTTGTCCAAAATGCGGCTGAAAAAGCAAAGATACCACCGAGTAAGGCAGCAAATTCATTTTCTGCTGGAAAAAAATTCCTGCCTAAGATTACGATGAAAACTCCGCATAGAGTAAAGTCATAGAACTCTAAAGCTTGGCCGATAAGGCAAGGTATTAAAATTTTTCTTCTTAATTCGCTGATGTTTGCAGGCATAATACTCCTCGACAATCAGATCAAAGACTACTTAGCCTTAATATAGTGCTGCGATTTACAAATATCAATAAAATTAAAATATAAAAAATAATAACGGCAGTTATGCGTTTAAGTTTAATCTATTTAAGTCGAGAACTTTTATCTCTTAGTGCTTGCCGTATTTAGATGCATGAGCTTTCATATCAGCGCCCATCTCTTCAAATCGACCTTTCATTTTTGCATGAATCTCTTTGCCAGAATTAGACAGAACACTATTAACGTTTTTTGAATGCTCAACAGTACGTTGCAATGAATGTTGTATCGTATCAGAATATTTTGACATATCGATGGGCTGACCAGGTTTTTGCGTCATAGCAGCGCGCATCATCGAATTCATTTCTTCGAAAGTTTGCTTAACGAATTCACTTTGCATTTTTGCTAAGGATTTAAGCACATCAAGGGCAACTTTATTAGCTTCACCAATAGCCTCAAGATTTTTCTTGTGATTTTCCATTATTTTTTCATGGTGCGGCTTCGATTCTTTGGCAAAATCAGAAAATTTCTCAAACATTTCTTTCGCTGTTTGCGTATATTTATGTTGTTGTTCTTTCCAATCCGCTTTACCTGCGTGTCCTTTAGCATTTTTTGCTTGTGCCATATGAATACCCTAACGTTTATTTTTGTATTCACGCACTGCTTACCTTATCTAGATCAAGACCTCGGAAACGTTAGAATGACTCTAAGTCCTCCGTGCGGAGATTGATCAAGGCGAATCCTGCCGCCATGGCTGCGTACAGCGTCTCGTACAATACTGAGACCAAGTCCTGTACCACCTTCATCTAAATTACGCGCTGTGTCTTGGCGAAAAAAGGGTTGGAATACTTGTTCCCGATTTTTTTCAGGAATTCCTGGCCCATCATCATCAACAATAATCTCACAGTGGCGTACATTTAGCTTGAGGTGAACCCAAGTATGCGATGCGTACCTATTAGCATTTAACAATAAATTAGTTAAACAACGGTTAAAAAGTTGTAATTTTATTTGAATTATGGGGTTATCTGAGGGAATAAATTCAATTGGATTTTTCTTGCCAGGTAAATTATCAATAATTTCTTGAATACAGCTAGCAATAGGGACAGCTTGGCGTGATTCACTGGCAGTGCCCTTTGCATAGGCTAAAAATCCTTCAACCATTAATTGCATTTGTTTAAGATCTTCTTGTAACAGAGTATTTTCTTCGTTCTCAGGCATCATCGCCAGCTGAAGTTGCATGCGAGTGATAGGCGTTCTCAAATCATGAGAAACACTGGCTAGCATTTGAGTACGTTCATGTAAATGACGCTGAATACGTGCACGCATGATATTAAAAATCCGACTGAGCATGCGAAGTTCGAGGGCGCCTTCAATTTTTAGCTCTCCTAAATCATCGCCTTTACCGAAACGATCGGCAGCTTCTGCAAGTCGCCGAAGAGGTCTAATCTGGTTGCGCATAAAGATAGAGGCAACCAAAAACAATAAAAGAGCTGATGAAGTTGTCCAAATCAACACCAATGGCGTGGTTTTACTGAAAAGCCGCTTTCTCGGCAAAGAAACTTCTAAAACACCTTTCGTTTTTGCTTCAACCGAAATGAATATTTTATCAGCGTTCATTCTTAGGTAATATGCGGGCTTTTTCCGACTTCCCTGGCTAAATTCTTCAGAGTGCAGAGCTTCGTTTAAAGCATCTTCCATAAACCCATATAGCCATGTTTCTTTATGTGCGCCATATTTATCAAGGGTATTTTGAGGAACAAAATGTACATCAAGTCCCATATACTTCTGTGCCGCTTGCTGTATCGATTTGATAGATTTAGGATCTCTTTCTACCCAATCCATAACCATGGCCACGTCACCTGCAATAGTTCTTGAAAATTGTCGCAGAATTGTTTCGGTATGTCGGTCGAAAAAAATGTACCCAAGCACTACCTGTACTAACAATAAGGGTGTTAATAGAATAATTAGGGCGCGACTAAATAAGCCGGTGGGTAATATTTTTTTTAAAAGTCTTTTGGGATTTTTTAAAATATTTATGAGTCCGGACATAGAGCATATCCTACGTGTCGAATTGTTTTTAAATATTTGCCTGCTTCATCTTCAAGCTTACGTCGTAATCTATTGATTTGTACATCAATACTTCTGTCGCTAATGACAAACCCAATACGTTGGGCAAGGTCACTTCGTGTGAAAGGTTGATACGGGTGCTGAGCAAGGATGCGCAAGACAATTTGCTCAGTAGAGGTGAGGCGTACTTCTTCGTTGTTTTTATATAACGCTGATTTTTCTACTTTAAAAATATATTCGCCAAGACGTAAATCAATCCCTACAGGTTGCCTAATGCTTGTGCGTCGCAACACTGTTTCAATCCGTGCAATGAGTTCTTTTGGCTCAA
Organism: Alphaproteobacteria bacterium; assembly: GCA_021298215.1. Classification (GTDB taxonomy): domain Bacteria; phylum Pseudomonadota; class Alphaproteobacteria; order Paracaedibacterales; family CAITNM01; genus CAITNM01. The sequence goes on from JAJTEE010000003.1 coordinate 108,540, forward strand.
AAGGCTTAGTAAGATAATCATCAGCGCCAGACATGAGACCGTGAATTTTTTCATCCAAGCCATCTTGGGCTGATAATAAAATAACGGGAATTTGCTTATAAGAGGATTGTTTCGTGCGCATTGAACTGAGCAATTCTAGTCCTGATTCTTTGGGCATCATGATATCAAGAATCATAATGTCAAACTGTTGCGCTGCAAGCTGGGCTCGTGCTTGTGCGGCATTAGAGGCTGTTTGCACTCTATAATTGTAATCGCTCAAGAATTTGCGCAATAAGTCTCTCAAGCGCATGTCATCATCAACAATTAATACTAAGGGTAGCACGCAAGACTACTTTCTTCTGGAGTTTTTAAATCATACCTGGCCGAGTGTAATCCTAATGTAAAAAACTCATTTAACCAACTATTTACCAGACGTTGCCTTTCAACACGCGATAGTCCTTCAAACAAATTTGAAACAATCTGAATAGCTATATGGCTGAGACCAACACGGGGATCATGGCCAACATGACCTTTATGCTTATTGGATTCGTCAATAACATGCAAAAGGGCATCATTATCTAGATGATTATTGAGTGTGCTTGTGATCTGATCAATGCTTATGCGCATTTAAAACCTCAAGGTGTTGCTGGGAAATTTTTGCGGTATACGCTAAAGCAACGGCAGAGATTAAAAAGGTGACATGGATAACAACTTGCCATTTAATGGTGACCTCAAGCATTTGTGGGGCATTAATAAATGTCTTTAATAGATGAATGGATGAAATGCCGATAAGGGCCATCGAAAGCTTAATTTTCATCGTGTTGGCATTAACATGGCCCAGCCAATCTGGTGAATCAGGGTGACTATCCATACCAAGCTTGCTTACAAACGTTTCGTAACCGCCAATGATCACCATGATTAATAAATTTGAAATCATGACAACATCTATAAGGTTCAAAACAACCAGCATAATTTCCGTTTCACCATACACTTTTAAGCTTGTTAAAAGGTGCCAAACTTCTTTGGTAAATCGATGCACATAAATTGCTTGAGCGATAATTAAGCCAAAGTACAAAGGCGCTTGCAGCCATCGGCTGGAAAAAATAGTTAGAGCGAGCCCATGTTCGAATAATGTTTTACGTGATGCCATCATGCTTTCTTAAACTAAAAACTTTAGTTCACAGGATACTGTAAAAAGAAAGAACACTCTAGCTGTTGTTTGAATTTTCTTGTGAAGGTTCTATTCGAAGTGGTTGGGTTGATTGCCAAGTTATCGTATCTATAAATGTAAAACTACAAAGAGCTGAAATTAATTCAGTTCTATAGGGTGTTGGGTCGCCAAGAGATTCAAGGTATTTTATGGATTCATCTATCTTTGAGTAGATAAAGGATTTTTCTTTTTGACTCATCTCGAAAATACGAGAATTATTCTCATATTTTTCTATGACTTCTAAGCGAATATTTTTTAAGTTGCTACGATTTTTCGTTTGTAAACCAGCTTCATAGCCGAGATGTGCTTTATCTAAATATTGCGTTTGAATTTGTGCAAAAAGTACGATTGGATAATCCAGATATGAAATAGTTCGAAGAGCATAATTGTAGGGTTTGTAAGCTAAATTCTTGCGTTGGGCTTCATTTGTAATTGGTGTTACTTGTATACCTAGCGCAGGTTCTTCACAATGCGCATTGCTACCTTCAAGAAAGTATCCTTCTTCCATTCATAACAAAAAGCGCAGCGCATAGAAAAGCGTTCCTCCATGCGATACGTCGATTTGTTGATCAAGTTGCAGTTCTGTGCCAGTTGGTCCGAGGTAAGGGAGAGGGCAATTTTTAGGATACAAATATGTTGGCAGATTTTGCTTATTTGTATACGCCGAATACGCCGAAACAATATACATGATTTTATCTTTAAAAATTGTCGCAACATTGTTAATGTGCTTTTCGACAAACATACTTTGATGGAGATTGTTCCCCGATTCCCCCTGAAAGTAGCGTTTTACTGGGACATTTAAGTATAAATATCCTAAATATTTTAGTTCACCCCATTGCTGCCTTGCAGCAGCAGAATCAATTGCTTGGATTACGGTTTGAGAATTCTCTAAAAGCCATTTTAATCGGCTTTCTTGGGTATAATCAGGGTGAACAAGGATATCCGGTGATTGGAGATATGCAGTCATTATCATCATTATTAAGGTGTTCATTTGTAGCTGCGCCATGTATCAAGATGCTATGCAAAAATACTGCGGTGCTTATTAGTTTTAAAATCTTCATTTTATCTTTTGAAAATTAATTACCTATAAGAGCAATATAGTGATTTTTTTTGAGAAAGCAAGCCATTGCCTATGCCCAGATAAAAATCTCTAATTAACAATGCCTTAAGATTTGCTGGTTCATAATAAGGGTATGAAAGCACCGATACCTATTGAAAAGATTGGCATTCCGCTGCATCCATGCAGCTCGGCGGTTTTTTTGCCAAAAAAACGCCTTAATAAGTTTGCTATTTCCTTGTTTGATCTGTCTTCTCATGAACGTGCTAAAGAAGCCATAGAATTTGGTCTTAAAATGCGTAACAAGCGCTTCCATATTTTTGTTATCGGTGATGATCGCAGTGGGCGTATGAGCACAACGATGGGCTATTTACATGAGTATGTAAAAAAGCTTCCTCAGCCTCCTGATTGGGTGTATGTTAACAATTTTCAGGAGAGCAACCGTCCGCTTCCATTTAAGATGCCGTCCGGGCAGGGTGCATATCTTCAATCAAAAACCCATGAACTGCTGCAAAATGCCAGTACAATTCTTGGGAAAATTTTTAGCTCCAGTCAATTTCGTAAGCAAATGGATAGCCTAAGTCACTATCAACAATCGCAAATTGATCAACAAACACAAGATTTGCAAAGTCAAGCACGTGCAAAAGGGTTTGAATTAATTTCTGGTATTGATGGCTTATCCTTAGAGTTACAAGATACAGAAGAAGAGAATCCTGGGGAGGAGAAGTCTCCAAAGGATCTTGTCTCGTTGCGGAATGCCTTAGCACGCCTTAGCATTGCGGCAAATATAGCCAATCAGCGCATTGAAAAACAAATTGCTCAACTCAAGCAAAGTACCGCAAGAAAAGTATTAACTCCCCTTTTTCAAGTATATAAAGAAGAATTTTCAACCTATTTAAAAGGATGGATTGACGAATTTAAGCGCGATCTTTTGCAAAATCTTTCACTTTTGTTTGATGAAGAAAATCCAAAGGCAAAGCTTAATAAAGCGGCAGTTGAACGCTATGGCATTAACGTGCTTATTGATCACTCGAAAAAGCCAGGAGCACAAGCTGTTTTAGAGCCAAAGCCAACGTATGAAAATCTATTTGGTTCCATTAAATACCGAAATAATCCATCCACGGGAAGTATTGAAACGAATTTTAATCTTATTCGTCCAGGTGCTTTGCATCGTGCAAATGGTGGAATTTTGGTGCTGCGTGCAGATGAAATTGCAAAAGATGAAGATGCATGGGCAATGCTAAAATCAGCACTACGCGATAGCAAAATTACAATTCGTGAACGCTACAGAGAAGGTGGTACGCCGCTTGATGATGCGCCAAGTCCTCGTTCTATACCATTGAATTTGCAAGTGTTTTTAGTGGCATCGCCAGCTTGGTATTATAGCTTCTTTTTACAAGATCCTGACTTCCCATCGTACTTTAAAATACGTGCGGAAATTGATTCGGATTTGCCGGCAACGTCTGACAATATTACTCATTATCAAAAACTTATACGCTCAACTTGCTTAAGAGAAACTGGCCGAGATATTACGTCTGCAGCGATTTCTTATCTCACCGGATATAGCTCAAGGTGGGCAAGGGATCGTGAGAAACTTTCAGCAAAATTTGAATTGATTGGTGATATTTTGGCAGAAGCTGATGCTATTGCCAGCGAAACCTCGAAGAAAAAGCCTATCGATGAAAATGTTATAGATCAGGTTTTTTTGCAGCGCCGTCGCCGCAATGCTCGACTTGAAGATGGTACATTAGAAGATATTCAACGCAATCAAGTTCTTATTGATACGCAAGGAAAAAAGGTTGGGCTCGTTAATGGTCTCACCATTTTAAGTATTAGTGATCGCAGTTTTGGTATACCTGCACGTATTAGCGCGCGCACCTATGTGGGAGAGGAGGGTGTTGTAAATATTGAACGTTTAACTGACTTAGGCGGTCCAATTCAACAAAAAGGCGCGTTTATTCTGGAAGGTTTTCTAAATGGTGTTTTTGCTCAGAAGTATCCACTTTCGTGTTCTTGTTCTTTAACGTTTGAGCAAAATTATTCCGATGTTGAGGGGGACAGTGCTTCCATGGCGGAGTTAATCTCCATTTTATCCTCCTTAGCAAATGTGTCCGTGCGACAAGATATTGCGATAACAGGGTCAATCAATCAGTTTGGAAGTGCTCAAGTTGTAGGTGGCATCCATACAAAAATTGAAGGTTTTCACAGGCTTTGTAAAGAGCGGGGCTTTACTAAAACTCAAGGCGTTATTATTCCTAATGCAAATGTGGCAAACCTAACATTGCGCCCTGAAGTGGTTGAAGATATTGCAGCAGGAAATTTCCAAATTTGGGGTGTTGATGATATTTACGAAGCAGTAGAATTAATGACGGGTATTCCTGCCGGCATAAAGGTAAACGACGTGGGACAGATTGTCGGTGCTTTTAAAAAGGATAGCGTTTTTTATAAAGCTGCCGAAACCTTGAAAGTTTTCCATCAACGCTTGAAAAGCAGGCGCTGACAAGCTAAAGTAGCGCATTAAATAAAAGGTTACTTTCAACATGATTAAAACAGCTACAGGTCTTCAGTATGAAGATGTCGAAGAAGGCACAGGGATTTCTCCAAAAAAGGGGCAAGTAATTTTTGTGCACTACACAGGTACACTTGAAGATGGGCAAAAATTCGATAGTTCTCTCGACCGAGGAGAACCGTTGCAATATACGCACGGTGTTGGCATGGTTATTCAGGGTTGGGAAGAAGGCTTAGCAACCATGAAAGTGGGCGGTAAACGTCGTTTACATATTCCGTCGCATTTAGGATATGGTGAAAGAGGTGCTGGAAGAATTATTCCTGCTAATGCAAATCTCATTTTTGATGTAGAGTTGATTGACGTGATTGATGCAGAGTAATCTGCATCGTTTGCTGATCTATTTTAGGATCGACAGCAGACTCATTTTAGGCTAGTAATTATACTTTGCGGGCGCCTAGCTCAGTTGGTAGAGCAGCTGACTCTTAATCAGCGGGTCGTAGGTTCGATTCCTAGGGCGCCCACCACGGTATTTATACTGTTATTTGAAATAAATTTTCCTTCTTAAATCATTTTATCCAACACATAAACCTATATATTTTTATAGCTAGACAAAACTCATTTGGGAGCGTATGGATTCAACTATATTGCTCACTCACTGGAGAGATTGGATTGAGTATTCTAAAAAATTTACGACGAGATCAAAAAGAAGCTGTCGGTCTTTTACAAATTGGTACATTTCTGGAATATTTTGACCTAATGCTATATGTGCATTTGTCAGTTTTGTTAAATGATCTTTTTTTCCCAAAAACTGATCAGCGTACGGCGGCTCTCCTTGCCGCCTTTGCTTTTTGCTCTACATATGTTTTTAGACCCGTAGGCGCTCTCATGTTTGGCTATATAGGTGATTATATAGGGAGAAAGGCGGCTATCATTATTTCAACGACGATGATGGCGGTTAGTTGTTTTTTCATGAGTATTTTGCCGACCTATGCAGAAGTTGGGATTTTTGCAAGCGTTGCCATGATTACGTGTCGTATTTTCCAAAGCTTTTCCGCGACAGGAGAAGTGATTGGCGCCGAAATTTATCTTTCCGAACTTTTACCACCACCAACTTCTTACCAGTTTGTTTCATGGGTTTCAGAGTTATGCACGCTTGGTAGTTTGGTTGCTCTTTTGGTAACGAGTTTAATTTTTAAATGTAATGCTAATTGGCGTGCTGCATTTATTCTAGGGGGAATGATTGCTGTTTCAGGTGCAGTGGCGCGCAGGCGGTTGCGTGAAACGCCAGCTTTTTTAAGAGCCCAGGCAAATAAATACAAAGAGCAAGCAGAAAAAGTTTCTAAACAAACATCTTTAGCGTATTTCTTTATTTATTCAGGTTTCCCTTTATGCTTTTACGTTATTTTCATCTACTGTGCTGATTTTTTAAAATACTCCATGAAATACACACCTGAAGAAATTATTGACCACAATCTTTTGCTTACGGTATCGAGTTTTATTGTGGGAATATCCATTATTTTACTTGCTAAAAAAATTCACCCCTTACGAATATTAAAACTAAGGGCAATTGCTTCATCGTTAGTTTTTTTTATTATGCCTTTATTGCCCCTTACCAACATTTATGCTTTAACTTCTGTGCAGCTTCTTCTGACTGTTTTTTCGTTGGGGACTATTCCTGCTATTCCTATATTTTTTAAATATTTTCCTGTGCATCGAAGGTTTACCTACAGCAGCTTTCTTTATGCGGTATCGCGCGCCGTGATGTATGTTATTACATCTTTTGGAGTTGTTTATTTAACAAATGCTTTGGGTTCTTATGGTATTTGGGTTATCGCTTTTCCAGTAAGTATTGGATTTTTGTGGGCCGTTGAACATTTTTCTAAGCTAGATGGATTTAAATATGATCATGAACCGGTCAATGTGGAACTGCTTCGGGCCTAAAATTTATCCTCAGATGCAGCTCTATGAAATAAGAATAGAATGATAGTGTTATTTTTTTAACATAGAGTGAAATATTTATTTTTTTTCACTCTAAATACAATATCTTTTGAAGATCTAGGAAATTAGCCATTTTTTTGAGTGAAAAATACTTATACTTCTATTTTTGGAAATAATAGTGCGATCCCCTGCTCTTGAATAAAAATATAAATTACGATCTCATCTGCATAGAGGCTCAATATAAAAAACTATGAGCAATTCTTCTAGGAAGTCCTCAATGTGTCTTTTCTTCATTAAATTAATCATATCTATTGTTTTTTTCGCTGTTGGATATAGCATAGAGAAAGGTTCAAAAGAGGGGGATACTTTTTCTTTTGAATCTATTTCTACACGGACTACGCTAACTAACGCAGATATTGAAAGGCTTACAACTTCTGAAAGTGGCGAAGATGAACAAAACGTAGATTTAATAGAACTTTCTACTTCTGCGTGGTCTTTTTCAAGAGAAGGAGAGATTTATAATAGCTGTTTTTATTCCGCTCACCAATGTTTTGAGAATGAAGAGCTTACAACTTCTGAAAGTGATGAAGAAGGTGACTTGAATTTAGTAGGTTTTACTAGTTGTGGCCTTTCTAGTGAAACTGATGATGACTTAACACTCGGTTGTAAACGACTTAAAACTAGTGCTACGTCCAAGATAGTGCGTAGTACTTCTGATGGTGGGGGAAAAATTTATTTTGACTCTCAACCTCAGGGGAACCCATATGGTTACTCCTTATCACATCAAAGCTATAGTCGTTGTATAAGCGTAAATACCTTTCTAAAAAAATGTGCAAAATCTGTAGGAATTAATACTGATGCTGAAGCTGAGTCTCCTTTTTTCTTACCATATCTTCATGAAAGAGATGATATTATTCACGTAAGTCTCTGGGAAAGAGGCAGAATAACTGATTACAGAGTGTATGATCCTGAGCATAGATTGATGAATAAAGGAAAATTCTGTCCTAAGGATAAGCCTATTGGCGGAACTCGAAAAACAGGATTTTATTCAGTCGATGGCGATACGCGGATTTTTATGAAAGAAGCACCCGAAGCTTCAGAACGGGAGGAAGCTGCACGAGATTTGTATTTACGGCTTTTCCCGGAAGATAGAGAAAACATTCCTCTTCCTAAATCTAAAACTATTGTCATGAATGGTAAAATTTATTTAGTGGCGGAGTTTATGGAAGGAGAAACTCTAGAGGAAGTTTTTAGGAAAGTAAAAGAAAACCCTGAGTATGGAAAAGAATGGGTTTTTAACAAAAAGAGATTTCAACAATTATTAATACTCTGTTCACTTCTCCGTCCAGAAGATTTGCGCCCACTAAATTGTCTGGTAAGAAAAATAAAAGGTAGTGAAGAATGGGAGTTTATCCTTATTGATAATGAACGTTGTTTACCAGAAAATGAAGATTTTGAGTTTGAACATCCTCAGAAAGGTAAAATAAAAACACGTGTTCATTGTGTGCTTTTATGTTTCCATGAATTAATGAATTTTTTGATTGATATTAAAATTTCAAGCGACGTTCATGGCATTGTTCAAGCGTGGACTACAAAATATTGGGAAGAAAATAGAAACCAACGACAATTACAAGCTCAAAGAGCTACAGAGGATTTTCAAGAAAGTGCCTCTGGTATTTTTTATAGCCATAAAAGAAAACAGATTATTCTGAGACAATTACAAGACATCCAAAAAGCTTGTTACAAAACGCAAAGTTTTTCTACGCTACTTTGGAATCTTATTCCAGGTCTTGCTGGTATCTACCATATTCCCGCATGTTATCCAGAAGTACCATCTGAAGAAAATTTGCTATTGCTGGCGTATTCTCGGTTTTACGATATTGACAGAGGACGTGCAGGAGGAGCAATCACTCCAAATAGCGCATACGTTCCTCTTAAAGAATTCTTTGGAGATATAAGGCATTCTAAATCATTTTGCTTATCTGAAAAGAAAAAGAAGGTGCCAATATTTGGGTTAGGGAAGCTGCGTAGACAGCAATCAGTTTGAAGTTTTCTAATTTATGGCATCATGAACTCTCCAATACCAAGAATGAGGGGAGGGCTCATGTTCTAATCCTGCTAATATCAAATGTTCTTTTGCTCTGGTTAAGGCAACGTAAAAGAGTCGATTGTGCTCAAATTCTAATGCCTGTTGGTGATGTTCCTTAAGTGCTGCTGTTAAGATCGTGTCTGCAGCACTTGTTGGTTTTAAAAACCAAAATTGCTTAACGGGATCATATAGTGCGATATCTTGCTTGAGGCTTGGCTCTTCACCATTATCAAGAATGACGACTATTGACGCTTCAAGTCCTTTGGCGCCATGTACCGTTGAAAGTTTAATTCCTTCTTGGTGTTCCTGTTTGGTGAAAATTGGAGGATACATGTAAAGATGCTCAACGAGCTGATAAATTCCTAAATCTAGAAGGTGGGAACGTTTTAATACCTCATCCATGAAATGGTGCAATAACAAACAATCAACGCTCATACTATCATAAGCATGCATGAAATAGTCGTAAGCATTGGCAGGATTTTTCTGTAAGAGTTCATTTAAAGCTTTAGCATGAACAGGGCAATGTTTCTGAACGGTATCCCACAAATATCCTGTGCGGTTATGACAAAGGGTAAATAAATCTTCCTCACTTAGTTTGCCAAAGCTTCTCATCCATGGACTTTTCAGAAGCTGTGCCAAATTCAAATCATTAAGAGGCATTTGCATAAACTCAACAGCACTTAAAATATCCCGCACAGAAAGCACTTCTAGAAGATCTTGTGGGTCAAAAGCAGAATAGGGAATGTTCTTTTCTTCGCAATGTGTTGTTAATGCGTTCATTTGACTTCCCCGTTTACGCATTAAAATCATGGCATCATCATAAGTTGCAAGGCGTTGCTCAGATTCTAAAAAGACCCCCTTCTCAATAGTTCTCTGCACATGATTTAAAACTTCTTGAGCGAGAAGTTTTTCAGGTTCATGTATATTTCGGTATTCAGTAAAAATAGGCCAAGGATCAAGCTCTTCCTTCTGTTGTACAGTTAAAGGTAAAAGCTCTATGTTTCCTTTAAAACAATGATGTGCAGTGTGTGGCTTTAAATCATTGCCCAGGCCTTTTGGATTTTTTTCAAAAATTGTATCTATAGTTTTTAAAAGATCTTTTGAGCTGCGAAAACTGGTTGTTAAGTGTACTGTTTCAAATGGTTGGCATAAGCCAGAAAAATGCTGATGCATGCTTTGATATATACGAATATCAGCACCTTGAAAGCTGTAAATCGATTGTTTTTCATCGCCAACAACAAATAAACTTCTTTCACCAGATTGTTGATCAAATAAACCATTTACAAGGTGGGTAATCACGCGCCATTGATCGACGCTGGTATCTTGCGCTTCATCTACCAGAATATGATCAATACGATAATTTAAATCGAATAAAATTTGATCAAATGTATCATTGCTTAATATTTCTAGGGTTTTTTCAATTAAGTCATGAAAATCCCAAACGTTTAAAGACTGTTTAAGCTGCTTATAGTGTTCATTAAATAATTGTTGTAATTGCCAAAAATGCAGAGATTTTTGACAATGATCGAAACGTATTTTTTGGGAAAAATAATGCTCTAATTTTTCTCCATACGCCTTCAAAAGTGTCTCTGCTTCTGGATATTCTTTTTGAATATGTGCACTCAAGACTTTACTTCTTGTCGTGCCCTTTTGTGTCAAAAAACACTGAACAAAAGCATGGTCTTTAGAAACAGCTGCTGTTGGGATTAGGACATTTAAATATTCAGCCACATACGTATGAATATTGGCAGGAGGTAATGGAAAATCAGGAGCATGCTGCACATCTAGGAGTTCTTCCAAGCGTTTTTGTATGTCCTCAATACTTAAAAGCTGGATATTTTTTGTCGTTTTGCATAAGTATTCAAAAAGAGTCATGTCCGAATGAAATGCTAAGAATTCTTCTAAAAAAATTTGAGCATTGGGATCTAAAATTAATTGTTCGAAAGCTTGAGAAAGATAGGTTGATTCCTCAAATTTTTCCATGATGCGAGGAGGTTCAGATAAAATATTTTTGCTCGTATGGCGTTGTAGTAGACGCTGACAAAAGCTATGAACTGTTTGGATAGAAATGTCTTGATATAAATTAGAAGAAAAAAGTTCTTTAACTCTTTCCACTATTTCTTTATTGGGAACTTCACCTAAAGTATGAAGCTCATCTGTTATTTTTTCTTCTGAAAGAGTAGAAAAAAAATGTATGCGTTTTTGTAAACGTTGCTGCATTTCGCTTGCAGCAGCTCTTGAAAAAGTTAAGCAAAGAATACGTTCTGGTTTTGCTGAGTGCAGCAACAACCTAATGATTCTATCGATAAGAATTTTTGTTTTTCCAGATCCTGCAGAAGCGCTCACCCAACAACTAGAGTTGGGGCTGCTAGCTGCTTGTTGGTGTGAGTGCATAGATCTAGCTTATTTCCTTTTGTCTCAGCTTTAATCCCTGCCTGTACAAGAAAAAAGCAAGCATTCCAAGTGCGCCAACGAAAATAAGAATAGAGCTCAGAGCAAAAATATATTCTGTACTCGAGTATAATCGTATGCCTTGCTCATCCATCCTGCCGCTCCATTTTACATCAAGCAAAAAGCCTACAGCTTGCATAATGCAAGCGCTTCCCATAACACTGAATGTATTAATGACTCCCAGTGTCGTTCCTGAAGTTTCTGGTGTGGTATAGTGTGACGCAGCGCCAAAACAAAGAATTTCTGAGCTACTGAAAACTCCTAAAGTAATCAATATGAAAATCAATGAAAAAGCTGATAAATCACTGTATAAAAGAGTAATTAGGCAAAATACCATTCCAAGCCAGCTATATATAATGCCACGATTATATTCTTTATATTTCTCGCACAACCAAGGAATAATCAAGCTGCTGATGGCTGCTCCTACATAAATTTGCATCGTAACATTAGCCGCATTGATACGTTGGAGATTGAAATGATTCATCAGAAACGATACGCCCCACAAGTCTGCAATGACAGATAATGGCGAATAAAAACAGGTTGTCATAATGGCATAAGCAAGAACTGGCCGTGTTTTAAAAACGTGAAGGATACTTTCTTTGATTTCGCTCCATTTCAATACGGCTTCGCGATTGATAGCTTCCCTAGGCATGATGAGTACAAGCGAAAACCAAAGAATAACGCCAATAACTGATAGTACAGTGAAAGCATAGCGCCAGTTTGTTGATTCAATAAGATCTAGTAAAGGGTTTGCGGCTAAAAGAGGACCGAATAAACCAAGTGTTAATGCAGCTCCCATGAAAAAACCACGATTAGACCTTGGAAAACTGTCCGCGGCAATTTTCATGCAGCTAATATATCCAGAAGCAGACCCTATTCCCATGAATAACCTACTAACTTGGGCTTCCCAAAGGCTATTTCCAATGATCAGTAAACCGTTTCCAATTAAGCACAATAAAATACTAATAAGGACAACTCGTTTAACACCAACTCGATCAATCAAGACGCCACAAGGAATTTGAACAATAGCGTATATAAACATGAAAAATGAGCCAAGAGTTGAGAAGTCATTGGCGGTCATGAAAAAAGCACTACGCAATTCAGGTTCAACAAGACCTGGCGCTATACGAAGGACATACTGATACAAGAAAAATATCGCAACGCCAGCCCAGGCTGTATAAGCTTGTATAGGAGTTTTTTCTTCTTTCATCTTAAACGGATCGTTCCAAAATTTTATATTCGTTACACTTTGGCGTTTTTGAAGGCCAGGGGCAAGTTAAAAATGGCGATTTGGTCATAAAATAATGAAAAATAATTTTCTCAAGTGATGTTTGAAGTGTATTCATTGGGAGAGCAATACTTGCTGAAACAGATCCTGAGGGTTGTGTTCCTTTAAGCTGCCAAAATTCAGCTTGAGTTTGAATATTTTTTCGAGATTTTTGAGCTAAAAATATTTCAATTGCAAGTTGCGGTGCATAGCCGTTTATAACATCTGTTTTGCTTGGTGGGGTTCCAGTTTTGAAGTTAACTACAAGATTTCCGCTATCAAGACAAAGCAAGGTATCTAGTCGCGCCCTAAGAGTTATTGATCCAAGGGTTTCTTTAGTATCATATTCGCTATATATTTCTTTTGGTTTCAGGTCAGTTATTTGATCTTTAACCCAAGTTAAAATTCGCAGCATTTTACTTTTCCACAAAATATTAGGCTTACTAAGCTTAAGTTTGTCAGCATAGGTTGTGGCGGTAGTAATTCCTTCTTTCAAATAAATCTCTATCATTGTATGCGTAGCTAAACCAAATTCTTTTGCAAAGCTTTGAGTTGTTAGACGCTCTAATGGATGGAGCTTTAAAATATAGCGAGCATAAAATCCATAAGGATCTTGCATTAATAAGTTAAAGCCGCTGGCACTGACAGTTGTCGGGCGGCTAGTGAGAGGAGAGTTTGCTATTGGTCTTTCCTCTTTTTGCAGATGACGTTGCTCCTGATGTTTTTGAAGACGCTCAGGTTGAACCAAAGGATGAAAAAAGAGTGTATCAACTGAATAGCAAAAAATATTCAATATTTGTTGTTTTTTCCATTTTAAAAGCTGATCACTGAGAGCTTCATATGAAGTATTTTTTAAAAGGGGTTGGCTAATTTTGGGTTTTATTTGATTATGTTTTAAACAAAAAATAACCTGATTTGGTTCAAATTTTAGAGCTTCATGAAGACCTAGCCGTACTTGTGCTGATCCTTCTTTCAAGTATAAAGCTTTTTTAAACCATTCGAGACAAAAAGGAGAATCATCCAAAAGCTGAATGTAATTAAGGAGGGGAGTAATTTGTTCTTGAAGAGTATGTGGAAGTTTTTCAACTATTTCAAGAAACTGATCATAGAAATTTTTTTCACAAGACATCTTGAAAAGGTTATTGCTTAAAGGATGAGAAAACCTTTCTGGCTTATGTGATGGTTGTGAGTCTTTTCTTAAGTTGTATTCCCATTCCATTCCCAGACGATATAATTCTTCATCTTGTTGTAAAAATCGATGTCTTAAAACCTCTGCAATATGAATTCGAGAAGGTTGCGCTGTATATTTGTACAGCTTACAAATCCAATCTATGGTGGCGCTAATGTGAGAAGGAATAGTACATTTTAGTAACGGCTCCCAGACGGTTATATCGTCACAAACGATGATATATCCTTGCTTAAAGAAGTTTAAGATGTGTTTTTGAAGAGAGAAAAAAGTCGAGAACTGAATTTGTTGAGGGGGTTCAGGAGTTACAGAATATTGAAATGTAGGTAGCTCGTTTTGTAATTGATGAATAATTCCTGAAATATTTAAATCCATAATTTCTTTTGAATTTATTTCATGTGCAATTTGCCAAAGATTGTACAAGTTCGCTGAAGGAACTGCAGCACGAATTAACTGTATTGTGGCGAGAAAGGAATTTTTCATTACTCTTTAAATCTTAAATTTTCATCCAGCTTGTTTTTAAGTTGTAAATGATTTCTTGAACTTTTTGCTTCATATGCAACGAACAAAAAGGCCATCAATAAAGCTAATAAGCTTATAAATAAAGCTGGCATAAGATACCATCCCGTTTTATCAACAATATAACTAAGCATGCCGGGCGCCATTCCGCCGACACTTAAGCCAATGGTAAAGAAAAGGGAGACATTTCTGGCTCTAATCTGAGCTGGAAATAAGCTGTTCATTACGGGATGAATGGCCGCTCCAAAGCTAGACGAAGCAATCACTAAGAGTATTTGGGTTAGATACCAATGTCCTTCTCTTAGAAATAAAAAGCCAAACAGACTCAAGGGAATAATAAATAATGCTGCCATTTTCATGAAATACTCATGATGCTTTGATTTATCAGCTAAAATCCCCATGAGAGGAGACAAAATAATATAGCCTACCAAAGAGATCATAGTGCAGTATATGCCTATTGCAGTTGGCTGGTTTAGTATTTTTGTTACATAGAAATTCGTGTAGGTTGCTGGTAGCCAATTCGTAGTTCCAACAACGACGCCTATAAAAATGACGAGAGATCGACGTAACCAAAGATAGTCGAAATGAACCTTTTTAGTTGGCTTTTTAGCGTTTTCTTTTGCGACAATATCTATTAAAAAGCGACGCATACTAAAACTCCAAAAAGCAGCTAAGCCGCCTACAAGAAATGCAGTTCGCCATAACCATGGTATTTCTGTTTGATAAGAAAGACAAATTGCAGAGGCTCCAAGGCCGATTAAGCTTCCAATAGTTCCAGAGGCAGCAAGACATCCGCTAACAAATCCTCTTTTGCTCTTATGATATTCCATTAAGTATGTGCCAGCATTTGTATATTCGCCTCCTAACGAGAATCCTTGCATCAACCGAAATATGACGAATAAACAACTTGCAACGAGGCCAATACGTTGATTCCCAGGTAGAAAAGCAATCGCAAGAGCTGGGAAAATGGCGCATTGTACAGCAAGTAAAAGTGCTTTTTTTCGACTAAAAACATCTGAAATATAGCCGAATATAATGCCTCCAATTGGCCTTATAATGAAAGCACCTCCGAATAGAAAGAGGCTTAATATGTGAGATTCTTTTAAATCAATGTTTGGAAAAAAGTAAGGTGTAATAATAGGGCCAAAATGGGCGAAGAGTAAAAAGTCATAATAATCAAGAATGTTTCCAATAATAACGGCGACTGTTACTCGAATGCGCTTCAACATGATCTACCTTCCTGGTAATTTATCGAACCGCCTTATTTTGGAAAATCTTATGAAAAACTGCAAGCATTAAAAGTGCGATTAAGCTTATGATGCCGCTTATGATAAAAGTAGCAAATTGATTATATATATGGGCGGCAGCTCCCCCAATAGTGCCTGCGATAATAAGAGCTACTGCACTAATGAGATAGAAAAAGCCTATACCCGTTCCCCGCAAATCTTCAGGTACATAGTCGGCAATAAGACTTAAAAACATGCTTTGACTCATGCCAATTTGAATGCCCCAAATCCCTACACCAATTAGCATTGTGGTAAGGTTAGGCGCAAATCCTAAGAAAAGATCTGCGATCATTAATAAAAGAAAGCTTAAACCTAAGAAGCCGTGGCGCCCAAAACGATCTGACAGATACCCAACAGGATAAGAGCATAAAGTGTTTGTTCCATTGTACAAAATCATAACCCCATGGGAAAAATTTTGGTCTAAATGAAAGGTGTCGGTTGCGTGCAATATGAGAACTGACTCACCCACGCGAGCGCTCATAAAAACAAGTACTATCAGCATTAAAAACCAATAAGATTTTCCTAAACGTTTTAAATTGCTGAAGTGAATGGGATGGCGCGCAGGTTTTTTTTGTTTCTGCTTTTTAGCTTCTTTAGGGTCTTTAACAAAAAATAGTACCAATAAAAACCCTAAGAAAGCAGGGATACTAGCAATGGCAAAAACAGTTTGAAAATCTTTATTGGTTGCGGTCATGCACCAAATACCAAGGAATCCCCCAATAAAAGAGCCCGCAACGGCTAAACTCTGCCTAAGGCCAAAACACGCACCTTTTAGGTCATCAGGCGCTAGATCACTTACTAAAGCATCGCGAGGAGTTGCATGGATACCGTTTCCTAATCGATCAAGAATACGAGCTGTAAGAACTGCGCCGAGATTTGAAAACAGTGCAAAGATGGGGCGAGCAATCACCGATAAAGCAATCCCCCAAACAATAAGGAATTTCCTTCGTTGCAAGTAATCACTTATAACACCAGAGAATAGCTTCATTAAATAAGCTATTGCTTCAAAAAATCCTTCAAGCACTAGTAAAATGCCTGTAGCAACGCCCAAAATTTGCTTTACGTAGATCGCAGCGATTCCAAAAATCATGACAGTGGATATGTTGAGGAGCATGCTTGCCAACCCAATAGCCCAAATAGACGCTGGGATTTTGCTTTTAAAGTTTTTTAGCATACCTAGGACAACAGCCCAAAAGAACCACAAGGGACAAACATATCAAAATTGCTGAGGGTGTGCAATCAAAGGTTGCAAAATCAAGAGACACAGTGTTAATTAATATTGATGGGTAGTTTTTCTACATTAATTATAATGAGTTATGAATTCAGATATTTTATTTTGGACTTTTATTTCATCCATAGTAATTTTGCTAAGTATATGCGTCTACTTGTTACGCCGTAAGCAGACACTGCTTATCGAAAACATCCAACTAAAAAGCCAACTCCAAACGGATCAGCAAATTCAACAAATGTGGCAGCAACAAATCGAGCGGCTTACACAGCAGGCACTGATTACTCAGTCGAATCAGTTTTTAAATCTCGCGAAGTCTCAATTTGATGGGGTTTTAGAAAAAGCAAATCTAACATTTGAACAACGTCAAGAACAGTTTAAACATTTATTAGAGCCTATTTCAAAATCGTTAGAGCAAGTGAATACGCAAGTACACTCAGTGGAAAAGCAGCGTATCGAGGCGTTTGCGGATTTAAAACGTCAATTAACCGATATGGTTATATCGCAAAAAGATTTGCGCCAAGAAACAGCCACACTTGTAAAAGCTTTACGGACACCCCATGCAAGAGGACAATGGGGGGAAATGCAACTCAAGCGGGTTATTGAAATGGCAGGTATGATTGATCACGTTGATTTTCATGAACAAGTCTCCACAGGTGAAGGAAAAATACGGCCTGATATGGTGGTACGCTTACCTGCGGGCAAAACAATCGTGATTGATGCAAAAACCCCTTTAGCTGCTTATTTAGATGCTTTAGAAACACAAGATGATTTAATAAAAGCGCAAAAGCTACAAGATCATGCGCGTCATGTACGGAACCATATTCGCCAGCTTTCCCAAAAGAGCTACTTCGAACAATTTGATCAAAGTCCTGAATTTGTGGTGCTCTTTATTCCCAATGAAGCAATGTTTAGCGCAGCACTTCAGGCAGATCCAGGCCTTATCGAAGCAGGCGTTAATGAAAAAGTTTTGATGGCAACACCCACCACCTTAATTGCTCTCTTAAGAGCAGTAGCATACGGTTGGCGCCAAGAAAATATTGCCGAAAATGCGAAAGCTATTTCTTCATTAGGACAAGAACTTTATAAGCGCTTGGGCGATATGACGGCTCATTTTGAGCGAGTAGGGAAGGGGTTGGAAACGGCTGTTGATGCCTATAACAGTACCGTGGGCTCTTTTGAACAACGCGTTCTTGTTAGTGCGCGAAAATTCAAAGAACTGGATTCGGCAACCCTTGAGTTGGACGAGCCAACAATCGTTGAAACGCCTTTACGTGCATTGAAAGCGAGGTAAGGCATGCCTAAACCAGCTGCTTTCTTAGGGTCATTACATGTCTGCCCTCAAGTGACAGGGGTGGTTCCTCATGTCGGCGGTCCTACTATGGGAATGGCAGTAATGGTGATGGTTGGTGGCCCAGTTGCTGTAAATACCAATAACATTTCTGTTTGTGTAGGCCCTCCTGATAAAGTGGCGATGGCTAGCACAACCGTTATGGCACAAGGAAAACCAATGGCACGCATGGGAGATTTGTGTGGTCATGGGGGTGCTATTGTGCTTGGTATGCCAACGATTATCGTAGGTGATTAATACATACTAAAGGTTTATTTTTTTTATATTTTTCGTTAAGTTGAAGCATGATTATTGGCCACACATCACCTTATACTTTTTTAGAAAAGGCATTTGCGAATAAGCAACATCAGGCATTTTTGCTGACTGGTGAAGTTGGCATAGGAAAAGCTAGTGCAGCTAAACATTTAGCTCTTTCAGAATTAACAAAAGCTAGTCCTTTTAATGCAAATATTGTGCAACAACAATGCGCTGCTGGTTCGTATCAGAATTATTTTTATCTAACCCTGATTCAAGATGAAGATGGTAAACAAAAAAGCGAAATCACTATTGAACAAGTGCGCTCATTACTAAGTCGTTTAAAACAAAAAGCAGCTATTCAAGGGCCAAGAATTGTTATCATTGATTCAATTGATCAAATGAATAGGCAAGGGGCGAATGCTTTGCTTAAAATACTGGAAGAACCGCCTCAAGATACATTTTTTTTGTTGGTTTGTCATAGCCTAGGTAAAGTTCTTCCAACAATTCGTTCAAGGTGTATTAGAGTAGATTTTAAGCCTTTAACAAACGAAGAGATGGAAAAATTTAGTACGGTTCAAGGTGAGAAAGTGGATAAGGAAGTTCTTTTAATGGCAGCAGGTTCTCCTGGTGCTTATCAAAGAATTCAACAAGCTGGTGGTGTTTCTGTGTTAGAATCCATCAGAAAGCTTTTGCAAATGTCGAATATGAATGATGTAAAGGCTGCTCTTCAAGATTTATTGAAACAGAGCGATGATAATTTTTTAGGATATTTGCTACATCAATTATTATACAATCAGGCTCTTAAAAATCCTGCTACTTATGCTGAGTCAGCACATGCTGTAGAGAAATTTATGTTTTATACACAAGGGACGCATCTTGATGGAGCTCACCGTTTGCAAGCCGCTCTTTTACTGGCAAAAACTCCAAGGGAGGCAGCAATTATTTATGGTTAAGGCTTTTGTTGTTTTTTTTAGTGGAGGGTTGGGTAGTGTATGTCGTTATCTAATGACATTACATATTTCTAAGTTCGTTGGAGTGCCTGGCTCTATTTTAATAGTAAATGTAAGCGGAGGATTTGTAGCAGGGGTGGTTGCGTGCAAATTTCCTCATTTGAAATTATTTTTATTAATAGGTTTTTTAGGTGGATTTACTACCTTCTCAGCTTTTTCTCTTGAATGTGTGAGTATGATTCAAAATCAGCAATTTTTCTTTGTAACACTATATATAATTTTGAGTGTTTTATTAAGCGTCCTATCTGCCTGGGTCGGATTATCCATATTTAATTGATTTTCAATTTAAAATAAAATTTAACTAATTAATAATATTAAAGAAGTACTATCGACTACATAATATATAAATATGTAGTTTCTATGTATAAGTTAAAATCTTTAAAAAGTATTATTTTTGGATTCCTTCTTATTAGTTATATACATGCTAGTGAACTAGCTCGAGTAGAAGAAGAATTGCTTTTAGGAAGAGACATCCCTGCTTATTTTAAAATCATGGATTTTGATAAAGAAAAATGGGAAAGATTTTCCAACACATTCTCTGATCACCCTGTAGCTCAAGCAATTAAAGAGCATCTTGAATCAATACAGCTAGTTCCTCTGGTTTTCTCACGAGATGAAATTTTTTCAACAGCGTATTTTAAAGGAAGGATGCGCCAAATATATTGTGAATTGTTTGGCAGTACAAAAAACCCAGCGCCTCTTCTTAGCGTTACCAACGATGAAATGTATGCCGGAATTCTTAACTTATTAGCAGATAGCCCAGAAGATACAGCAAAATTTGAGCAAGGCATAAACCAAGAAATGGAGGCTAATGAGAAAGTTATTGATGCATATAATCATAGATTACAATCCATGAGGGGGAACAGTGCATTGCTAAGGCATTATTTAGAAAAAATATTTTTTGCCCCGAATGCATATACAGATGAAACTCTCCTTGGAATGCGGCTGACGTTATTAACAGAAGAATTAGTTGCGGGGGATGATTATCTTTTTGCGCCAGAAAAAAATCCAACACATACTGTAGCACAATCAATTTTAAAATGTATTGAATTAAAAGGGGCAGCGGACACGTTGGTAATTGGTTGCGGAAATTCTCTTATCGCTGATGTGATTGAAACTCCACCTTATTTTGCGGAAGAATTTTTAAAGGCGTTTTCTGGAAAAACTTTTGTTCATGATTGTCAGCACTGCTTATGCGATCACAGTGCGCATATTTCGGTTGCATAACAGAGCCACCTGTTCTTGAAGCTCAAATTACTTACAATGGAGCAGCGCACGCAGATATTTTTGCTGATGCAAAAAGACCTGAATTTTGGGCAGCATTAAAAAGATTAAATGATATAGGTAGAAGCCCATTTACCTGTATTATTGATCATGCATATATGCTGAAGGAAGAAATAGAACAGGTTTCAGCATGTTTGCCTATGGGCGGTGTTTTTAGATCGTATATAGAGTTTGGTACCCCAGAAATTTGGGGTTTTGAGAAGATCAAAAGCGAACGCTTTGGCACACGTACTGAATATGTTTATGAAAAGGTATCAGAAAGTTTGTGTTGAAAAATTACTGGACTGTCTTTGTTGCCAATGTTTCGTCATCAACGAGAGTTTGCTTTTTTGCTATTCTTTCCTCTTCCTCATCCTCTGAATACTCAATAGGTTGGGGTTCGCTGGAAAGCGCTAAACGTATGACTTCATCAACATGCTTGACAGGAACAATCGTTAACCCTTTTGTAACATTTTCAGGGATATCCGCTAGGTCCTTCTCATTATCATAAGGAATAATAACTGTTTTAATGCCGCCTCGATGTGCTGCAAGAAGCTTTTCTTTTAATCCACCAATAGGAAGTACATTACCACGCAGGGTCACTTCACCGGTCATAGCAACGTCTTTTGAAACCGGAATACCGGTGAGTACTGAAACAATCGCTGTACACATGGTAATACCAGCAGAAGGACCATCCTTTGGAATCGCGCCCTCTGGCACGTGAATATGAATGTCTTTGCGCTCAAACAAGCTTGGTTTCAAACCAAATTGAGGAGAGCGTGCGCGAACATAGCTGAGCGCTGCTTGAACGGATTCCTGCATCACATCACCAAGTTTACCAGTGATGAGTGTCTTTCCTTTGCCAGGTAAAACAACGGCTTCAATGCTTAATAGTTCGCCACCAGTTTCGGTCCAAGCTAGCCCTGTTGTAACACCAACCGTATCTTTCTCTTCCGCAAGGCCGTATCTAAAGCGCTTTACGCCTGCATACTTACCAAGATTATCAACGCCAATTTTTATTTTCTTAACAGCTAATTTTGGGTTCATGATTTCACGAACAGCTTTGCGGCAAAGGTTTGTAACTTCGCGTTCAAGGCTACGAACACCTGCTTCACGAGTATAATTACGAATAAGGATTAATAAAGCATCATTGGTGACCGAAAATTCAGCAGCTTTTAATCCATGTTGGCTCATTTGTTTTGGCAATAGGTATTGCTTCGCAATAGCCAGTTTCTCATCTTCTGTGTATCCGGGAATGCGAATAACTTCCATACGATCAAGTAAAGGCTGAGGCATCTTCAATGTATTTGCCGTTGTAACAAACATTACATCCGATAGATCATAATCCACTTCAAGGTAATGATCATTAAATGTTGCATTTTGCTCAGGATCGAGTACTTCTAACAAAGCAGATGCAGGATCGCCGCGCCAATCACTACCAAGCTTATCAATTTCATCTAGTAAAATTAGTGGATTTGATGTCTTAGCTTTTTTCATGCTTTGGATGATTTTACCGGGCATGGAACCAATGTAGGTGCGACGATGTCCGCGAACCTCAGATTCATCGCGTACACCTCCTAAAGAAATTCGCACGAAATTTCTTCCTGTTGCTTTTGCTAAAGATTTCCCTAAGCTTGTTTTTCCAACTCCAGGAGGACCAACAAGGCATAAAATTTGACCACGCACTTTGCCTACTCGTGCTTGTACTGCTAAGTATTCCAAAATACGTTCTTTAACTTTATCAAGACCATAGTGATCTTTATTTAAAACACCTTCAGCGGCACCTAAATCATTTTTCGTACGACTACGTTGTTGCCAAGGTATGCCCAAAAGCCAGTCCAAATAATTGCGCAAAACGGTGGATTCTGCCGAAGAAGAATTCATTACTTTTAATTTTCTAACTTCGGAGAGCGCTTTCTCTTTTGCTTCTTTGCTGAGCTTAACTTTTTTAATTCTATTTTCTAATTCAGCAATTTCATCCTTGCCGTCTTCGCCATCACCTAATTCCTTATTGATAGCCTTTAATTGCTCATTTAAGTAATATTCGCGTTGCGTTTTTTCCATTTGCTTCTTTACGCGCGTGCGAATTTTTTTCTCAACGTGTAGAACAGCGCTTTCGCTTTCAATATATCCTAAGACTTTCTCTAAGCGTTTACTAACATTGGCTGTTTCAAGCAAAATCTGTTTGTCTGGAATTTTTAAGCTGAAGTAAGACGCTACAGTATCAGCAAGCTTCGCTGGGTCTGCAATTTGGTTGATTGTAACTAAAACTTCAGGTGGAATTTTTCTATTAAGTTTTACATATTGCTCGAACTGAGAAACGACAGCGCGTATTAAAGCTTCTAGTTCCTCTTCAGATCCTTCCTCTTCAGGAATAACCGATCCATAGGCTTGAAAATAGGGAGATTCTTCAACAAAGCGATTTAGCTGAATGCGTTGGGTGCCTTCCACTAAAACTTTTACGGTGCCATCTGGCAATTTTAAAAGTTGTAAAAGCGTTCCTAGCGTTCCAACAGAATACAAGTCTTTTGCGATAGGATTATCATCAGAAGGGCTTTTTTGAGTAACGAGAATGAGCTCCTTTTTATTGGCAAGCATCATCTCTTCAAGGGCTAGAACAGATTTTTCTCTTCCTACGAAGAGAGGCACAATCATATGCGGAAAAACAACAATATCACGTAAAGGGAGAACCGGGTACAATTCTCCTTTATTGATTGAAAGCAATTCCTTCTGCTTCGGCATTAGCGCGCACTTTCCTTACGTTTTGGCGTCACTGTCTCTTCTGGTTCTTCTTGCTTCAAAATGATGACAGGTTCACCTTTGTTTTCAATAACGTCTTTGTTAATGACAACTTCTTCCACATCACCTCTAGATGGTAACTCATACATTGGATCAAGTAAAATACTTTCCATGATTGAGCGTAATCCTCGAGCACCTGTCTTTCTTAAAATAGCTTTCTGAGCAACGGAATGTAGTGCTGCGTCATCAAAAGTAAGCTTTACATCTTCCATTTCAAACAGACGAGCGTATTGCTTCAAAAGAGCGTTCTTTGGTTTCGATAAGATTTCCACCAGCGCTGCTTCATCTAAATCACTTAGGGTTGCAACAACCGGTAGTCGTCCAATAAACTCTGGTATCAGTCCGAATTTCAGTAAATCTTCCGGCTCAAGATCGCGCAAAAGTTCACCAACTTTATGATCTTGTGGGCCTTTTATATCTACCCCAAATCCAATACCATTACCCTTTTTACGGCCAGCAATAATTCTTTCAAGGCCTGCAAAGGCACCGCCGCAAATAAAGAGGATATTCGTTGTATCAACTTGTAAGAATTCTTGTTGTGGATGTTTACGTCCACCTTGAGGTGGCACAGATGCAATCGTGCCTTCCATAATCTTTAGTAGTGCTTGCTGCACACCTTCGCCCGAAACATCACGGGTAATCGAGGGATTATCAGATTTTCTAGAGATTTTGTCTACTTCGTCAATATAGACGATACCGCGTTGCGCGCGCTCTACATTGTAGTCAGCTGCTTGCAAAAGCTTTAAGATAATGTTTTCAACATCTTCACCCACATAACCCGCTTCGGTTAGCGTTGTGGCATCAGCCATCGTGAAAGGTACATCAATAATGCGTGCTAGTGTCTGAGCAAGAAGCGTTTTACCGCTGCCGGTTGGCCCTACCAACATAATATTTGATTTAGCAATTTCAACATCACCAGGCGTGTGATGATTGAGCCGTTTGTAATGATTATGTACCGCAACGGATAAAACTTTTTTAGCGTGCTCTTGTCCGATCACATAATCATCCAGCACTTTACGAATTTCTATGGGAGATGGCACTCCTTCCGTTAGTAAACGAGGTGCCGCGTTTTCTTCTTGGATAATATCCTCACAAAGATCAACGCACTCATCGCAAATAAATACTGTTGGACCAGCAATTAATTTGCGAACCTCATGTTGGCTTTTGCCACAAAAAGAGCAATACAAGGTATTTTTGCTATCACCAGAAGATTTGCTCATATTTTCTCCACATCAAAACTTAATTAGCAGCGACACTTTTCCGTCACCATATACTTCAACTATGCGGCTCAAAAGTCAAGAAATAGTTAATCAAAAAGGCTTTTTTTGTGGATAACCTCAAAAATATATACGAGAAATGATTTATTTTTAATATTGTGGCATTTTTATTAATGAGATTTGTGTGTGTATTAAAGAATCTGATTCCAAAGCGCTTGCGCAGCTTCCTTTTCGGCTAATTTTTTATTTTTACCTTCTCCTATTCCTTTTAATCCATTTTGCAAGGATACCTCTAATATATAAATAGGAGCATGATCAGGGCCTGAACGCTTAATTTCTTTATATTGGG
Source organism: Alphaproteobacteria bacterium (assembly GCA_021298215.1). Classification (GTDB taxonomy): domain Bacteria; phylum Pseudomonadota; class Alphaproteobacteria; order Paracaedibacterales; family CAITNM01; genus CAITNM01. The sequence continues at coordinate 133,485 of JAJTEE010000003.1, forward strand.
GAATTGGCAAACCATTTTTTTGCGCCCATTCTTGCACCAATGTCTTTGGATCTTTTGGTAGTTCTTCTAAGGTATAAATGGCGCTTTCCCAATATTTGTGTACAAATCGCTGTGCCGCTTCCATACCGCCATCAATGTATAAAGCTGCAATGAGTGCCTCAATACAATTTGCAAGAATAGAAGTACCCTGCAGCTCGTGCTTTTTTAACGGTAAAAACTCTGCAAGATTAATGTGTTCCGCAACAATATTACAAAACTCACGTGATGTCAGATAAGAAAGTCTTTTGGCAAGTTTGCCCTCTTCATCGTGCGCGTAATGTGTATATAAAGCTTCTGCAATAATAAGTCCAAGGATCCGATCACCTAAAAACTCAAGACGTTCAAAAGCTTTCCCTTTTTTACGTTGCTGTAAAGCGGGTGGGGTGAGTGCTTGCGTCAGCACTGTTTGCTTTTTAAATGTGTGTCCTAAAATTTCTTCAATCATTGGATTATTTAGTTAATGTGGATTTTTTACAAAATACTTTTATAGATATATAGAAAGGAATGATAAAAAAGCAAGTTACATTAATTATTTCTGTATTTTCTCAGCCATCATTTCCAATTCCAGCCATCGTGTTTCAGCAGCATCGAGTCCTTCCTGACATTCTTGCAACTCTTCACTTAAAGCTGCAAATTGATGCGGGTTTTTTTCATACAAGGTGACATCTTCTAAATGGGTTGAAAGTTCTTCGATGCGCTTTTCTAAAGCTTTGATTGCCTTAGGTAACTCTTCCCATTCACGTTTCAGATTATAAGATAAACGCTTAGGTGGAGCAGAGATTTTTTCAGTTTGAGCAGCTTTAGGCTTTTCTTTGATAGATGCTTTCGAAGCTGCTTTTAAGTAATGTTCAATGTCACTATAACCACCAACGTATTCCTGCACTTCACCTGTTTCAGAAACCACATAAGTAGATGTAACGGTACGATCCAAAAAATCACGATCATGGCTTACGACGATTAGCGTGCCATTGTATTGCTGTAAACATTCGACTAATAAATCAAGCGTATCCATATCCAAATCATTGGTTGGCTCGTCGAGTACCAGTAAATTTCCTGGATTTGCTAGAGCTTTGGCAAGCAATAAACGATTCTTTTCGCCGCCGGAGAGAATGCTCACTTGACCACGAATTTGGTTCTCGTCAAACAAAAATTCTTTTAAATACCCCACCACGTGTTTTGTTTCATTGCCAACCCAAACCTGATCGCCACCTTCAGGGCATAAAGTTTGCCACAGCGTATCGGTGGGATTCAATCCAGATCGCATTTGGTCAATGTATGTTACTTTTAACGTGGTGCCATGTTTAACATTACCAACATCAGGTTTTAATTCACCCACTAGCATTTTAACGAGCGTACTTTTTCCCGCTCCATTCGGTCCAATAATGCCAATTTTATCTTGATGCAAAATTCGACATGAAAACGGCTGCACAACTTTTCGATCACCGTATGCTTTTTCAATATCTTTCGCTTCGATAATGATTTTACTACCTCGAGGAAGATTAATGGGATTCACATCAATCGAGCGGGTTTTATTTTGCATCATGTGACGCCGCTCACTGCGCAACTCTTGCAAGCGTTGCAATCGCCCTTGATTACGCTTACGACGTGCTGTCACACCATAGTGCAACCAATCCGTTTCCAAACGTAACCGTGTATTAAGCTTTTCTAAACGACGCTCTTCTTCTTCCATCAACATCGATGACCATTCGTCAAAGGTGCTGAACCCTTTTTTATTCGTGTGTAAAATACCTCGATCAAGCCACCACGTGGTGTTTGAAACTTTTTCCAAAAAGCGTCGATCATGGCTAATTACCACAACAGCCCCTTTAAACTTTGCCAGATATTCTTCCAGCCATTGAATGCTGGGTAAATCCAAATGGTTCGTTGGCTCATCAAGTAACAAAATATCTGGCTTTTTGACTAAACTTTCCGCCAGAGCAAAGCGTCGCTTTTGACCACCTGAAGCATTGCTTAAGGTAATATCTGCAGCAATACCAAGTTTATCAAGAATGGCACGCGCCTCGTGTGGCAGGGCACCGTAAGACTCTAATAACGCTGAGGTTGTAATATCCTCGGGATATTTTTTATCCTGCTCAAGGTACACCAAATTTTGGCTAGATAATAAAAAATACTCTCCATCATCAAGCTCATAAATTTGCGCTAAAGCTTTTAGCAGCGTTGATTTTCCGCAGCCATTACGCCCCACCAAACAAATGCGATCACCGTCACAAATCTGCGCGGTTAGTCCTTCAAAAACAGGTTTGCCGCCAAAACGAACGCAGGCATCTTTTAAGCGAAGTAAAACAGTCGACATGTTTTATATATACGTCTTTTAGTTCTGTATTTTAATTAGAACCTGTTAATGAAGACTGATTCCGAGCATTACGCTTCGTAATCCTATCGAACTGGTTTTGAGCAAGAAGTACTCTGGTTGCACCTATTATATCGTTTAATTTAGTCACCACATCTTCATATTGTTCAGGTGTTAATCTTTTTTCGGCATTTTCTGGTTTATTACCTAATCTGAGGATACCTTCTTTATTCTTTTCATAGGCTGACACCTTTTCTGCAAAATAAGCTTCAAAGGCAGTTAATTCTCTAATCACACGAGGTATTTCTAAATCCTCAGTTATGCTAGATGTTTGGAGCATTTCTTCGTATACGGCATGAGCCGAATCACATATATTTTGAGCAATTTGTTCATCGCTGCCCAAGCTGCGCAAGCTAGGAAAGAGATTGGCAAGACTACTTCCCACAGCTGCGTCAATTTCTGTAACGCTAGAATATTCTGTTGCTGCTTGAGTGCTTACAGCTTCTGTATTTTCGTCAAGAGCATCATCCGCAGAAGGACCAGTCGCTGCGTTCAAAGAAAATACAAGGCTTAAGGATAATATTTTTAAAGAGATTTTCATGTTGCTACTCGCAATCTTACAAGATGTATCTACGTATGAATTAGCATATCTCGAAAAAGATTGCCACTGGTAGTCAATCTAATGAAATGCTTATTTTTTATCCTGGTTACTGAAAATATATTTGCTTAACAACCCTTCAAGACTAACCGATGATTGCGTTAAAGAAATGGTATCGCCGGGTTTTAAGAAATGATCATCACCACCAGGAGAAATATTGACGTATTTTCCGCCCATTAAACTTTCGCTCACGATTTCTGCCGAGCTATCGGAAGGGATTTTTAAAGAGGCATCGATATCAATCCCAACGATTGCCTTGAAATTCTTTTTATCGATCGCAATATGATTAACATGGCCAATGGTAACACCACCCATGCGCACGTCGTTGCCAACTGATACGCCGTCTATTCTGTCAAATCGTGCAAAAACTTTTATAGTTTGCTTGTGCGATGATGTTGAAAATTGATACCCAAATGCGAAAAAAAGTCCTGCGATAAGCAAAACAATAGCGCCTGTGACTGTCTCTAAGAAGTTATGCCGCATGTAATAAATATCAATAATTTTCCTGCAGTACTATAGCCTAACATAAGTGTTTTAAGGAAGTGTTAAAGAATAAAATCAAAAAGAGCAATGATTGTTTGATAGTCAAAATATGCTAATATCCCCCTAATTAAAAAGAGGAGAAATGATGCGTAAACCAATATTGATAACACTTTCTGTGGTATTCGTTGTCGTGCTGTCTTTTTTTATGTTTTCAAAAAAATCGGAACGTGTTGATATCGTCGTTTCAATAAAGCCAATACACAGCTTGGTGTGTGCGCTCACGAAGGGAGTTACAACGCCTGTTCTTTTATTAGATGGTTCAGTATCCCCGCATCATGCGCAACTACAGCCTTCTCAGGTACAAAAGTTAAAAAGCGCTAAATTTGTGGTGTGGATAGGTCCAGTGTATGAGCAAATGCTTACTAAGCATGTTAAAGAATTACAAGCTGCAGTTGTAACCTTGCAAGAGAGTTCAGAAATTAAGTTAAAGCCTTTAAGAAATGGGGCGCTTTGGGATCAGCATGCCTGCTGCAATCATGACCACGCCCATTATCACGATCATGATCATCACCATCACGATTCTCATGGTGCCAATATTGATGGGCACATTTGGCTAAGTCCTATCATGATGCTGTGCGTGGTAGATGTCGTTTTAAAAGAACTACAAAAATTATATCCAAACCATCAAGAACTGCTCAATAAAAATGCCCAAGCTTATAAAGAGCGCTTACAACTACTGCATCAACAGCTTTTGCATAAGATGAATCCTTCCAAAGGAAGCACGTACATTATTCAGCATGATGGTAATCAATATTTCGATGCATTGTATGGGGTGAAAACCATTGCTACGCTTTCTATTGATCCTAATATCCCTCCTAGCGCAGGGCATATACTAAAAATTCGCAAAGCGCTTAAGAAGAAAAAAATTCATCCAAAGTGCTTATATGCAGAAAAGCAAATAAATGTGGCTCTTGCTAAAACCTATGCGGATTCTTTAAAAATTTCTTTTGCAGTTGTTGATTATCTGGGAACGGCAATCGAAGAAGGGGAATCAGCATATGAAGCATTGATGCATGCATATGTTGATGAATTCTTGAAGGGATTGAAATAAGTGGTGGGCCCGGCAGGACTCGAACCTGCGACAGCCCCGTTATGAGCGGGGGGTTCTAACCAACTGAACTACAGGCCCAACCTCTGAAATATGCCTTAAATCTATGTTTAGGTCAACATTAGGATGATTTTTGTATGAAAGATATTGCGTCAGCTTTTTTGAGAGTTTTTTATTTTACAGTATGAAGAATGTTTGAATTTCTTCCTCCGACACTCCCCATTCTCTCATTTTCCTTATGAGGAAAGATTTCATGGCGTAAAATGGGACAACAATATCTACTTGTCCTTTTACAGGATTTATTCCACTTACTGCTTCACCGGTTAACCTAGCATGAATGCGTGTCTTAGATTTTTCTGCTGAGAACAATTCATGACCATCTGGAATGATAGGTATTTTTGAATGTTCGACTATAGCGGTGTTGATGGCTATCGCATAAGTTTTGGCTTCTTGATTGTAAAAACAAACACCGCCACTCATTCCATTATTTAGCCCCCCTTCAAGTGGAAGAAGAGAGCGTAAATGATAACTTTCTTGATCTACTCTATAACTTAGGGGCGCTAACCACGAGTTTTGGAAGGGCTCATCCTCTGAATGAAGTGTGGTTAAATCCTTTGATACATAGACGTATACTCCATGTTTTTTATTATCATACTGACATAAAATTCCTCCCACCCAACCAGTTGGTCCAAAACCAACGGCATAAAGAGGTAAATCATTATCTGGTACCGGATGTTCTCTTAAATCAAGAGGTGTCGGAATCAGATGGGGGTGATCTTTAGATTGGAGCTTAAGAAGCGCAATATCATATTGATAGGGTGAGTCTTCTAGTGATGAATGGTTTGGATGACAGCTATTTTCAACAACAATTAGTGGATGACCTTCAAAAGAATCATTAAAAAACAAATATAAAATGAGAGCTGGATTTTGTTCTTGAAAAACTTTGAATTTATCAATTACATGAGCGCTTGTAGTAGCGTAATAATTTCCTTTTGAATCTTGGCCGAAATAATGAGCAGAAGCAAAAGAAATATAAGAAAGAGCAGAGGAAGGGGAAGTCTCTCCTGGGATTATTAAGTTTTCTCCCGAAATCATTAAATGCCCTACAGAGAGAAATTCTGGGCGATGCATGGCAGCTGTTTCAAAATCACGTGCGTTGAATGCTGGATCGCAGAATTGACTGGCAGTGATTTCATTAGACATGCCTTGAAGTAACAAAAACACAAATACTATTACTCTATAGCAGAAAAGATTTAATGAGATATTTTTTGGCATCTTAATTATTGTAAAAAGAAATTTTATTGTTAATAAAAAATATAAGCAAAATAAATTATCTAGGTCAATAATCTAAGTGCACACAAGAACGTCCCGCCAAAGTTGGCTAGTACCCGTTAATTAAAGTCTATTGAAAAGGCACTTGAACATACTTTTGAACCTTTTTAAGTGGCTCTTTGGTAAGGTCTTTATCAACTTCATGCACTACTTTAGACATAACATCAGCTGATAAATGCTGACGCAAATGCCCAAGTACAACTGGTGCTGCAATCAGAATGATTTGGTCATAGCTAACAGCCATATTGTGCAGAATTTCCGCAATTTTTATTGCAAAAACTTCCTTTTTAAAACGGTACCAATCAGAGTGAGTAGGGTAACTATGAGTTCCTCTATTTACCATGCCTTTACTAACTTTTCCAGGCGTAGAGACGCCTTTATCCTGATGAACATCAACATCCTCAGCGGCATGGTGTGTGGCCATGATTGGGACAAGATCGTTGTTATTTTTTGTGAGAAATTTCGCACGAGAGCTATCTGCAATTACTACGCAAGTGGTTTGATTTTTCATTATTTTCACCCTTTCTTGATTATTGCCAGTAGCATAATGAGCTCAAATTTTTCAAAAAAAAAGAGAAAAAAATATATTTCTTATGTTAAAAAAAAGTACCTCAGACAAAGAAGTTTTTTATGAGGATTAGTTATTAGTGTACAAACATATTTTTAAAGTTGAGGAGGACATAATGAGAAAAATGTATCTTTCAAAAAGTATTTGTTTTTCCTTTTTTCTTAACGCTGTATTATGTAGTTCTACGTACCTTGATTATCAGGCTACTACTCCAGTAGATCAAAGAGTATTAGAAAAGATGCTTCCATTTTTTACCAAAATATTTGGTAATCCGCATTCAACAACACATATTTTTGGAAAAAAGGCGAATCAGGCTGTTGAGACAGCACGTGCCCAAATTGCTGCAGTAATTAATGCTGAATCTGAAGAAATAATTTTTACCTCTGGCGCTACGGAAGCCAATAATTTAGCCATTCTGGGAGCTTGCAGACACTTAAAAAAGTTAGGAAAGAATGAAATTATTAGCGTTGTTACAGAGCATAAATCTGTCTTGGGACCACTTAAAGCACTTAGAAAAGAAGGATTTAAGGTCATTCTTTTGCCTGTGCAATCAAGCGGTATTATAAAAATAGAGGATTTAAAGAAGGCATTGTCGCCTAAAACGGCTTTGGTCACTATAATGGCTGCTAATAATGAAATAGGTGTACTTCAGCCTATTAAAATTATTGCAAAGTTAGTTCATCAATGTGGTGCTCTTTTCCATACAGATGCCGCTCAGGCTTTTGGGAAAATAGTCATAGATGTGAAAGACAGCAACATCGATCTTTTAAGTATTTCAGGCCATAAGATTTATGGGCCTAAAGGTATAGGAGCACTTTTCATAAGGAAGGGCATTACTCTTATTCCTTTCACATACGGAGGAGGTCAAGAAAGGGGTGTAAGACCAGGAACCCTACCAGTGCCATTGTGCGTAGGATTAGGTGAAGCAGCACAACTTGCACAACAGGAACTTTTATCCGAAAGTGAGCGTCTTTTATCTTTAAGAACTAAACTATTGAATCTTTTGCAACAACAACTACCTTCACTAACGGTGAATGGTGATTTGCAAGAAAGATTACCTGGAAATTTAAACTTTAGTGTAAAAAATATAGATGGGAAATCTTTACTAAAGCAGCTACAAGGGATTGCTATTTCATTTGGTTCAGCATGCACATCGGAAGGTGGTAGTGGTTTATCTTATGTTATTGAAGCTCTTCAGGGAAAACCAATAGTGCCTACAGTGGCTATCCGCATAAGTTTAGGACGCTTCACTACAGAAGATGATATTACAAAAGCAGCAGAAGAATTAATTACAGCAATTAAAAGCTTACAACATAAAAAGTTAGCATAGAGATTCTTCTAAAAAGCAGATTTTGATTTATTTTTCTTGGATAATATATTTCTTAATTTGTTCGGCAACAATTAAATAGGAAAATGTTATTCCAATTAGTATTCCAAAAAAGTTAAGAGGCGGAGCAACAAAACCAAGAGACGTCCCTAAAAATGAATAAGGAATCGCTAAGCCTAGACAAACCAGTAGTATTGCAAGAGTCACAAGAAAAAAATTAGGTTGGCTTTGGAAAATTGATTTTCTCGTGCGAATAACAAAAATAATCAAAATTTGGGTTACTAAAGACTCCATAAACCATTCAGTTTGAAAAAGAGCTGGAGAGACTTTAATTACATTTAACAAGATCCAAAATAAAAGGAAGTCAAAAATTGAACTCAAAGGCCCCATGAATAGCATGAACCTTAAAATACTCTTGAAATTCCACTTTCGTGGAGTTAATAAAAATTCGTGATCGACTTTGTCAAAAGGGATAGCCATTTGAGATGTATCATAGAGTAAATTATTTAATAAAATTTGTATTGGTAACATGGGTAAGAATGGCAGAAAAAATGAAGTGCAAGCCATGGTAAGCATGTTTCCAAAATTTGAACTTGTCATTAGCATGAAGTATTTGACAATATTGGAATAAGCCTTTCGCCCCTCCATGACGGCATCGTGAATAATCTGCAAATTCTTTTCAAGTAAAATAAGATCTGAAGCTTCTTTTGCAATATCTGTGCTTGTATTGACAGCAATGCCGACATGGGCACTATAAAGTGATGGCGCATCATTGATACCATCACCCAAAAAGCCAACAATGTTACCTAAATTTTTTAACTCATACACAATGCGCCGTTTTTGGTCAGGCGTTAAGCGACAATAAAGATTGGTATGACGCAAACGCAAACTCAAGGCTAAATCATCAAGCCTACTTATTTCGGGGCCAGTTAGCACGCCCGTTATAGGAATATTAAGTTCATGACAAAGGTGCATTGTCACTTCTTTACTATCCCCTGTTAGAATGTATACGTCGATTTTTTGTTTTTTTAAGCTTGTAATTGTTGTACGTGCATCAATTTTTGGCGGATCGTAAAATAAGCAAAAACCTGAGAAAATGAGGTCTTTTTCATCCTCAATTATTGCTTTGTGGTGGCTTTTTAGTTTAGTTTGCCATGCAATAGCTAAAATACGGTATCCTTTTTCTGATTCTCTTTGATACAGGTCTAATAACTTCAAGCGCATTTGTGGAGTAAGCGGCTTTAATTTATTATGTTGGTGGTAGTGAGTACACGAAGAAAGAATATTTTCTGGCGCTCCTTTAACAATGATTTTTCTGTGTTTACCATTGTCGAGAAGGACAGAAATTCTTTTTCGTTCAAAATCAAAAGGAATTTCATCAATCTTTTCCCATTCAGAAACATCAACTGTCTTATTATCCAAAATAGCGTCGTCCAGAGGGGATTTAAGCCCTGTTTCAAAGAAACTATTAAGGTAAGCTAGGAAATGAACTTGTTCACTTTTTTCGTCGTTAGCGTTGATCGTATTAATAAGCTTTACTTTTGCTTCTGTTAAAGTGCCTGTTTTATCTGTGCATAAAATATTCATGCCGCCTAAGTCGTGAATAGCAGAAAGACGTTTAACAATAACGTGCTTTTTGGCCATTTTTTTAGCTCCTCTTGCCAGCGCTACAGACATAACCATGGGCAAAAATTCGGGTGTCATACCAACCGCTAAAGCAAGACTAAATAAAACGGTTTCTAGCCATGAACGATGAAAATAAAAATTTACCATCAGCACAAAAAAAACCAAAAAAATGGTTATTTTCATCAAAAGTAACCCCAATTTTCTTGTCGCAATTTCAAAAGATGAAGGAGAATGATCTTCTTTTAAAGGCTCAGATATCTTATTGATATAAGTTTTATAGCCGGTGGCACAAACCACCATACGTGCTTCACCGCTAACAACAGATGTCCCCATGAAAACGCTGTTAACAGCGTTTTCCAGATTTATTGTCGAAGGAACTAGTGAAGTAGTAGATAAATCAAAAGCATTTTTCTCAACAGGAAAGCTTTCTCCCGTTAATATTGCCTGATTAACGAATAAATGATTTTCCCAGAACAACCTTCCATCTGCTGGAACCATATCTCCAGCTTTTAAATATACTATGTCACCAGGTACGAGATTTTTGTTTTTTATAATATTAATAGTGTTATCTCGTAAGACTTTTGTCTTCAGCGAGATAGATTCTTGTAGTTTTTTGACAGCTTGATTTGATGAGTATTCTTGAAAGAAATCAAGTGAGATACCCAAGCTGATAATAATAATGATAATAAGGCAATCCCATTTTTGATCTAAAACAAAAGCAATAAAACAGATAATCAAAAGCAAAATAACTAATGGATTTTTAAATCGACGCAATAAAAGGTGAGCGATGGTTGTTTTTTTTTCGATCTGTAAGGTATTCTTTCCAACAATTTTTAAACGCTTAAGAGCTGCTGTTTGAGCTAATCCTGTTGTGCTGGTTTCTAACTTTTTTAAAATTTCTGAAAGGGATGAATTCCAAAAATCAGGAGAAACAGATTGCATAAAAAACCTTCTTTCCTCCTGATTTTATTCAAGCTAAATTGTTTATTGGCCTTTATGAACAGTAACTTTTTTTATTTTTTCTTTATTTTCTGCGGTTTTAGCGATATATATTTTTAAAATCCCATTTTTGATCTTAGCGTCAATATCTTCCACATTGGCATCATAAGGTAAGGTAATACTTCTTCCAAATGATCCTTGAATGCACTCTCTAAGGTGATAGTTCTCTTTATCTTCTTTTTTTTCACTGCTTTTTGTTGCATAGATATGCAGTTCATTATTAGCAATGGAAACATCAACATCTTTCTCTTCAACACCAGGGAGCTCGGCTGTTATTTCATACTGTTTTTCTTTTTCTTTAATATTAATACTAGGTGTTAAAAACTCGTTATCTATTATATTCAATGGAAATCTATCTCTGAAATTTTCGAAAATACGGTTGATCTCATTATGAAGGCTTAAGAAAGAATCTTTGTTGTGTGGCTGGGGTAAATTTTTCCAAAAAGGTGTTAGCCAATTCTTCTTCATATTCTCCTCCTTCTTTTTCTCAGATTTGAACATTTTGATCTGCAAAAAATCAACACAGATCAACTTTCTTATAACTTACATCAAAATAAAAATCTAGTTTTAAGAATACGCGCTTCAAGAAGGTTATTGCCAATTTAAATATCATGCCCCCCTCTTGCATTTACGCGTAATTACGATAGGGTAGAATCAAATTTTCTAACATTTTATTTTCATGACGTTGCATCTTGTTGATGGTTCTGGTTACATCTTTCGTGCTTATTACGCATTACCCCCTTTAACAAGTCCCAAAGGAGTACCAGTTGGCGCTGTGTATGGGTTTTGCAATATGCTGTATCGCCTTATTGAAAAAGTTGATAGCAATAGGTTGCTGGTCATTTTTGATGCAGGACGTAAAACGTTTCGTCAAGACATTTATCCTGACTATAAAGCGCACCGACCGCCACCACCAGATGATTTGATTCCTCAGTTCTCTCTTATACGTGAAGCATGCGAGGCCTTTGGTGTGCCATCGGTTGAACTGCCTGGTTTTGAGGCGGATGATCTCATTGCATCTTATGCGAAAACAACCGTTGAAAGGGGCGATAAGGCCCAGATTATTTCAGCTGATAAAGATCTCATGCAGCTGCTACGGCCAGGCATTACGATGTGGGATCCTATCAAAAATAGGACTATTGATGATAAAATTGTTTTTGAAAAATTTGGTGTGACGCCAGATAAAGTTATTGATGTGCAGGCCCTTTGTGGTGATAGCAGTGATAATATTCCTGGCGTTCCAGGATTTGGGCCGAAAACATCAGCTGAATTAATCCAAGCGTTCGGAAGCTTAGAGAATCTTCTAGAAAATATTACCGAAGTTAAACAACCAAGACGTCGTGATCTTTTAACACAGCATGCTGAATTAGCGCGTATTTCAAAACGTTTGGTAACGCTTGATGATAGTGCACCACTCCCTGTTGCCTATGGAGAAATAGCTCCTGTTGTTGCCGATTTTGAAAAACGAGATTCGTTCTTAAAAGATCTTGGCTTTTTAAGTTTGATGAAACGTTTACAAATGGCTGATAGCAACACAAGTAGCAAAGCAGCAGAGTATGTCTGTGTCACAAATGTTGATGTGCTAAGGCAATGGGTAAACGAAGCACAAGGTGCTGGAAAAATTGTCATTGATTGTGAAACAACCTCGCTTAATGCTATGCAGGCAAAGCTTGTTGGCATAGCGCTGGGGTTGCCAAGCCTTAATGGCTATAGAGCAGCATACCTTCCTCTTGCTCATCAAGAAGGCACCCAGCAGATTTCTTTGGATGTTGCAAGAAATGTATTGCAACCACTTTTTGCAAACCCTGCAATCATGAAAATTGGCCATAACCTTAAATATGATTTGCTCGTTTTACGTCAGCATGGATTTGAGGTGGCAACCGTTGATGACACGATGCTGATGTCCTATGCCTTGCATGCTGGGGAGCATGGTCACTCGATGGATGAGTTAGCTCTTAAATACCTGGATAGGACAACAATTACTTTTGCTGAAGTGGCAGGAAAAGGCAAAGCGCAGAAAACTTTTGATATGGTAAGTATTCCAGACGCCACAAAATATGCTGCTGAAGATGCTGAAATCACCGGTCTTTTGTGTAATCACTTCAAGCCAGAGCTAAGCACAAACCAGGTGAGTAGCGTTTACGAATTAACGGAAAAACCACTTATCCCCGTGATTGTTTCCATGGAAGAAGCAGGTATTTGTGTTGATACAAATCAACTGCAGCACTTAGGACAGGATTTCTCGGCGCGTTTAGCAAGTCTAACCCAAGAAATTTATGCTTTGGCTGGTTGTGAATTTAATATTGCATCGCCTTCGCAACTGGGAGAAATTCTCTATGAAAAACATCAAATGCCAGGCGGTAAAAAAACTAAAACAGGAAGCTACAGTACTGATGTAGATGTGTTGGAAAAGCTGGTGATGCAAGGATTTGATCTTCCTAAAAAAGTGCTGGAATGGCGTGCGTTAGCAAAATTAAATTCTACCTATGTCGAAGGTCTTTTAAGCGCCATTAATCCAACAACAGGGCGTGTGCATACTAGCTATTCGATGGTTGGTGCTGCAACAGGGAGGTTATCATCGTCTGATCCCAATTTACAAAATATTCCCATCAAAAGCGAAGACGGACGAAAAATTCGCCAGGCCTTTATTGCAAAGCCAGGTCATAAGCTTGTGAGTCTTGATTACTCACAAATTGAGCTGCGTCTTCTTGCTCACTTCGCGGATGTTCCAACCTTGCAAGATGCCTTTTTAAAAGGCGAAGATATTCATACGCGTACCGCTTGTGATGTATTTGGCGTAACGCCGGATCAAGTGGATGCAGGTCTTCGTAGACGCGCAAAGACGATAAATTTTGGCATTATTTATGGTATTAGTGCGTTTGGACTTGCCAAACAGCTTAGCGTTTCTAATCAAGAAGCAAGTCAAATGATTAATGCGTACTTTGAGCGTTATCCCGGTATCGATGTATACATTAGAAGCAGCCAGCGTCAAGCGCGAGAGCAAGGCTTTGTGACAACACTTATGGGGCGTAAGGTCCACACAGTAGGAATTTTGGACAAGAATGGAATGGTGCGCCAATTTGCAGAGCGCCAGGCAACGAATGCGCCTTTACAAGGTAGTAATGCAGATATCATTAAGCGTGCCATGATAAAAATTCATAATTTTTTGAAGTTCCACCAAACAAAGCTATTGTTACAAGTTCATGATGAATTAGTGTTTGAAGTGCCTGAAAATGAGCAAGAACAAGTTGTGCCAAAGCTCAAAGGGATCATGGAAAATATTGTTCAATTAAAAGTTCCATTGGTGGTGGGCGTAGGCATGGGTGATAATTGGGAGGCGGCACATGGGTAAAATAGTGCTTAAAAATCTACTTTTTATTTTGCTCATTATTCCTTGTTTTACCAAGGAATCTCACAAGAAAGAACCTTTATACACTTTTAAAGACCCGCCAACACAATACGTTGGCTTTAAGAATAAAGCAGGAAAGATCATAATCCCTGCTATTTATAAGAGTGTGTATACAAGTTCTAAAGGACCATTTTTTTCTCCGACAACAAAGGGATTTCAGTGGGCTTTTGAAAATATAACGCTGGTCAGTAAAGATGGGTGCTATTGGTGGATTGATCGCACCGGAAAAATTTTATATGAATCTTTTTTCTTCGATAATGGGCCGGATTATTTTCACCAAGGATTATCAAGAATTATAGAAAACGAGAAATTTGGTTTTATCAATCAGCATGGTGTGGCCACAGTGAAGCCGCAGTATGATTTTGCTTCTCCCTTTTTTCTTATTAATTATGAAGGGAAGATAGATTTCGCAGCAGCGCAAGGTATGGAAGATAAAGGTGGGTATGCCTATGTTGCACAGGGCTGTTGGTATTCTTATCCTGCTTATACAAAATTTCCAATTGCGCATCGTCGGGTGCCACCTGATGTCTATCCTGAAATTGTAGGGGGTAAATGGGGAGTGATTTCTACTAAAGGTGAAATAGTAGTAGAACTTACACATGATTCCTCCGAAGCAGCTTTTGATGTCTTGAAAGATGTTGTTAAGAAGAAGGTATAGAGGTTGTAATATTTAATGACCCCCATCTCCCTCTATATCCACTGGCCATTTTGTCTGTCCAAGTGCCCATATTGTGATTTCAATAGTCATGTTCGTGAATCTTATCAAGAGGCTGAGTGGCAGCAGGCGTTATGCGAAGAACTTCGGCGCATTCATGCGTTGATTGGTCCAAGACAACTCGTCACCATTTTCTTTGGTGGCGGTACCCCTTCACTCATGCAGCCAAAAACTGTGGAAGCAATTATTAAGGAAGCGACGCAACTATGGCAAACGTCCTCTAATCTTGAAGTAACTCTTGAGGCAAATCCTAATAGTGTAGAGGTTGAAAAATTCCAACAACTTGCAAGTGCAGGCGTGAATCGCATCTCCATTGGTGTGCAGTCTGTGCGTGCTGAACGTCTCAAAAATTTAGGTCGCAAACACAGCGTCGAAGAAGCAATTCGTGCTATTCACACAGCGCAGTCTATTTTTAAGCGTGTTAGTTTTGATCTCATTTACGCAACACCTAATCAAAGCTTGGCAGAATGGGAGCAGGAACTAGAAGAAGCACTGCAATTTGGTACCGAGCATTTATCTTTATACCAACTCACCATTGAACCTAACACTGCATTTGAACGTCTTCATGCGCAAGGCGAATTAATTCTGCCAGTTGATGATCTCGCTGCTGATATGTATGAGTTAACTAATGCAAAATGTGCAGCAAATGGCTTACATGCTTACGAAGTTTCAAACTATGCGAAATTAGGTGCTGAATGCCAGCATAACTTAACCTATTGGCGCTATGGCGAGTACATAGGGGTGGGGCCAGGAGCTCACGGGCGATTGATAATGGATGGCAAACGTTTTGCTACTAAACAATACCGCACACCAGAGCGCTGGCTTAAAGAATCTATTCGCGATGAAGAGTGCTTGGAATTATCTGCTAATGAACAAGAGCAAGAACGAGTACTCATGGGGCTACGTACAACAGAAGGCATCTCTTGGCAAAAACCAATTTCATCTAAAATTCAAACGCTGATTGATGGGGAATTTTTATTGAACAAAGATAAGAGGCTCATAGCAACTCCAAAAGGCCGATTAAGCCTACAAGCCGTTTTGCGATTTGGATTTGGCGAATAGAAAATCTATTTGGCTGGGGGACCTGGATTCGAACCAGAGTTGCCCGGTCCAGAGCCGGGAGTTCTACCGCTAAACTATCCCCCAGCAGTACATATTCTTACTATCATATTATGGTGATAGAGTGTAAGATATAAAAAAAAGTAAATATAAAAAGAAATGTATAAATGTCTGGGTATGATGTTCAAAAACAACACCACGAGGAGTTTCGACCGCTAGAATGTGATGGCCATCACCCGATCATTGCGGCGATTGATCTAGGCACTAATTCTTGTCGCTTATTGGTTGCGCGCGTAAATGTTGCCGGTGTTCGCACGAATTATTTTAGAAGTCGCCCAAAACCAGTTTCATGGAAGGTTATTGATTCTTTTGCAAAGGTTGTACGCCTTGGTGAGGGATTGCATAGCAATGGTGAATTATCTGAAGATGCGATGGATCGTGCAATGGAGGCTCTTTCTGTTTGTCGAAAAAAATTAGATCGTTATCATCTGCATAGCTTGCGTGTCGTTGCTACAGAAGCTTGTAGGCGTGCCAGTAATAACCATGTGTTGGTTGATCGGGCCAAAAAAGAATTAGATTTTGACATTGAAATTATTAATGCGGAAGAAGAAGCAAGCCTTGCTCTCAAGGGCTGTTCGGCAATGCTGAACCCACATATACCTTATGGAATTGTTTTTGATATAGGCGGGGGAAGCACTGAGGTTATTCTTGTTAAACTCAAGAAGAGTTCAAAACGTCAACCAGGCTATGCAGTGCCGTTTGATGAAATTGATTCAATTTCAGTGCCTTATGGAGTGGTTACAACTACCGAAGCTGTTGGTATGCCTTTAGAAACTGAAGAATCCCATAAATTTTTACAAGGTAAAATTTTTGAAAGATTAGGCGGCTTTGTTGAGCGAAATAATATTAAGAAGCTTATAGAAAAAGAAGAATTACAAATTACCGGAAGCTCAGGAACGGTGACAACTCTAGCGGCCCTTCATTTAGGGCTTGAGCATTATGATCGACGTGTTATTGATGGAATGTCTATTTTGTATTCCGATTTATATAATGTGATAAGTCGTATTTTAAAAATGACGCGCGAAGAGCGTCTTGATCAATCAAACATTGGATTTAGCAGAGCCGACTATGTGTTAACCGGCTCAAATATCTTGAAAGCGATATGTGATGCTCTCCCCCTTAAAACAATGAAAATTGCAGATCGCGGTGTACGAGAGGGAATTCTTATCGATTTAATGTTAGAAGTGATCAAGGTGTAATATGGAATTTATCAAAGCACAAGGTTTGGGAAATGATTTTGTTATGCTTGTTAATCCAGGCATTCCAGAGGACAATTTTAGCAATTTAAGTCGGCATTTAGCTGACCGTAGATACGGCATTGGCTGCGATCAGGTTGTTATTGCTCAAGAAAATAACGAGCAGATTCGCGTTCGTTTTTTTAATGCAGATGGTTCGGAAGCTGAAAGTTGTGGTAATGGCAGTCGCTGCATTGCAAAATACCTTATGGAAAAAAAACAGCAAGACTCTATTACTATTGAAACAATCGGCGGAATTTTAAATTGTCAGCAAGATGCTGATATGATTAAAGTTCAGATGCCAATACCGACCGTTAAAATACTTGATGGCCCAGAGTCACTAGGACATCTTTCTACGCCAGATGCTGTCGCTGTTCACGTTGGGAATCCACATTTAATTTGTTTTGTTGATGATGTTGATTTGGCGTCTCAATATGGTGCAGGGCTTGAAAATCATCCAGGTTTTCCGTTGCGTACAAATGTTGATTTTGTAAAAGTTATTGATTCAACACATTTGCAATTAAAAGTTTGGGAACGAGGAACAGGTATTACGCCTGCTTGCGGTAGCGGTGCTTGCGCAACAGTTGTTGGCGCTTATGCGCATAAATTAGTCGAAAATAAAGTAAAAGTATCTCAAGAGGGTGGCGACTTATGGGTGCAATGGGATGAGAAAGAATTGTTTATGATCGGTCCTGCTTCTATTGTTTTTACTGGTAATCTTCCACAACATGATGCGCTCACTGAAAGGTTTTGATTGGGTGCTAGCAGCAGCTGAAGATCGGCTGGTTATGCAGTATATGCAGTCATTTGAATTGCCTGAACTTTTATCAAGAATTCTTGTTTCAAGAAATATTCAACACGATAAAGTTGAAGAATTTTTATTGCCTTCTTTGAAAAAATATTTACCCGATCCTTCAATTTTGAAAGATATGGATCAAGCTGTTGAAAAAGTAATTACTGCGATTCAAGAGCAAAAAAAAATAGTGATTTATGGCGATTATGATGTGGATGGAGCAACCTCATCAGCGCTTTTAAGGCGCTACTTTCGCGATATTGGTATTTCAACAGGCTTGTATATCCCCGATCGTCTTGATGAGGGGTATGGAGCAAATGCACAAGCACTTAAAAAACTAAGTCAGGATGGCTACAGCGTTTGCTTAATGGTTGATTGCGGCACAACGGCTTTTGAAGCGCTTGATGAAGCTAAAAAGTGTGGTCTCGATGTTCTTGTTTTTGATCATCACACCGCAGAAACACGTCTTCCGAATGCTATAATTGTTAACCCTAATCGGTTGGATCAAGACTTAGGCGAACGTACCGACTTAAAATTATTATGTGCTGCAGGAGTTGTGTTTTTATTTTTGGTGGCCCTTAATCGTTCGCTGCGTCATTTGGATTATTTCAAGACAATTCAAGAGCCAGATTTATTGAGTTATCTAGATATTGTTGCACTTGGTACAGTATGCGACGTAATGCCTTTGAAGGGGCTAAATCGAGCCCTAGTAACGCAAGGTTTAAAAGTTGCAAGATCTCGTAAAAATTTAGGGTTAGCAACACTTGCAGATATTGCAGGGCTTAAAACCGGCATTACCTCTGCGTATGCTTTTGGCTTTGTTATTGGTCCGCGTGTAAATGCAGGTGGACGGGTTGGAAAAACTGATCTCGGTTCTAAGTTACTGTTTACGCAAGATCTTTTGGAAGCGCAAGAAATTGCAACGCAACTTAATACGTTAAACTTGCAGCGCCAAGAAATTGAACAACAAGTCCTTGCAGAAGCTATTATCCAAGTTGATCAGAATAGTCTTGATACACGCTCAATTATTATGGTCAAAGGTGATAATTGGCACCCAGGCGTTATAGGTATTGTCTCAAGCCGTTTAAAGGAAAAATATCACAAGCCCGCACTGGTGGTAACCGACTGGGAAGGTGAACAAAAAGGTTCGGGCCGTTCGGTAACAGGACTTGATATGGGAGTGTTGATGCACCAAGCTGTACACAAAGGCTTATTAAGTAAAGGTGGTGGGCATGCAATGGCGGCAGGGTTTACTATTACTAATGGATGCTACGATGAATTTTATGATTTCATTGATCAAGCTGCATTTCCTCATATGCAAAACAGGGAATTAAAGTTAAGCATTGATGGATACCTAACGGTTGATGGTCTTAATCAACAATTTATGCAACATGTGCAGCAGCTTGAGCCCTATGGAAATGGACATCCTACACCAACCTTTGCTTTTAAGCATATGGTCTGCGTTTTTGCCGATGTGGTTGGTGAATATCATATTCGCTTGCAACTGCAGGATGAAACCGGTAAACGTTTAAAAGCAATGGCTTTTCGGGCAATGCAAACACCTTTACAAAAAATTTTAGAACATCGTGGCCCAGTTGAAGTAGCTGGTAATATAAAGGTGGATGAGTGGCAAGGAAGGCAGCAACTCACCCTGATTGTTGATGATATAAGGATATAAAAATGCAAAGCATTATTGAAACGGCTTGGGAAAATCGAGCAAATTTAGAGATAACAAGCGATCTTAAAACAGCAATAGAGGAAACTCTTCAACAGCTTGATGCGGGAAGAATTCGAGTTGCTGAAAAAACCTCTAGTGGTTGGCACGTAAATACTTGGATAAAAAAAGCCGTTTTATTGTCTTTTCGTCTGAATCCTAATCAACTTCAACAAGCACAACCTGTGCCTTTTTTTGATAAAGTTTCTCTCAAGTCATCAAATTGGAACCAAGAGCAATTTCTTAAAGCGGGATTTCGTAGCGTGCCAGGCTCAGTAGTTCGTCAGGGTGCATACATTGCTAAGAACGTGGTGCTTATGCCAAGCTTTGTAAATATTGGCGCATATGTTGATGAAGGCACAATGATTGATACTTGGGCAACGGTTGGTTCTTGTGCACAAATTGGTAAAAATTGTCATATTTCTGGCGGTACGGGAATTGGTGGTGTGCTTGAGCCAGTCCAGGCTTCCCCCGTTATCATTGAAGATAATTGCTTTATTGGAGCGCGTTCTGAAGTGGCTGAAGGCGTAATTATCGAAGAAGGCGCCGTGCTTAGCATGGGTGTGTTTATTGGCGCTTCTACCAAGATTATAGATCGCCAAACCGGCGCTATTTATTACGGTCGTATTCCTGCATGCTCTGTTGTTGTTCCTGGATCTCTTCCATCAACGGGTGGTGTCAACTTAAGCTGTGTAGTAATTGTAAAAACGGTGGACGAAAAAACACGCTCTAAAACAGGTATTAATGAATTGCTACGCGATTAATGATGAACGTTATAGAACTTGCACAAAAGCTTATCCAATTTGATTCTGTTACACCTAAAGGTGCAGATTCTCTAGATTTTATTCAGAAATATCTTGAAGATCTTGGATTTAATATTCAGCGTTTGCCTTTTGGTAGTGTTGATAATTTATTTGCACGAAAAGGAAATGATAATCCTCACCTTATGTTTGTGGGGCATGTGGATGTGGTTCCTACAGGAGATGGCTGGAAGCATCCTCCATTTGCTGGCGTTGTGGAAAATAATATTTTATACGGTCGTGGAGCTGCAGATATGAAGGGTGCTATTGCGGCTTTCTTAGCAGCTCTTGCTGATATTCAACATAAAGGTTCCATCAGCGTCCTCTTAACAACGGACGAGGAAGGGCCGGCAAAAGACGGTATAGCAAAAATTATTCCCTGGTTAGAGTCCAATAATCATATACCGGACTTTGCACTTGTGGGTGAGCCAACATCTGTTCATACATTGGGCGATACGATTAAAAATGGACGCCGCGGTAGCATCAGCTTTGACATTGTTGTTCATGGAAGGCAAGGGCATGTGGCGTATCCCCACCTAGCTCAGAATGCCGCTAATCCGTTGGTGATGCTTTTACAAAACCTCACAAGTCATCCACTCGATGAAGGAGCGAAGGATTTTGATCCTAGCAACCTAGAGATTGTTAAAATGAATATGCCGAATGATGTGTATAATATTATCCCTGGCGTTTCTTCTGCCTCTATTAATATTCGTTTTAATTCCTTGCACAATTTTAAAAACTTAGAAGAACGCATTAACTTAGAAGCTTTAAAAGTCAAAGCACAATATGGTCCTTGTGAAATTTCAGTAACAGCACTTCCTTCAGCAGAGCCTTTCATCACGCATTCTGAGGGATGGATGCAGAAAGTTTCAAAAGCTGTTGAAGCAGAAACAGGCTCTTATCCCCAATACTCAACGTCGGGCGGCACATCGGACGCGCGCTTTATTCAAAAAATTTGCCCCGTGTTAGAACTAGGGCTTTTAAATAAAACCGCTCATCATGTGGATGAGCATATTCCAATTGCCGATTTAGTTTCGTTGCAAAAAATCTACCAGCGTATTTTCCAAGAATGAAATAGAAGTTTTTCTTTCTTTTAAATACTTTTTTCAACTACACTTAAAATTAAAAGATACAAATGGATTTAGGTATTGTTAAATCAGTATAAATACCGCTACATTCCAGAATGTGCACCCGTAGCTCAGCTGGATAGAGCGTTGCCCTCCGGAGGCAAAGGTCGTACGTTCGAATCGTATCGGGTGCGCCAAAGCTGTTTAAGAGTTGATAATGTCTAATAGTGAATTTTCTCCTCTTATTCAATTTCAAAATGTCAGTTTCTCTTATTCTCACTCTGCTCAAGAAATTTTAAAAAATGTTAGTATCTCTTTTAACTCTCATGCCTTCTATTTCCTAACTGGTGATAGTGGTTCGGGAAAGTCTTCTTTTCTTAAATTAATGTACAATGAACTTTTGCCAACGCATGGTTCTATTAATGTGCTTGGGGTAGATACCAGAAATCTCACAATACAAACAAGGGCGTTGTTCCGGCAACAAATCGGTATTGTGTTACAAGAGTGCGAACTTTTTGATCATTTGAATGTAGAAGAAAATGTTGCCCTTGTTTTGAAACTTCAAGGTATTTCTTCCAAAAAAGCTAAAACTTATACAAAAGATTTGCTTGATTGGGCAGGTCTTGGAGACTATCTTCATTATTTTCCTAAACAGTTATCAGCGGGCCAAAAACAGCGGGTGGCTGTCGCCAGGGCTGTGATTCGTAAGCCGAAGATACTTCTTGCAGATGAACCAACAGGCAACGTTGATGATGTGCAGTCGAAAAGATTAATGGATCTGTTTAAAGAATTAGTAAAAACAGGGACAACAATTATTATGACAACTCATAATCGCCAGCTAGTAAATTCAAGTGATTGTTTCCAATATATTTTGCATCATGGAAAAATTAAGCAGACGAATGAACTGAGAAACTCTATGACTTTTGGTGAAAATGCAGAGAGGTTTGCATGATCTTTTCGATGCCTACAGATTTGCCTCTTTTATACGATAAAAATCGCAAAACATTTATGTTAACGCTTTCTATTTTGATAGGGTTACTTTATCTTGCAAGCATTTCTTCAAACGGTGTCCACCATTTTATAAAATCGTGGCAATTTCATCCGGAACAAGAAAGTTATGTGCTAATTCCTTATAATGGTAATGATGAGCAACTAGAACAAGATACTCAGGAAATTGAAAATTTTTTAAAACAGTCTGAGGTGGTAAAAGACTATAAAAAAATTGATGAGAAATCGTTTGATCGCATGTTTAATCCTCAAGCAGGCATGAGTTCATCGTGGCTTGAATCTATTCCCTTTCCTGTTTTTATTGAACTAAATTTAAAAACATCTTCTAAGGAAAAAATGCTGCTCATTGAGAGCGAAATTAAGGAAATTGTTCCAGATGCGTTAGTGTATTCGCAGCCTCGTTACGCTGCAGAATTTGTGTCTTCATTCAAGATTTTAAGCTATCTTCTTGATTCGATCATTGTTTGTTTTGGTGCGGCATTTTTGGCTGTTTTAGTATTAATGACGCGAACATTATTTATGCAACATTCGAGAAATATAGAACGTCTTGCTCTTTTGGGGGCTACTCCTTTGTATATCAAAAAATTATACTGCTGGTTTATGGCAAGATGTATTGCCCTAAGCTCAATATATGGTTTTGCAGGCGCTTGCTTTCTATGTTGGTTTCTTTATTCAATAACGGAACACATGGCATTTTTTCCTTATGGTTTTGCCCTGCCTTCAGTATTTTTCTATTTCATGCTGCCTTACTTTTGTATAGTGCTTGGAGTTGGTGTTACCTATATGCTTGTGACAATGATGTTAAAAAAGTTATGGGCATGCGTTTAAAATTACTCGGTCTTAGTGCTGCCTTTTTCTTTTGGGCTTTTGGCCTAATTGATTTTTATTATAAAACACAACAATTTTCTGATCAAAATTTTTCTGCTGATGGAATTGTTATTCTAACAGGTGGAAAAGAACGAATTCAAAAAGGTATGGCGCTTTTTCAAAAGCTAAAAGCAAAGCGTGTCTTAATCTCAGGTGTTGATAAAATTGTAAAATTGGAAATCATCAAAGCAAAGCAACTTAAAGGCTATGATGATTTTCATCAGTTTACGGATCTTGGCTACGGTGCGGTTAACACGTTTTCAAATGCCTTAGAAGCAGCTACTTGGGTCAAACAGCACGATTTTAAATCTATTGCTCTTGTAACGAGTCATTTTCACATGCCAAGAAGCTTTTGGCTTTTTACAAAAACCATGCCAGAAATTGAGATTTTTCCTATTTCAGTTGATGGGGATGATTCAAGTTTTATTCATTTACTTAGAGAATTTCATAAATTTTATCTTACAAAAGTAGTGAGCAAGTTTTTACTCGATACAGATACAGAGATACCAACTCTTTAAACGGGGAAACTATGTCTGGCGAAGACTGAGATCAAAAACGTGCGCACAATTTCAAGTCAATAATTTACATGTATTTTTTTTGTGCGTAAGCTTTAAGTAGAAATCAGAAATGCTTGAAATCGATGTTTTACGCTATTTGTTATTTTTTATTACTCACTGCCTGCTCAAGTAACACAGAGACCATGCAAAAAACGAACCCGAGTGGTAGTGCGGCAAAATTAAAAGATCTCAGCATGCCTGCTTCTCCTGCTTCCAAATAAAGCCTATCTTTTGTAGAATGCAATCTTATGCTACAAAAAGATATCAATTAGCTCTTTTGTTTTATGATCACGATACGTCTTAAAGATGGTTCCGAAAAAGTATTTGAAAAAATTCCAACAGGCGAAGAGATTGCTTTCTCGATTTCTCCGCGGCTTGCCAAAGATGCCGTTGCTATTCGTGTAAATGGCGATCTAAAAGATTTAAATCAGCCCGTTCAAAATGGTGCCCAAATTGAAATTATTACCAAGTCTAGCGATGAAGGGCTTGAAGTTATTCGCCATGACACGGCGCACTTGTTTGCGCAGGCTATAAAAGAGCTATATCCCGATACGCAAATTACCATTGGTCCCGCGATTGAAAATGGTTTTTACTACGATATTTATCCAAAAAAATCCCTTTCAATAGATGATTTGCCAGCCATTGAAAAGCGCATGCACGATATCGTGGATCAAGATATTGCCATTGTGCGCGAGGAATGGAATCGTGATGATGCTATTCCTTTTTTCAAAGACATGGGAGAGCATTTTAAAGCAGAAATTATTGAAGGAATTCCGCAAGGCGAAACCATTAGTTTATATCGTCAGGGGCAATTTATTGACCTTTGTCGAGGACCTCATTTGCCAACAACAAAAAGAGTAGGGCACGCATTTAAATTGATGAAGCTTGCAGGCGCTTACTGGCGGGGTGATCATCGCAATGTGATGTTGCAACGTATTTACGGAACCGCTTGGGCAACACAGCAACAGCTTGATGAATACTTGCATATGCTTGAAGAAGCTGAAAAACGTGATCATCGCAAACTTGGTGCTGAGCTTGGTCTTTTTCATATGCAAGAAGAAGCAACAGGCTCCGTGTTTTGGCATCCTAAAGGTTGGACAATTTATCGTAATCTAGAAAATTTCGTACGCAAACGCATTGAAAAAGCTAATTATGTAGAAGTACGCACCCCCCACCTAGTTGATCGTTCTCTTTGGGAGGCATCTGGTCACTGGGATAAATTCGGCACCAATATGTACAGCGTGCAAGCTGATGAAGATAAAGTCTTGGCGATTAAGCCAATGAACTGCCCATGTCATGTGCAAATTTTTAAACAAGGTTTAAAAAGCTACCGAGATTTACCATTACGTATGGCGGAATTTGGTGCGTGTCATCGTAATGAACCTAGTGGTTCTTTGCATGGTATCATGCGTGTACGCAGCTTTGTGCAAGACGATGCGCATATATTTTGCACACCTGATCAAATTATTTCAGAAACTAAAAGCTTCTGTGATTTATTAAAAGGCATGTACAAAGACCTTGGTTTTGATGATTTTAAGGTGAAATTTTCGGATCGCCCCGAAGTGCGCGCAGGTACCGATGAACTTTGGGATAAGGCCGAAGCTGCACTTAAAGAAGCAACGCTTGCAGCCGGCATTGAATATAGTCTAAATCCAGGCGAGGGGGCTTTTTATGGTCCTAAGCTCGAGTTTGTCTTGAAGGATTGCATTGGTCGTGAATGGCAGTGTGGTACGTTGCAGGTTGATTACTGTTTACCAGAGCGTCTTGATGCAACATACGTTGGGGAAGATGGCCAAAAGCATCATCCGGTGATGTTACACCGTGCCGTACTTGGTTCGTTAGAGCGTTTCGTTGGTGTTCTTATTGAACATTACGCTGGTAAGTTTCCCCTATGGCTAGCTCCAGTACAAGTGGTTGTCGCAAGCATTACGACGGAAGCTAATGACTATGCACAAGATTTACTAAATCAACTACGCGAGAAGGGTATCCGGGCGGAGCTTGATACGCGTAACGAAAAGATTTCTTATAAAATTCGTGAGCATTCCTTACAAAAAATCCCTTACGTTTATGTGGTAGGTAAGCGCGAAGCAGAGGAAAAAACCGTAGCGATCCGCAAACTTGGTGGAGAACAGCAAACCGTGATGACCTTTTCTCAAGCGCTGCAAGATATATATGCTGAGGCTAATACAGTTGAGTATTAATATTGAAAAATAATTATTGCGTTTTATTATAAAAGTTCTTATATAAAAAACGTAATGAAGTTTTTAAGGGATTAAATAATGAAAAAATACACGTTAGCCTTATTGGCAGCAACGATTCTTTCTAGCTCGCTTGTGGCTATGGAAAGAGTTGAACTAACACCGGATGGAATTAGAGCGCATTTTGCTAATCCTCCTGCAAACAGGCATATGTACGATTTAGATGCAGTTAGAGCTGCCTTAGATCGTGGACCTGTTGGCGTTGGAGCTGCTAACCTAGATCTTTATCACCAAGCACGTGATATTTTGTTATATGAGCTTACTAATCCAGCAATGGGTGTCCATGGTCTCTATTTTCCGCCTGAATGTATGGAAATGGAAAAAACGCAACTTGCTGATGCTGAAATTAATGATGCGTTTATGAACGCGGTTTTGGAAACCTTAAATAACCCAGGAGGTCCAAACTATAACCAAGTATTGGATGATGTGCGCGCTCATCAAGCAGTATACCGCCAAGATATTTTGAATATAGTTGCTGCAATCAACTAATCTAATTTTCCAGCGAATTATATAAAAGGGCACCCTCACTGGGGTGCTTTTTCACTTTCCCAACTTCAACACGCACTCCCACTGCTGTGGCGTTATCGGCATTACCGAAAGACGTGATTGCTTGATTAAGGGTAGATCTTGCAATTCTTTGGTTTGCTTAATTTGCTCCAGCGATACAGGCTTTTGTAACGCTTCTACATACTCTACATCAACCAAGCCAAAATTCCCTGTTTCATCGGTAGGATCTGGCTTATAGGCCGAGCACACACGTACAATACCCATAATCTCTTTACCAACAACCGAATGATAGAAAAAGCAAAGATCATCAATGTTCATTTGCCTTAAATTATTACGGGCCTGATAGTTTCGCACTCCATCCCAGCTAGTGATCTTTTTCCTAACCTGATCATTCCAAGACCATGCACTTGGTTCCGATTTAATAAGCCAATATTGCATCACTCAAGCTCTCGATCATGTTGCGTGCTAAACAGCTCTTCAAGCACATCATCAATAGGTTTTTTTGCGTACAAAATATCATAAACAGCACAAATGATTGGCGCATGAATTTTATGCTTTCCTGCTAATTCAAAGGCAACTTTTGTCGTTGGCACCCCTTCAGTGATGTTTTTTCTGGTATTTAGTATCTCTTCCAAAGATAAACCATGCGCTAAAGAAATACCCAAGCTAGTGTTGCGCGATTTTTCGCTAGAGCAAGTCAGCATTAAATCGCCAATACCAGCAAGTGTTTGAGTGGTGTCTCTTTCTCCCCCTAAAGCACATATGATACGGCTTATTTCAACATTTGCACGTGTTATAAGCGTTGCTAAACAGTTTTGTCCAAAATTTTTACCCATCACAATACCTGCCGCAATGGCAATAACATTCTTTAATGCTCCTGCTAATTCAACGCCAATGACATCGTCATACGCATATACGCGAAAAGCTTTATGCCGTAACACGTAGCTTATATTTTTAGCCAACTCTAAATCTTTAAAAGCAAGTGTTGAAGCAGCAGGCAAATCCTTAGCAATCTCATCCGCAAAGTTAGGCCCAGAAAGCATACCCACCGAATTTGGCAAAGATTCTTTAAAAATTTCTGAAATAGGCTTTTGTGTTTGAAGTTCTAGCCCTTTGCTGCAAACAACAATAGGACAGTCTTGGGGCATATGTGTGCTCAAGCATTCTATAAGTTCGCGACTTTGTTGCACCGGTGCTGTCCATAAAAGTAGTTTAGCTATTGCAATCTCAGCAACATCATTCGTAATAGATAACGTTTCCGGAATAGTTATTCCAGGTAAATAGGTAGACTCTCTATCAGCGCATAATTTTTCTACATGCTCTTTGCGTCTTCCCCATAATGCAACGTTTTTACCAGCGTTATGAAGGCTGATAGCCAAAGCTGTGCCCCAAGCACCTGTACCAATAATAAGAATTTTTGTATTTTCCATAGAGCGAATTGTGATAAATAAAAAAAGAACTTGCAAGTTTTTTTCAAACAAGGTTCTTTAAGAAAAAAGGAAAATAAAAAATGTCATTTTCTGTTGCTATTGATGGGCCTGCTGGTGCTGGTAAGGGAACAATCGCAAAATTTTTAAGCGAAGAGTTTAATTTAAAGCACCTGGATACCGGCTTGTTATACCGAGAAGCAGCGCGGCTTGTGATTCAAGAAGGCGTGGATGTGCTAGATGTTGTGCATTTGGAAAAAATTGCTGAAAAAGTAAACATTAATAATATAGCTGAAGAAAATCTCCGTAATGAGAAAGTTGCCTCCGTTGCTTCACAAGTAGCTGTTGTGCCGTCGCTTAGGCGTGTTCTAACGCAAAAAATGCGTGATTTTGCTACTAAAATAGAGAAAAAATACCAAGGAGCCGTACTGGATGGACGCGACGTGGGAACAGTTGTATTGCCAGATGCTGATATAAAGCTCTATATAACGGCCGATGAACAAGTTCGTGCATTACGCCGTACCAAAGAGCTTGATGAAGAAACTCTGGAAAAAGTTTTGGAAGAGATAAAACAACGCGATCGGCGTGATCAACATCGTGAAGTAGCACCGATGAACGCAGCAGACGATGCCATTATTTTGGATACAACATTTCTAAGTATCGATGAAGCTTGTGAGAAAGCTGCTAAAATCGTGACGCAAGGAATGTCTGAAGTTCTAGTAAAAACAAAAATAAGCTGAAAAAGAGCCTTCTTTAAGAATCTTAAAAAATAGAGGCTCTTTTTCTTATTTAGTAAAGTTTTATTCAAGTCCTAGCATAGCAAGGATAAATTCTCCTGTACCAACAATTGCTCTCATGCTGAGCTCGATCGCTCTGTAACTAAATAACTTAGGAATCCTTTTCCACATTGCGCTTGGATTATCAAGTTCATAACGTTGTAAAGTCCCCATGTACTTACTCGTACTCTCAATAAGGCCCATGATATTTTCAAAAAGACCTCTGGATGTATGATCGGCACCATCAAGTACAATTCCAAGATCTATCATTTTTTGCATTACTTTGTGCAACGAGCGATAATCTGTAATATCTTGTGGATCTATATCTTTTAACCATTTTATCGCTAAAAATGCATTTGCAAAAACATTGCAATCAGAACCAATGCAGCTTTGCACACTTAAGTGATGATAGGTAATTATAGTCGTAGGACTTAATCGTATCCCAAGCTTTTTAAACCAATTATCGGTACCACCCGTAATAAAAGGTTCTGTTATTCTTTTACTATCCTTTTTTCTATCTCTATATTCTAAACTGTCAAAAATATTGAAAAAAACGTGAATGTCTGCACCTGAGCGATGACATTCTAATTTTAAGTATTCAACGTGATGCCCAAAGTATTCTGTTAGAATTGGTGCGTAAATAGTAACCTTTTGTGTGCTAGCGCTAGAGAACGCATGGCTGATAAGATGGGCATATAAATGAGTCGTAGAACCAGGATTTCGCAATGAATATCCTGTCCCATAAAGAATGCTCAGTTCATCTGATGAATTATTATAAACGAGATATTTTGCAAGGTCTCTGTTAGGGTTACTATCGTCTACTGCAGTTATATTTGATCTGTTAAGTTTTTCTTTAAAAGAACGAATCTCGCATCCTTTTCGAGTTGCGCATAAATTTTCTAAGCGTTCCTCATTCGTGAAGCTTCCCCCAAAAAGAGTAAAGGCAAGGTATTCTCCGCCTGTTACTGGTTGTCCTGTAGTTTTCTGAATGCGATCGAGATGTTCTTGTAATTCACCATCTATGCCTGAAGCTTTAAAAAATATAAAGGCTAGGATTAAACAAAACGTTTTCATAGTTTTCATAAAAATTACCAAAAATAGCAATAAAGTATATATATGTTGCAAAAATACAAATTACAAGCACAATGTTGGTTGCTATTCAGGGTTATTGCAATTCGTTAATCTGAGATTAAAAGTTTACATCTTCTAGACATATATAGGTCAGTTTTAAAACTTGCTTATCTAAAAGATAATCCCTATATCTAATTCATGACAAAAATTAATATTATTGGCCAAAGCCGAGAGGCGCTAAATGCTCAATTCGTGGAATTGGGCTTACCTTCTTTTCGTGTTCAGCAGGTTTGGAATTGGCTTTATCATCATGGGGTGCGCAATTTTGACGCCATGACAAATATTGCAGCGCCTGGTCGAGAAATTCTTTCGAATTTTTACACCATTGAGCGCCCACACGTCGCGCAAGCTCAAGCATCTACCGATGGAACACAAAAATGGCTTTTGCGTTTTTCTGACAATCAAGAAGCCGAAACTGTCCATATCCCAGAAGTTGATCGCGGTACACTTTGTATTTCCTCTCAAGTTGGCTGTACGCTGACCTGCTCGTTTTGCCATACCGGTACGCAAATGTTGGTGCGTAATTTAACCTCGGCAGAAATAGTGGGGCAGGTTATGGTGGCGCGTGATGTGTTTAACGAATGGCCAACGCCTATTGGTAATCGCCACATTAGCAATGTGGTCCTGATGGGCATGGGTGAGCCTTTATATAATTATGAAAATGTAGCAACCGCCATTAAAATTCTAACGGATGAAAAAGGTATTAATTTATCAAAGCGCAAAATTACCCTTTCCACCTCAGGTGTCGTGCCGATGATTGAACAATGCGGTCGTGATCTTGGTGTAAGCCTTGCGATTTCTCTTCATGCTGTGACCGATGAATTGCGTAATGAACTTGTGCCTCTTAATCGCAAATACCCTATAAAGGAACTACTAGAAGCTTGTCGTCAGTACCCAAACCTTAGTAACGCGCGCCGTATTACTTTTGAATACGTGATGCTGAAAGGCGTGAATGATTCGGTAGCAGAGGCAAGAAAACTTGTGCAGCTTATCAAAGGAATTCCTGCGAAAATTAACTTAATCCCATTTAATCCATGGCCAGGTAGCCCGTATGAGTGTTCAACACCACAGGCAATTTCAGCTTTTGCAGAAGTTGTGTATCGCGCTGGTTATGCATCTCCCGTGCGTACACCAAGAGGGCGTGATATTTTGGCTGCGTGTGGTCAATTAAAATCGGAAAGCATGCGCCAGCGCAAATCTAAATGTAGTTCAGAAGCAGCTTAACTTTTTCTTCTCTTATTTCTATATTCAATGCGAATCAGCCAAGCATAACTAAGCAAAATAACGCTGCCTCCTAGTACTGTGGTAAGCGGAGGCAGTTCTGCAAAGAAAATAACGCCAGCAAAAATATTGATGGGGAATCTTGCATATTTAAAAGGTGCGATAAAGCTTGTATGAGCGTATGTATATGCTTCGATGATACATGTTTGCGTTAACATATAGCTGCATCCTATAACTGCTAATTTTAGTATTTCAGAGGAAGGTGGAAAAATCCACGGCGTATATAATTGGCTTAATAATGCAAATAAAGCCATGAAACTTAGAAGATAAATTAGCGTGGTTTGCGAGGAATCATCCTTTGATAAACGTTTTACAAATAATGAAGATGCGGAAAAAAAGAAAGCTGATAAAAGAGGTAAGAAGGCATAATAGCTGAAAATTTTTTGGCTTGGATGCAGAATTAGCATTACTCCTGCGAATCCCGCGATGATAGCAATCCAGGCTTTGAGGTGAAATTTTTCTTTAAAAAAAAGCATTCCCCCAAGGCTTGTAAAAAAAGCGCTTGTAATTGAAAGGGCTGATGATTCGGCTAATGGAAGATACATAACCGCGCTGATCCATGCCCAACTACCAAGTGCACCTGAAAGGCCTTTCAGACCATGAATAGGCAAAATAGACGTTTTAAAAAAAGAAAAAAAACGTTGTCTGTAAATCGCTAAAAGTATTAATAACCCAGCAAGGCACTTAAAAAAAAGGATTTCCATCGGTGGTAATTCTTTAGAAATGCTATGGGTTGTAGCGCTTGTTGTGGTGGATGCTATGGTGGAGAGCACAATAAGTATGCCTCCGTACACGTTATCGGAAAAAAATTTTTTGCAAAAATTATGAAGAACGTTATGCATGCTCTTTTGATAATTTATAAAAATATAGTCCAGCAAGACTTGTAAAAATCAGACCACCATAGAAAGCGCCGCTCTGGAAGTGCTCTGCTAAAAATCCTGCGATTGTATTTCCAAGTAATACTGCAACACCAGTTGTTAAGTAATACATGGCGAAGGCTGTTCCTCGCAAGTGAGAAAGGGTGTTTTCAGCAATTAAGGCGGCTAATACGCCGTGCGTCATTCCCATATGCAGGCCGCAAAGCATAAAACCTAAAATAATCCAATATTTGTTGGGGGCCATAATCATAATGCAATTTGCTAAAATAAGAACAAGCAAGCCAAGTAGTAAAACGCGCAGTTTGCTAGTTTTATCCGCAAACCTACCCATAGGCCATGCGGTATTTGCGCACACTATATTATAGGCAACAAATAGAAGGGGAATTAGCGCTACTGACCAATCATAATCTTTTGCGCGTAAGTTTAAGAATGCTTCGCTGAATCGTGCTTGCATCAAAATAAAAATGCCGCCAAGAATTTGCCAATAGCGTTTTGGTAAATTACGTACTTCAGCCCAATGCCAGGTTACTTGCTTTTTTATGGCTTTATTATCATGCACAAATCGATACAAAACAATTAAAGCAAAAATGCCAGGTAGAATAGAAAACCAAAATACCACGCGATAATTTTGAGTGAGCGCAAATAAGCCTGATGCTAATGCTCCGCCAACCACAAAGCCTGCTGTTTCTAAAGTGTAACGCATGCCATAGGAGGCTCCTTGGCTAGATTTAGGGCTGATATCAGCAATAAGGGCATCTGAAGGTGCGGAGCGTACGCCCTTGCTTAGTCTATCAAGAGTTCGTGCCCAAAAAATGGACCACACACCTGAAGATAGTGCAAACAAAGGTTTAACCGCAGCGGTGCCAAGGGTGCCTATTAGAATCAGTGATCTTCTTGTTTTGAATAAATCACTGAACACGCCTGAGAAAACTTTTGCCAAAAAAGCGGTGAATATTGCCACCCCTTCAATAAATCCAAGCGTCGTTTTTGAAACTTTTAACTCATCAGTTAAAAAAGTCGGGAGGAGAGAAAAAACCATTAATGAAGCTACGCTCCACAAAAACGTTACCCAGCAAACAGCCCATAACGTTTTTTTATCTGCACTAGAAATAGAATCCAAGAATACTCTCAGTCTTTATTTTCATCATATCATAAGGGATTTATGTGTTATTGGCAAAGAACCGTTATTTTTTATTTACAATTAGATGAAATAAAGAAGTAAAAGAGCTTAAGCGCTCTGCATACCTAATATTGGGTTCATTTATTGTGTTAGGTAATTCTAGCAACTCTTCCAAAGAGTAGTCTTTTAAAAAGCTATCTACTAAAGCTTGCAAAAATTCTTTCGTATCGAATTCTGCTAAGCAGCGCGATACACAATAACCATTAAAAAGATCCTGAAATTCCTTTTCATACGTTTGTATTGCTTTTTTATGAGAAGTTAGATGAATAGGTACTTTGCCGTGTGTTGAATCTGGATTTGAAAAATCATCAGTATCTTCAGATGCATATAAAAAATAAGAAAATTCAATCACTAATAGAAAGCTAATAACTGACTTAAAAATCGCAAAATACATTTTGCCCCTTTTATAAACTTGCCACTTCCTTCTTTCGAGCAATCAAAATATTAGTGGGAACTTTTCTGCATCCGTATCCAAAACAAACATTTAGCGCAGGTTTATTTAAGCTTTCGCTGTATGCTTTGAAACTTAATTGCTCAAAACCTCCAGGAAATTTATACGGCATTAAGTATTGACCGTGCAAGTCCAAAGTGAAACGATCTTTTAAAAATTCAAACGGAATGCCGGTGCTGTCTTGCACAAAAATGTTGGCGTTTTCCAACATAAAGTTTCTAAACGTTTTAAATTTCTTTTGATGAGGAAGGTACGAGGCAGCTTTAAATAGCACAGCGTCAAATGGCTTAAGTGAGGCTAAAAATTCTAGATTAATTTGATCATTATCAAGTCCTGACTTGTAATATCTAATAAGGCGCTGTTTATCATTGTACGTGAAAGTCAGCTGTACAGCATTTGATTTTCCATCAATAGCTTTTACGGCGATATTTGTGGCTCCTAAATTTTCAAGCTGTTTTAAAATAATCGTGGTAACGTTTCTTACGCCCGATGCCATTTGATCCGTAATAAAGAAGCTACGCTTGTATAGTGAGGACAAGTTGCTAAGGGATTGGTTGTCTAGCTCTACGGGAAAATCATCGACAGGCTGCGCTGGTTCGAGTCCCATCAATGTTAGTGTTTCAAAATCAGGAAACATTAATAAAGGGTAAGTGACATCTGGACCGCCGAATGGATAAAACACATGGGGCCCTACGTTTTTAAGATATTTATTTCCAAACTCAACCAAATTTGGTTGTTGTTTAGCTTTAAAGTTATCAAAAAGAGGACCAGCGAAAAGAATATTAATGCTTAGCCCTATTAAATATATCCAGCGCAATAAGTTCGATTTCATAAAATTTGTTTTAATTTTTCCAGATTAGAGCTTAGCACGTGAAACGTTAAAAACCTTTTAACAAAATGCTTTAGGCTTTAATTATCTTGAAATGCCCGAGTTTATCTTTGAATTTATGCCAAAATTACGTCTAATTTGCAATTGGGCTGCGGTGGAGTGTTTAAGGATTGACGAGAAAGATTAAAAGCGCAAAGCTCTAATCCTTCTCGTTAATATTATATTAGTGTCGCGATAACTCATTTTCCTCCTGTGCATCTAAACAGTATGCTGTATAAGGAGCGGCAATAAGACGGTTTACGCCGATGGGTTCTCCCGTTACGACGCAATATCCATAGTTTCCACATGCAAGCCGTTGTAGGGCTAATTCTACTTGTCGGCATAATTGTTTTTCGTGTTCATGAAAGACATGATGGTTGAAGCGCAAATTTTCTGTTGTCCCTTGATCTATCAAATCTGATTCATGATCCGTATGAGCAAGAGCAATAGCTGTGCAAAAATGATCTTCCTCAATATATTTCTGCAGTTCCTGAACTAATAAGCTTTGGAAAAAATTCTTCATTTGTGCGGACATATACACAGGGTCCTGCAAAGGGTTATATGTTTGTCGATTAGCTTTTGCCACAAAAACCTCCATAGGCAATATTAATGCGTGCATCATAATCTCTTTTGTGTGGTTATCAAGCTGGATAATTATACAGGTTTGCCATTTAATTATTAGAAGGGAAATTCCTAATAAATAGCAGATTCATTGAATTTATTGAAACTAGACAATCATCCAGACTTGTATAATTTGCCAGGATAGACATTCCCTTCTTTTCGTGCGACTAAGGACGTAATAATTGATCAAGCGTAAGGATTCAACGTGTTTTGTATTTATGGTGGCGATCTTGATGTCTTCTCTTTTTACACTGCGGGGGATGATGCCTGACAATTATCAAAATTTTACTATAGCTGTTGAGTCAAGAGCTTTGGGCAATGAATCTAGAGATCCTAAAATTCCAACACTAGCTTTGGGTGGAAAAATCCCAACGCTTAACCAAGCCGAATACATGACGCTAGAAAGCGATAAACTTTCGGATGAGTTTATTGAGTCTGCAGCAAAGTGGGGGAGAGAAGGGGTTCCTTCCGTTGATGTAGGGGCGGCTTATGGTATTATTTCGCTTATGGCCCTCGAGAGGGGAGCTATTCTTATTGCTAATGATGTTGAAAGAAGACATCTGCTTATTCTTAGAAAAAATGCGTCAAAACGAAATTTGAGTCGGCTTTTTTTAAACACGCGATCGTTTCCTGAACAGACTTCTTTCCCTCCAAATTCGGTAGGAGCGATTTTGCTGCGTCGAGTTGTGCATTTTCTTAATCCGTCGCAAATGGAATTGGCCATGGATAAAATTGTTGAGTGGTTAAAACCCGGTGGAAGCGTTTTTATTGTGACGATGAGCCCATATCATTATTCTCTAAAAGGTTTTGATACAACCTATGAAGAAAGATGGGAAAATGGAAATCCTTGGCCGGGTGAGATTCATAATATGCGCAGCTACATTCCTGATTGTGCTAAAGACATTCCGGATTATTTGCATGTGATGGATACGAGGCCGTTAATTCAAGCACTTGAAAAAAGAGGAATGGTAATTAAGCAAGCATACCTTTTTAATTATAAGCGTCTAAAATCACGTGGTGAAGATGTAAATGGCTACTGCGCCATCGAAGCCCAAAAGCCAATGTAGATGATGTGTTTTCTATGACGTTCCTCTACTTGATAGCATGATTCAGTGAATCATATCGATAAGTAAGATGGGTGCATGTCTCAATTTGCCTTTTCTGATCTCGAACTGGAAGAGATAAGAATCTAATTTTTTCTCGTGAAAGCGTAAATATTGGATGCTTGATTAGGTTGTGAATTGAGATTCTGATGTTGTTTGTAAGGCAAAGATAACCGTATATTAAGACCTTTATTAATCGTGCTAAATTCCTGAAATTTACCTCCAAATAATTCAACAAGACGGATAATTTCTTGAATGTCTAGGTCTGCACCATTGAAATGTTGGGAAGGTGGAAAGTGATGAGAATCGCGCAATCTTTTGATTTCAAAGCTGCTTAAACCAAAACCATTATCTATTATCTGAATGATAAGATTTTTGTCATCATTACTAGCTTCTACATAAGTGCGTATCAGAATTTCACAACCATCTTTAGTGCCTTCTAACGCTATGGATAAAAGACTTAGGATAATTTGTTTGAAACGCAGTTCATCTGTATCAAATAAGGGGATATTATCTTGAAATTCATACGTGATTTTTTTATTTTGCAAAAACGTTAATTGAGAGATAACTAACACGCTTTCTTCTAGAGTTTTGTTTACGTTCATGGGAAGGATGTTGACTTTGGCGGTTGAGAGTTGTTTTAATTGAATAACATCCCCGTATATGTTTTCAATGATATGTAATTTTTCAGGATCACTGAGCGAATTTTTCAAAAAAATTCGAAGACGCCTTAAAATAATCTCACTTAAAACAAAAAAATCCTCATTAGATGTTTGTAAAAATTTTTCACGAGCTTTATAAGAAAGCTGCGAAACCTGAATTAAGTGTTTTCTAAATAAATAAAGTAAGAGCAAACAGAATATAGGTATTAAGCTAAATTCTAATACCCTAGGCAAAACAAGTGCATAAAATTTTTTTCTGGAGAGCGATGAATGATGGCCAACGAGAATGATGTAGGGTAAGTCATTCATTTTTGTATAAAAGCGGTAATCAATATGATTGTGAAGTAAAGAATTCTTTAAAAATCCCTGCTTGGGCATGGTCAAAATTTCTTGAAGGATCTCTGTGTGAAAGGGACTTTTAAAGTCAGCTTCGTTATCGGCCGTTTGTAAAATAACGTTTCCATCATAGTCTAGAATTATAAAGCTTATCTGCTCAGCCTGAGTTAATCCTATAATTTTTGTAGTAATTGCAGCAACACTAATGCCTACTACTAGCATGCCTAAAAATTTGTTTTTTCTATATCAATTATCCCAACGCCAGCTGGAATGACCCACAATCCACTTGGATTTCCAATTCCAGGTGGTGAAACTTGGAGTTTCCAAGGAATTTCACGGCATTTTTTTGTGTGAAGACGAAATGACATATCAATAGGGGTGGGGACTTTTCCAATCTGACTATTGGCTTGTTGCATATTTTTATCATCATCCCATTCGATAAAGGTGATGCATGACTTAGCCTTGAAATCAGCTTCCCAAACCTGAGCTAGAAACCTCGCTATATAGTGGAGATCTTTAGCTTTATCGAAGCGCATAATTTGACGGCCGGCGTAGGATAAAATACGATTAGTTTCCTCTAAAAGCTCAGAAAATGTTTTTTCTATGTGACTAGCTTTTAAAGAAATTTCTCTATTTTCGTTGTGAATATGAGAAGTATAAATAGAATAACTTATGCCAGTTACTATCACAAAAGCTAAGATTATAATGACAGCAGCGTAATACCAAATGTCGTAAATCGGTATTTTTTTGCGACATAAGTAAGCTTCACTTTTTATTCTAAACATCTAAATCTTTGTCAAAGCATTGAAGCGTAATTTTACCTACCGTATTTATTCTATTTTTTCAACTATGTATTTATATAGGTGTAATTTTTATATTTTTAATGCTAGAATTCATTGTTTCATTATTATTATTTACATTCTTTTGAAGATAAGATACCTTCTAAAGGAAACTACGTATATTTAATGCTATTTGTAGGCTGCCATGAGTATTGCAAAGAAATTACGACAGGTGATGGACGAAAGGCATATATCTATTTATGCCCTTGAGAGAACCGCTGGCATGAAACCTAGCGTTGTACAAAATATCATTTATGGGCGCTCAAAAAACCCAGGCGTTGACACTATCAAAACCATCGCAAAAGCTTTGAATTGCAGTGTCGCTGAACTTATTGAGGAAACAAATGATCATCTTCCTTTATTTGCTGCTCCTCTAGAGCCTTGGAATCTTTCTCTTTTTGTGGAATCCTTAAAAGCGCTCGAGCTGGTGATTAAAGAGCAAAGTTTGACAATTTCCCAAAAGGATACCTTCTCGCTTGCACAAGAAATTTATAAATATGCCGCACATAGTCCTGCTAGTACTGTTGATTTAACGTTTGTACGCTGGTTGCTTAGTAAAAAATAGAAATTTAGCACCATAAAATTTTTATCATTTTAATATTAAATATACGTTAACTTGCGAAAAATAATGCATTAAACATCTTTTAAATACGTAATTAAGGCCTCGCCATGAAAATGAAGAAGAATCTTATATTGCAACTTACGTTGGCAAGCTTAGTGCTGAATGTCATTACGATTCTTTTAACCTGCCTAAGCCACTCTTTAGATAGCGCGTCCCCTTTTGCGCAAAGTGCTCATAAAGAAATGTCTAGCTCGGTGGTTTGTGAGGAAGCGATTAGAAAGCAGTTGCTATCGCAAGCCGATGCACTGCTTACAAGTCTCGTCATTTAAGGTGAAAAAAAGAAAAATTTAACGCGCAGGGTGAACGATGAAAAAGCAAGCAGTTTCTCCCAATCATGAGCAAATATGCTCCATCCAAGAACGCCAGCGGCTTAGTCAATGGCCGCGTATTGGTATTCGTCTTGAAAAAGTCATGGCAGAGGCTGGACAAATGGAAGATGTTGCCAGGCTGTTGCGGGAAGACGAAGGCTATGCGGAAAGTTATACGATTGAAGAACAAATTCAGCGTGCATCTGATCGCCTGCGTACTTCCATCCGTGCCTTTGAGAAAGCCCATCACGTGAAGGTGGAAATTTTCACCGCTTTCAGTCCTTTTGCCGATTACACCGATGAATTCCTTCCCCATATCCAAAAACCTAATGAGATGTCGTAAGGATTAACGGCGTGCTTGGCGCTTTGCCTTAGGCTTTTTTATTGTTTCATATGCATTTGATGTACTAAGTCGCTTTTTGAAATTCTCATTATAAAGTGCTGCAAACTCTTTATTTTTGATAATCGTTACATTTTCAGCATTTCGTTTTTCCGCGTTATTGCTGAAGTTATAAGATCCACCAATGATTGTTTCCCTATCAATAATAATAATTTTGTTATGAGCAATCGCTGGCTTGTCATCAATATACACAGCAATTCCAGCTTGCTTTAGAGCATTGATTTGTGTGTATTTTTCATAACGCTGACTTTTATCAGCAATTACGGTTACCTTCACGTTGCGTATTTTGGCGCGAATAAGAGCATCAGCAATAGGCTTAGACGTAAGACTGTAGGCTTGCATTTGCACCGATAATTGCGCTTTATCAATTTCTTGAATGATTAATGGCAAACAAGCTTGGCCTGGCGTAAAACAAGCGCGGCAGCTAAAATTTTTAGCATCAATAACAGCAGAAGAAGTTGGCTGGTAATCAGGATGAAGCACTAAATGCGTTGCAAGGCCCGCAAGAAAAGCACCTAGTATTATTGGTAGCAACTTAATGTTTTTAGAGATAAAGCGTGGAACGTACGAAGTACGAGAATGCTTGCTCATAACGTTCTTTTGTTAGTTCGATTAGATATGCTGAACCTATTAAAAATGATAGCTAGGCATTTGGCAATCCTTCGTGAGTAAGAATTTCATCTAATATTTAATAAAAACAATAAATATTAATAATTTATTATATTTTTAGGCTGTATAATTTTCATTATTATTTAAAATAAGATATTATGAGAGTTAATATATTTTTTTATTCACTCCTAATATTATTCTCGTCACTTTTTGCAGCAGGAAAAGTGCTTCCCGAAACTAATAGAAAAGATCTAAATCAACCTATTCAAAAAAAATCTAAAGCTAAGCCTAGATTTACAACAAGCACTAAATATTCAGCATCCGTAGAAAAACCAGTTGATAGCAGAGCACGCTGGACGAAGTGGCTTAATCTCAGAAAAATTCCTAAACAACGTGATGAAAAAGTTCTGGTTTCCCCAGCATCGTCTATGGATTCTCGTGACACAACCATTTCAGCCATTACGCAAGACAGCGCATTATTTTCACCACGTCTAAAGGTGTCTCCAAGAGTAGGAAATAATCAAAGTTTAAAAATTGTGCCTGCTGATTCAGAGCTCAACGATGCAGTTGTTTCTAGCAATGATAGTTTGGCGACAACGCAAGTTGAGAGACTTCCAGCGCATTCAAGTTCTTCGCTTGCTGGAACAGATGTGCTGATGCCAGCAGCAGCGCCGCTGCAAATGGAATCTCACTTTTCCTCAGGGCCAGATATGTCATCTCAAGAAATATATGATGTGCCGAAAACGAAAGAAGCCATAGAAAGAAAACGAAGGAATTTATACGATGCTTTGAAGGATTGGCATAGTGATCTTGCAACAAAACGAGCAGAAAGTATTCGTTTACAAAATGAGATAGCACACTTAAAGTTGACCCAAATTAGAGGTGAGCAAAGAAGGAAGGAAGGGGAGTTGCGTGATTGTCACGATGATATTGATTGGATACAAGGTCATATTAATCGATGCAACAATCAATTAGCCAAATTACCAATGGAAGATATAGAAGAAAAACCAAGATCGAAAGCGCGTAGAGGCGGGGTTATTCTTGAGGTTATTAATTAAATTCACTCATTCTCTCACAACTGTGCTATATTCTTATCCACTTTAGGAAATACATTTAGTGCATGTCGTCTTCAAATCAAGTCATTACACTTGGTTGCCGGTTGAATACTTATGAATCAGAAGTTATTCAAAATTTGGCAACTCAAGCCGGTGTTAATAATACAGTGTTTGTAAATACATGCGCGGTAACATCAGAAGCTGAGCGTCAAGCCCGACAAACTATTCGTAAAATTCGTCGCCAAAACCCCAATGCACAGATTATTGTAACAGGCTGCAGCGCGCAAATTAATCCATCTCAATATCAGGAAATGCCTGAAGTTTCCAAGGTCATTGGTAATGAAGAAAAGATGCAACTCCAAACCTATATGCATCTGCATAGCGCCGATAAGGTTGTCGTAAGCGATATTATGGAAGTGCGAGAAACAGCAGCGCATCTGGTGTCAGGCTTTGATGGTAAGGCAAGGGCTTTTGTCCAAGTGCAGAATGGCTGTGATCATCGCTGTACTTTTTGCACCATTCCCTATGGACGCGGTAATTCACGAAGCGTTGCTATTGGCGAAATTGTGGCGCAAATTCGAAAGCTTTTAGAAAATGGCTATCAAGAGATTGTTTTTACAGGCGTTGATATTACAGCCTATGGCGCTGATCTACCAGGGCAGCCAACGCTTGGGCAAATGATTCGCCGGGTATTGGGATTGGTGCCTGAGCTAAAGCGATTACGCTTATCTTCTCTTGATCCAGTCGAAATCGATGAAGATTTGTGGCGCTTAATCGGCGAAGA
Organism: Alphaproteobacteria bacterium; assembly: GCA_021298215.1. GTDB lineage: Bacteria > Pseudomonadota > Alphaproteobacteria > Paracaedibacterales > CAITNM01 > CAITNM01. The sequence goes on from JAJTEE010000003.1 coordinate 175,316, forward strand.
AGAGCGGCTAATGCCGCATTTACATCTTAGCCTGCAAGCGGGTGATAACATGATCTTAAAACGCATGAAACGTCGTCATTTGCGTGAAGATGCTATTGCCTTCAGTGAGCGCGCAAAAAAGTTGCGTCCCGATGTTGTGTTTGGGGCCGATTTAATTGCTGGTTTTCCAACTGAAACCGAAGAAATGTTTGAAAATTCCTTACGTATTGTTGAGGAATGCTCGCTTACGTATTTGCACGTGTTTCCCTATTCATCCCGTCCAGGTACGCCCGCAGCACGTATGCCGCAGCTTGATGGTAATATAATCAAAGAGCGAGCTCGTTTACTGCGTGAGCGAGGGGAAAAGGCTATTACTCGAACGCTTAATACGTTTGTGGGAAAGACCGTAAATACGCTTGTTGAAGAGCTCGATGGTGAGCTGATCAAAGGAAAAACTGACCATTTTGCACCTATTCACATTGCAGGATCTGCTAGCATTGCATCAGTTATTCCCGTTAGAATTACAAAAGTTATGGATGATTATTTAATTGGGCAGCGTTTGTGAGTTTTTGGAAAAAATTAAAATCTGGTCTTTCAAAGACATCGCAAACATTAACACAAGGGATTACGTCCGTTTTTACCCATAAAAAACTGGATGAAGAGACGCTTGATGCTTTTGAAGATCTACTTATTTCAACGGATATGGGAGTAAAAACAGCTACAGAACTTCGTGATTTACTTAAAAAGCAACGCCTGCATCAAGAAATTTCTGAACCAGAAATAAAAGAATGGTTGGCTGAAGAAATCACAAAAATTTTAGAGCCCGTTGCTGCCTCTCTTACAATTGATAAAAAACCTCATGTTGTCTTAGTTGTTGGAGTGAATGGCGCAGGAAAAACCACAACCATCGCTAAGCTTAGTCAACAGTGGCAAGAAGAGGGCAAAAAAGTACTCTGGGCCGCTGGAGACACATTTCGCTCAGCAGCTGTTGAGCAATTACAGGTATGGGGGGATCGTTTAAATATTGATGTTTGCACAACAAAATCAGGAGGTGATGCCGCGGGTTTAGCTTTCGATGCTTTTCAAAAAGCTGTACAAAATAAAGCGAATATTTTATGCATTGATACAGCGGGTAGGTTGCAGAACAAAAAGCATCTTATGGAAGAGCTAGAAAAAATTGTTCGCGTACTTAAAAAAGCAGAACCTTCCGCACCACATACTGTTTTATTGGTGCTGGACGCAACAACAGGGCAAAATGCTATCGATCAAGTGAAAATTTTTCAAGAGATTATAGGTATTAATGCTCTTGTTATCACTAAGTTAGATGGCACCGCCAAGGGCGGTGTTGTTGTTGCTCTGGCCAAACAATTCTCCATTCCTATAATTGCCCTAGGCGTTGGAGAAAGTGCAGAAGACCTTAAGTCTTTTGACGCTTCTGATTTTTCTAGAGCTCTCGTGAGTGCTTAATAGCTTTAGTTAAGCCCTTTAATAAAAAAGCATTTTTCCAAAGGGCTTCCTAATAACTAGAATGGCTTTTATAGAATAACTTCTAATAAACTATAGTCGCCGCGTCCCATATAAAGATCTCCTTCTAGAACTTTTAGAGCTGCTGCTTCTAGTGTTGCAGATCGTTCAAATCCAGGTATTTCATCTACGCAATTAATACCATCTTCTCGTAAATGCTGTATGCGTTCCCACAATCTTTGGCACTGTTGGTCAATTTTACAGTCATTTCTTAGAGCATGCCCTTTATCTACATGATAACAATTTAGATAACTTGCTGGGTTTCTTTCTTCTCTAGTGTAAGGACTAGACGCAGTAATAATGTCTACTATCATGATACATCTCCTTATTTTTTTCTAAGTGATCAATTCTAGCAACGTGAGTTATAGTTTTTTATATTTAAAAGTCAATAGTTTCTGTGAAAAAATGGTTAAGTATTAGCAATTTTATAAGCATTCAGATGGATTCATGCACTCTTTATAAGTAATTAGCATGACAAAATCTCTAATTTTTACTACCTTAAAGAACTGAAAATATAAATTTGGTTTTTTTATGAAGCCTAATCTTTTTAAAATCGTTTTTCTTTCTTCTTTAGGGAATGCGCTAGAATTTTATGATTTTACGATTTGCGCTGTTTTTATTCCTATTTTATCAGCTATCTATTTTCCTCATGTAGATCAGTCTTTGGCTATATTTGCTGGACTTTTCACATTTGGTGCAGGGTTCGTTGGGCGTCCTTTTGGGGCATACTTATTTGGTTATGTAGGCGATAAGTGGGGAAGAAAGAAAGCGTTATCCTTAACTATCGGGCTAATGGCAATTCCAACTTTTATTATTGGTGTTCTGCCAAGCTATGGCGAAATTGGCATTGCTGCCCCATTGGTTTTAGTGTGTTGCCGTTTTTTTCAAGGATTATGCACGGGGGGAGAGTATAACGGTGCAGCTATTTTTGCTATTGAACACGATGGTGGAAAACATGCGGGCCTGGTGAGCGGAATTATTGTTGGCTCAGCTATTGTCGGGGCGCTGCTTGCCAATATCACTGGTTCTATTGTTTTAAAACCAGGCATGCCTGATTGGGCTTGGCGTATTCCTTTTTTAATAGGAGGCTGTATTGGATTTATAGCCTATATTGTGCGTAAAAATTTTCAAGAAACCTCTACGTTCATAAAAGCGCAAGCAAAGCATCAGACACAGGCAATTTTTAGCGATCGTCGCATGGAATTTTCATTAAATGTTTTATATGCGTTTGTAACGGGTGTTTTATTTTATATAATTTTTGGTTTCCTAAATATTTATTTGTCTCGTTTCCTTAAGCTGCCGTTAGCTGAAAGTACTTCTTATGGCACGTATGGATTAATTTCATTCATGCTTTCATGCGTTGCTTTTGGGGCGCTGAGTGATCGTATCGGTATAAAACGCGCGTTAACTATACCTATTATTTTAATAACATCGGTAAGTTGTGTTGTCTTTTTTCTTTTACAGCAAGTGCATTCAGGTTTATCAATTATTTTAGGTCAGATTTTGCTTGGAATTTTATGTGGAAGCTATTTAGGGCCAGGCCATGTTTTTATGCTAACCCTTTTCCCACCTCATGAGCGCTATACAGGAACATCTTTAAGTTTTAGCGTTGGAATGTGCATTGCTGGAGCAACGACACCGGCTGTTTTAACCTACTTAACTGACCAAACAACTAACCTATATATTCCAGCTTACTATATGACGTTTTTTGCCTTAGTAATTGGTACAGCACTTTATGCCTTCATTAATTTTTACGATGCAAAAAAACATCGTAATTTTTATAAAAGAATATCTATCTGAGCAGGAGCGTTTTAGTTAGTTTTGCTCCTCAGGTTCATCAGGATCTGGATTCTGAAGATTGATTATAAACGCTTGAAATTCTGGATTAACATCTCTCAATGGATTATTAGCTCTGCTGTTAGATATATCATTAGGAAAAAATATTTGCTGGTTATCTTAATTTCTTCTTTCATTTTCGTGCCTAGCAACTGCGGCTGGTGCGCCTATCGCCACGTCTTCAAATCCAAACGCCGCCTTAAGTTGCATAGCGCCAGCTAAGGATAAAATTATTGCGAATATTTTTATACGATTCATAATCTATCCTTTCTCATCTAAACGGACACTCATCAAATCCTCTTAATTTTCTTGAATGCAAGCGTTGTGGATCCATTTTTTGAAGAATTTCCATAGCTTGCAGGCCTACGTGTAAATGATGATTAACACGACTTCGATAAAATTCATTAGCCATCGCTTGTAATTTGATGACGCCATGAATGGGTTTATCAGAGACACATAATAATGTTCCATAAGGTACTCTGAAACGAAATCCATTGGCTGCAATCGTTGCAGATTCCATGTCTACAGCAATAGCGCGACTTTGACGAAAACGCTCATATAAAGCCGTGCTTTGAAGTTCCCAATTTCGATTATCGGTTGTATGCACGGTACCGGTTCGAATAGCTGATTTCAGTTCGCCTTCGCCTTTACCAAAAATATGTAAAACGGATTGTTGTAATGCTTGCTGAATTTCTGGGATTGGCGGGATTGGAACCCATTTTGGCAGATCATCATCTAATACATGGTCTTCGCGCACGTATCCATCTGCTAAAACGTAATCACCTAATGTTTGACTTGCCCTAAGCCCTGCGCAATGACCAAGCATTATCCAACAATGAGGACGTAATACAGCTAAATGATCAGTAATCGTTTTCGCATTACTTGGGCCTACGCCGATATTAATGATCGTAATTCCATTATTGCCATCTTTTTTGAAATGATAAGCAGGCATTTGCGGAAGAGATTTTGGCATTTCCATTGTGCGTTGTTTATGAGAAGCAAGGACAGTGGAGCCAGGGCCAATAAGTTCCCAATTCTCATTTTTGTGATGTTCAACTTCTGTTGAGACTTGGTTAATAAATTCATCAATATAGCGTTGATAATTTGTAAGAAGCACAAACTTTTGAAAATGATGCGGTGCGGTTCCTGTATAATGGTGCAAACGCTGCAATGAAAAGTCGACGCGTTCACCAGTAAATAGCGCAAGAGGCCCATATCCATTGGAAGAAAACGTTGCATTGGCATACGAGTCATCAATACGTTTCAAATCAGGTAAAACAAATTTACTTTGTAGTCTCATGAGTTCATCTACATCGAACTGCGCATGAGAATGCTCAATAACAAAAGGTAGAGGAATACGGCTATTACTATAACCAACAACAATCGAAACGCCATGTCTATCAAGAAGCAACTTTATTTGCTCACGAAAATATGAATCATAAAGAGCTGGCGCGGTAACAGTAGTGCCATAGTGGCCTGGCTCATTGATTACGCCGTACGCAAAGCTTGGATCAACAAAAAGATCATCATGGCTAATGCTTATTCCAATATAAGGGTAGCAGCTATGTTCGGCATGATTTTCGCTAACAGTTCCCGTTTGTTCGTATAAGCTGAAGTTCTCACAAATATAGGTAACGGCCTTATTGTAAAGTTCGTGAATATAATCGACGGCATGATCTTCATTATCAAACCATTTGGCTTTTCTTAGTTGCGACCAAGGCATTACAGGTTACCTTTCATCTTCACAAAGGAAACGATATATAAAAGGATAAAAATTCCTAATAAAAGGAAAAATAGCGTGCGGTTACGTTCTTTTAAATGTTTATCCATATGATTTCCTATCTGTAATAAGGGCTGCGAATATCACAAACAAAAACAAAATTGAAAATGCAAAAACTTTGATTCCATCTTGCGAATCTTCACTTTTGTAAAGCAGTAATGCTAAAAATATAAAACTAGCACCAAAACCTAAAACGCACCCTAGATAAAACCATCCAACCATTTGAAGTGTATAGGGTATAATAGCGCTAATGACAGTTAATATAGCGTAAATCATAATATATTTTTTAGTCTTTTTAATACCCGCTGTATTAGGCATCATAGGCAATTCAGCCTTTTTATAATCTTCCGCATGATTAAGAGCTAATGCCCAAAAATGTGCTGGTGTCCATAAAAAAATAATAAGAAATAAACTCCACGGTCGCATATCCAGAGGAGCAACAGCAGACCAACCAATAACGGGTGGTAGTGCACCGGCTATGCCTCCAATAACAATATTTTGGGGTGTGTTTGGTTTTAAAAACACGGTGTATAAAATGTAAGACACAATTGTTATTGTCAGCCATATGGCAGTTATAGTGCCGATCGCAACTTGGCAAATGATGATAGATAAAAAGCTTAAAACAATCCCAAAAGCTAAAGCAGAATCTGGATGAATTAACCCTTGTGCAACGGGACGCATCATCGTTCTTTTCATTAATTTATCGGTATCACGCTCAAACCACATGTTTAAGCACCCTGCGGCCCCAGCGCCTACGGCGATACATAAGACAGCAGTAAAGGCTAACACGGGATGAACTGAACCAGGTGCCATCCATAATCCGCAAAAGGCGGTAAAGATAACAAGACTCATAACTCTGGGTTTTAGAAGTTCCCAATAGTGATGAACAGAGGGTGATGTTTCAGTTTCTGTCGTCATTTGATAACCGGTAATTTTTCAAAACTATGGAATGCAGGAGGTGAAGGTAGGGTCCATTCCAGTGTGTCTGCCCCATCTCCCCAAGGGTTTTTAGGGCAAGATGTTTTATCTTTGAAGACACGATAGATGACATAAAAGAAAAATAAAGCGGCAGTAAACGAGATGATGGCTCCAACCGACGATACATAATTCCAGCCAGCATAAGCATCTGGATAATCCGGAATACGCCTTGGCATCCCCGCAAGTCCTAAAAAGTGCATCGGAAAAAATAAGATATTTACTCCTAAAAATGTTAGCCAGAAATGAATTTGGCCAAGCCTTTCATTGTATTGATACCCGCTCATTTTTCCAATCCAATAATAAATTCCAGCAAAAAGGCCAAACAAAGCGCCCATCGATAGGACGTAATGGAAATGCGCCACTACATAATAGGTATCATGCAAAGCTACATCAACGGATCCATTGGACAGAACAACGCCTGTTAATCCGCCAATGGTAAACAGTAAAATGAAACCACTCGCAAAAAGCATAGGAGTTGGAAATTTTATCGAGCCTCCCCAAAGGGTTGCTAACCAGCTAAAAACTTTAATTCCGGTAGGTACCGCGATAATCATTGTCGCGATGGTAAAATATGTTTTGGTTGATAAATCTAATCCAACCGTAAACATATGGTGTGCCCACACAACAAAACCTAAAAAGCCAATTGCCACCATTGCATAGGCCATGCCTAAATATCCAAAAACAGGCTTTCTAGCAAAGGTTGAGATAACATGACTGACAATACCAAACGCTGGCATGATCATTACATATACTTCTGGATGGCCAAAAAACCAGAAAAGATGCTGAAATAATACCGGGTCACCGCCACCGGCTGGATCAAAAAACGACGTACCAAAATTTCTGTCGGTTAACAGCATGGTTAATCCGCCTGCAAGTACTGGAATGGATAGCAATAATAAGAATGAGGTAACTAGAATTGCCCAAACAAATAAAGGCATTTTATGAAATCCCATGCCGGGGGCGCGCATATTAAAAATGGTTGTAATAAAATTGATAGCTCCAAGAACAGAGGAAATGCCAGCTACGTGTAGGCTCAAAATAGCAAAATCAACGGCCATTCCATTATGACCAATGATAGAGCTTAACGGCGGGTACATGGTCCAGCCGGTACCTGTACCGGAATCAATAATCATCGATAAAGTTAGTAACAAAATTGATGGTACCATCAACCAAAAACTTACGTTATTCAACCGAGGAAAAGCCATGTCAGGCGCACCAATTAAAAGTGGTACAAACCAATTGCCAAATCCACCAATAAGAGCAGGCATCACCATGAAAAAAACCATGAGAAATCCGTGGCCGGTTAAAATAACATTGTAGACTTGTCCTTCAATAATAGTGCTTCCAGGATGCGCCAGCTGCATGCGCATAAGCATAGAAAGAATGCCGCCATAAAGGCCGCCAAAAGCAGCAAAAAATAGATAAAGCGTTCCAATATCTTTATGATTAGTAGAAAATAGACAGCGTTGCCATCCAGTAGGATGAGATTCTTTTTTCTTCATGCTGTTCCCTTGGGTGCTGTGGACGTTGTTTTTGAATTTAGCCATATTTTATACTCTTCGTTGGTTACAGCTTTTAGGACAATGGGCATGAATCCATGTTTTGCCCCACAAAGTTTAGAGCACTGCCCATAATACATACCAGGTTTTTTAATACTAAACCATGTTTCATTAATTCTGCCTGGGGCTGCGTCTTTTTTAATTCCAAGTGCAGGAACAGCAAAACTATGCAACACGTCAGCTGCTGTAATAAGCACGCAAATAATTGTATCAACAGGAACAACCATAGGGTTATCAACATCAAGTAAGCGTAACTGCCCGGGTTTTAAATCTTTCTCCTCTAACATGTAGCTATCAAATTCAAAATGTTCGCCATTATTTTTTGCATCAGGATATTCATAACTCCAATACCACTGGTGGCCGATGGCTTTGATAGTAATATCAGCATTTACCGGCGTTTCCATTTTGTGCAAAAGGCGAATTGAAGGGATACCAATCACTATTAAAATAATCACCGGTATAATTGTCCAAATTGCTTCTAGGGTTGAGTTATGAGTAAATATTTGAGGGGTTGGATGTCTTTTGTGATGAAATTTATAAAATATATATCCCATTAGAACCAGAACTGTTGTGGCAATTCCAGTGATAACAAATAATAAAAGATGGTGCATGTCATGGAGACTTTCCATTACTGGTGAAGCGGCCTCTTGAAAATTTAATTGCCAGGGAAGAGGTTGACCAGTTGGGTGCGCCATGTGTGCTAGTTGAAATTGCTCGTGTTTTTAAATCATTACATAAAAACGAACGTCGGGAAAGCCGTGTTATAACAGTTCTTGGCATTCATTGACACAATGTAATTGCTAGATTAGCCTATTTTTCAGTTTTGATAATTTTCTTAAGCTATGCCTTTTTTCAAAAATATTCTTCACATATTAGTTTTATTTTTAATAACTCAAGGAATTATTACTGCTGCATCTAATTCTAAAGAAGGAGATCCTTCTGCAGTTCAAATTCAGATAGATATACCAGAATCTTTAAAAACTAAGCTAGCCGGATTAGAATTTTCAATAGATAATTATAAAAACATAGTAGTTATTCTTAAATCTCCAATCCCTGAAAAGATTAGTCAACTGCGAGAAGTAATAACTGAAATGGCAGCGTCCTATAAGAATTATGGATTATATGTATACGTTCCTGTTACTTGTGGAGAATTTTCTGATCAATTAAAGCAATTAGGCTTTGATTTATATGACCTTGATAAAGAAGCTAATTTATTAATATACCTTTATCGAAATGGTCGAGATATTCCAGAACTTAATTATGCTTATACAGCAGCAGGCACATTCTTGGTGCGTACTAATCCAAAAACCCATGAGAAAGAAATTTTAGTTATTAATGAACCACAAAAAAATATAGCCAATATTGTTTGTGGAATTTCAGAAAAAGGGGAATCTCCTCAAGAAACTGCGGAAAGAGAAGTTCGCGAAGAAGTTGGTATTAATATCGATAAGAAAAAATTGAAATTAATAGCTCTTTTCCATACAGTCCGAACTGATAAAAAAAGTTGTGTAGAGTATTTATATGTTTGTGATGAGTTTGAGGGGGAGCCGCGAGTCGATGGCAAAGGAGTCAAGGATTGCGCATGGATCTCAGTTTCAGAAATTCTCAAAGAAGATTGTGTTATTTTTGGAAAGCCTTTCTATAGTTTATGGAGACAAGTATTTAAAAATGAATTTAAAGATCAATATGGAGTTGAAATAAAAGCGAGTAACGTTATATCTAAAGTTGCCTATCAATTTTAGCTTGATAATTTAGTTAAGTTATTAAACTAGAAGTAGTGATCATGCCGTTGACACTCGATTATTTGCTGGGTTAGGATTTTCGAGCATCTCCAATGTTTTTGAGTTATGTCCTTTCCTAGGAATATACTTTTTGCCGTAATTACTTTGTTTGTAATGCAAGCCATTACGGCGAGTACATCTGTAGTCCGTGAAGGAGAATCATCAGAGCTTCAAGTTCAGGTTGTCCTTCCTGAATCACTTATGGAAAAACTTGAGGGGTTCGAATTTGTTTTAGATGCTTATAAAAATATCGTCGTAAAACTTAAGGAGCCCTCAGCAAAAGAAGCAAGTAAACTTCAAAATGTTATTGAAGAAATGAAACGCTCTTACAAAAATTATGGGTTATATGTAACCATTCCTGTCATTCAAGGCGAATTTGCAAACAAGTTAGAGCAATTGGGCTTTAAACTGCATGATGTTGATACGAATCAAAAAAGCTATTTTATCTTTATAGCAATGGGCGAGATATACCCGAACTGAACTATGCGTACACAGCAGCTGCGGTATACATAATACGGAAAAATCCTAAAACTTTAGAAAAAGAGCTGTTGGTTATTAACGAACCGCAAAAGGTTATCGCAAATATTATTGGTGGGATTTCGATTAAGGGTGAATCTCCTGAAGATACAGCATTGAGAGAGGTTCGAGAAGAAGTCGGGCTTAGCCTTGAGAAACAAAATCTTAAACTTGTTGCTGTTTTCCATACGGTGCGTTCTGACAACAAAAGCTGCATAGAATTTTTATATGTGTGTGATACTTTTACAGGTGAGCCTCGGGTAGATGGGGCAGAAGCGCTAGAATTTGCTTGGGTGCCTATGTCCCAAATTTTAAGTGATGATGATGCGAAAGTGTTTGGAAAATCTTTTCATAGCCTGTGGAAAAAAGCTTTGAAAGGAGCATTCAAACACCAAAAGAATGGCGTTAATCTAACGAAAACAAAAAAAGCGTATCACGTTAATGACGTGGATTAATGAAAATTTTTTGTGAATTAAAATAATGGCTTGAATTTTTTTTTTAATTTTTTCTACAATTAATAATATTACATTTTTTTAGATAAATATTTTTCATGAATTCGGGAATTTTTCTAGCTAGTTTATCTGGTGGTCTTTATGGAACACTTGGGCTCTTTGGCGTGTATTTGCTTAAAGAAGGACTCGAGTTAAACGAGTTTCTTTTTTGGAGATTTCTTTTAGCCGTCGCTATTTTATTGCCTTTTCTAAATAAAAAGCAGCAATGGAAAGATATCTTTTCCAAAAAAGGTTTAACGGCAATAGGAATTTCTTCTATTTTTTATGCAAGTTCAACCAGTTTCTATTTTTACGCTATAGAATATATTGGCAGTGGCCTAGCAATGGTTCTTTTTTATTGTTACCCCGTATTTGTTGTTCTTTTGGATTGGCTCCATGGGAAAAACAAACCAGGGCGAGAAACCATTAATGGACTAATTATTGTGCTGTTGGGTACTTTATTGCTAAGTGATCCACGCCACTGGAATTTAAGTATTGAAGGTATTGGTTGGGGGCTTTTCTGCGCTTTTGGGTTTGGTGTGTATTTTTACGGATCACAACGAGCTGTTAAAAAGTTATCCGTTCTGAGCAGCACCTTTTGCATTTGCTTTGGTAACTTTTTAACATTCTCATTAATAATGCTTTGGAACGGCCATGTGTCGCTGCCAAAAACAGCATGGGCTCTGGGTAATATCGCAGGTCTTGCTATTCTATCCACAGTATTACCTATTTATCTTGTTTATGTTGCTCTTAAAACAATTGATAGTACAAAAGCATCTGTTCTTTCCGTTTTTGAGCCAATTGTAACGATTATTCTCGGCATTATCTTTTTGCACGAAACAATTTCACCCATTCAATATGCAGGTGTAATTGTCATTTTATTCGGTGTGTATATGGTTCAGCGCTGCAAAAAAGTCGTGGCTGCAATAGAGAGCTTACAAATCTAATAGGAAACGTCCTGGATTTTCCAAGCATTCTTTAATGGTTACCAAAAACGTTACGGCGTCTTTGCCATCAATTAATCGGTGGTCATAAGAAAGGGCGAGGTACATCATTGGCCTTACAACCACTTGTCCATTCAGGGCTATAGGGCGCTCTTGAATTTTGTGCATCCCCAGTATTGCTGATTGTGGAGGGTTAATGATAGGCGTGCTTAATAGGGATCCAAAAACACCACCATTAGTGATAGTGAACGTACCGCCCGTCATTTCATCAATGGTAAGATTTCCATCACGAGCGCGAGTGCTCATTTCGGCAATAGATTTTTCAGCATCAGCAAGACTTAATTTATCTGCATCTCGGAGTATAGGAACGACTAAACCATTTGGTGTTGAAACGGCTACGCCTATATCAACATATGTTTTTGTAACAATGTCCTGCCCATCTATGCAGCTATTTAAAATCGGCTGCTCTTTAAGTGCTTGTACACAAGCTTTCACAAAAAATGACATAAAACCTAACTTTATGTCATGCTTTTTCTCAAAAGCATCTTTGTATAAAGTGCGGAGTTGTATAATCGCGCTCATGTCTATTTCATTAAATGTAGTCAGCATTGCTGCGGTGTTTTGTGCGCTTTTTAAACGTTCGGCAATGCGTTGCCTTAACATACTCATGGGAGCGCGGAGTTCTTCACGCTGAGTATTCGTATTGAAATTTGCCTTTTTAGTTTTTGCGGAATTAATAAACTGGTTTACATTGCTTTGGCCATGACGAGTTTCCTCCACAATTTTTCTTGTTGAAACTGGTTTTATTTTTTCGGCATTCATCTGAACCTCTTCAGTAGTTTTTTGAATTTTTCCAGGCGTAATTTTTGCAAGAATTTCCCCGATTTTCACATTGGTTCCTGGTTGGATTAAAGTTTTTGAAAGAGTACCATCTGCTGGAGCATACACTTCTAGCGTGACTTTATCAGTTTCAAGTTCAACTAAAGGAGTGTCAGCAGCAACTTCTTCCCCTGCATTTTTTAGCCATTTTCTCACTGTTGCTTCGGTAACCGATTCGCCTAATGCTGGAACACAAATATCAATATCTTTCACAAATTATCCTTCTAATGATCCAAATAAAGCATATTGAATCACTTCATTCTGCTCTTTTTCATGGCGGCCTGCAATTCCTGTTGCTGGTGCTGCAGCAGCCTTTCTTCCAGCATAATAGGGGCGGGTGTGCTTTTTGTTAGAACGTTTTAAAACATCTTCTAAGCGACGATCGATAAAATTCCATGCTCCCATATTTTGTGGCTCTTCTTGGCACCATACAACGGGAATATCATCGTAGGCACTCAACGTATTAAGTAATTCAGACTCGGGAAATGGATAATATTGCTCAAGTCTCAAAAGAGCGAGGTTATTAATTTTTTGCTGCTCTCGGGCTTCTAACAAATCATAATAAATTTTACCGCTGCACAAAATAACACGGGTTGCTTTACATATCTCATTGTCAGTAATAACAGGTAAAAAGTATTTGCCAGAAGTCATGTCATCGAGTGATGAAACGGCCAACTTGTGACGTAGTAAAGATTTAGGCGTCATCACAATTAACGGTTTTCTCCAGCTATTATGCAACTGACGCCTTAATACATGAAAGAAATTCGCAGGTGTTGTGCAATTTACAACGTGCATATTATCTTCGGCGCACAACTGTAAATAGCGTTCAAGGCGTGCTGATGAATGCTCGGGACCTTGTCCCTCCATTCCATGAGGTAGCAGCATAACGATACCTGACAAACGTGACCATTTTTTCTCAGCAGAACTTATAAACTGATCAATAATTACTTGGGCGCCATTAGCAAAATCGCCAAACTGTGCTTCCCACAATACTAACGCGTCTGGGTTTGCAACGCTATAACCATAATCAAATCCTAAAACCGAAGCTTCTGTGAGTGGGCTATCTATGCCTTCAAATACTGCTTGTTTAACGCCTAGATTATTTAAAGGAATGTATTCATTACCATTTTCTTGATCAACCAAAATAGCATGACGATGTGAAAACGTGCCTCTGCAAGAGTCTTGACCGGAAAGGCGCACAATTTTTCCTTCGCTTAGTAGTGTGGCAAAAGCCAGCGCTTCTCCAGCGGCCCAATCAAGAGGAAGATCATCCTGAATGAGCTGTGTTCGATGATCAAATTGCTTTTTGATTTTGGAATTAATATAAAAATTTTCAGGTACTGAGTACAAAGCCAAGCTAAGTTTCTTAAGTAGCTTCTTATCAACGCCTGTTTCAATTTTTTCAAGCGCACTTTTCTTTATGCTGCTCCAACTACCTTCAAGCCAATCAGGCTTTTTATCTTTTTCATCAAGGACTGAAGATTCAAGTTCTTCAGTTAAAAGCTGCTGCGTAGACTGTTCAATTTCGGTAATCTGCTTGTCACTTAAGATACTATTATTTTTCAAATGCTCAACGTATTGGGTGCGAACTGTTTTGTGGCTTTTGATAGTGTTATACATAATAGGTTGCGTGAAAGAAGGTTCGTCGGCTTCATTATGCCCATAGCGTCGGTAACAATTCATATCAACGATTGCGTCTACTTGAAACTCGCGCACAAATTCTGCTGCTATGCTGCAAGCATGAATCACGTCTTCGGGATGATCCCCATTTACATGAAATATGGGGGCTTGCGTTACTTTTGCGATATCAGATGCGTAAGCAGTGGAACGTGCTTTTGAAGGAGAGGTTGTAAAACCAATTTGATTATTAATAATAATATGGAGTGATCCACCCGTTTTATACCCTTCAAGTTCTGCTAATCCAAGTGTTTCGGCAACTAATCCTTGGCCTGCAAAAGCCCCATCTCCATGTAGGAGAATAGCGGCAATATTTTTGCGCTGGTAATCATTTTTTCTGTCTTGTTTTGAACGAACTTTACCCAAAACAACAGGATTTACAGCCTCTAAATGCGATGGATTTGGGGTCAACGATAAATGAATTTGCTTTTCTAAAATTTTCCGATCAGAGGAATATCCTAAATGGTATTTAACATCGCCAGAACCTTCAAAGTCACTGGGCACCAAATTTTGCCCTTGAAATAAAGCTAAAATATGACGAATAGGTTGATGCAAAATATTGGCAAGTACGCTTAATCGGCCTCGATGTGCCATTCCAAGGCAAATTTCTTGCACCCCATCTTGAGTATAAATTTCAAGAATTTTCTCTAGTGCCGGAATTAAGCTTTCGCCCCCTTCCAAACTAAATCTTTTTGCGCCTGGAAATTTTACATTTAAAAATTTTTCAAAAAACTCCGCTTTTGTAAGATGTGTAAGAATTTTCTGGTAATCGGCAGTTGGTTCGATTAAATTTTCAACGCGCTCTTGGATCCAACTTCTTTTGGTTGGATCTTGAATATGCATAAATTCAATTCCAATCATACCACAGTATATTTTTTTTAGTTTTTCTAAAATGGTACGAAGATTAGCTCCAAAAGCTAATACGTTATCGGTATAAACCGGCTGATCGTAATCATGCGAAGTAATGCCATAAGTTGCTGGATCAAGCTCAGGGAGTGCCTTTGGTTGTTGTAGACATAAGGGGTCTAAATTAGCTGCCAGATGCCCATATTCTCTATAAGCTTGGATAAGCTTAAAGACCTGAAGCGCTTGAACGATAGACTTTTCATCAATGGAAGTACTGGATGTATTAGATGAGAAATCTTGGAAAACGCGTTGCCACTTAGGTTCAACTGAGCTTGGGTTACGCTTATATTGCTGATAAAGATTGCTTAAATACGTAGCATTTTCACCAGAAATTGCGTCATTCATTAAAATTGCTCCATCGCTTTTTTCATGGCTTCTCCCATATGCGCAGGGGTAGGAGAAGTGGCAATACCACGTGCTTTTAAAAACGCAATTTTTTCAGCTGCATTGTCTTCTTTGCCAGAAGCTATTGCTCCAGCATGACCCATGCGCCTTCCTGCTGGTGCTGTAACTCCGGCAATAAACGCAGCTATTGGTTTTTTTATACCTTTTTTTGCTTGGTGTGCAACAAATTCAGCTGCAATCTGTTCATCCTGACCGCCGATTTCACCAATAAGCAAAATGCCATGCGTATCATCGTCATTGTAAAACATTTCAATGACATCAATAAAATTTAGGCCTTTTACTGGATCACCACCAATGCCAACGCAGGTACTTTGGCCAAGCCCTATCTGGGTTGTTTGATGTACGGCCTCATAGGTCAGAGTTCCTGATCGTGAAACGATGCCAATCTTTCCTTGCTGATGAATAAATCCAGGCATAATACCAATTTTGCATGCACCTGGCGTGATGATCCCTGGGCAATTGGGGCCAATGAGGTAAGATTTCTTTGATTGTAATGTCTGCTTTACGTGCACCATATCATGCACAGGGATACCCTCTGTAATGCATACAATAATCTCAATACCAGCATCAGCTGCTTCCAAAATAGCGTCAGCTGCATAAGGCGCTGGCACATAAATCATCGTGGCATTTGCTCCTGTTTTTTCAACAGCTTGACGCGCGGTATCAAAAACGGGTCTCTCAAGATGCATGGTGCCTCCTTTTCCAGGAGTAATCCCACCAACTATTTGAGTGCCATAAGCAATTGCCTGTTCGCTATGAAAGGTGCCTTGTTTACCCGTAAATCCCTGACAGATAACTTTGGTGTTTTTATCAACAAGAATGGCCATTACGAACTCCTCGTCGCTGAAACAACTTTTTGTGCGGCTTCTTCTAAGCCATCTGCAGCAATGATATTTAATCCTGATTCATCAAGTATTTTTTTGCCAATATCTTTATTCGTGCCTTGAAGTCGCACCACTAAAGGTACTTGCAATTTCATTTCTGATGCTGCTGCAACAATGCCTTGCGCGATAATATCACAGCGCATAATGCCGCCAAAAATATTAACAAGAATGGCTTTTACGCCTTCGTCTTTTAAAATAATTTGAAATGCTTTTGTAACGCGTTCTTTATCGGCACTTCCCCCGACGTCAAGAAAGTTTGCAGGTTCTCCTCCATAATGTTTAATGATATCCATGGTTGCCATCGCCAGTCCTGCGCCATTTACCAGACAACCAATGTTACCATCAAGTTTCACGTAGCTTAAGTCATTCGCTTTTGCTTGTGTTTCGGATGGATCTTCTTCGAAAGGATCATGCAATTGTTGTATTGATGCTTGGCGATATAGCGCATTAACATCAAAGCTCACCTTTGCATCTAGGGCCAATAAAGAATCTTCTTTCGTAATTACCAGAGGATTAATTTCGACTAAGCTACAGTCACAAGTAATATAAAACTGATAAAGTTTTTGCAGCAATTCTAAGATTTCTTTTGCTTTATGCGGAATTCCAAATGTAGAGGCAACTTGCCGCGCATGGTAGCCTTGAATTCCTGAAGCTGCAGAAACCGTCATATTAACAATTTTTTCAGGATGCTTTTCGGCGACGTCTTCTATTTCTACACCCCCTTCAGCAGAGGCAATAATGCACGTCTGACTGGCGTTTCTACTCAAAACAAAGCTTAAATAAAAGGCTCTACCAACGTTTGCTGCGCTTTCTACGTAAACTTTTCGAACAATTTGTCCTTGAGGTCCTGTTTGATGAGTAACAAGAGTCGAGCCTAATAAAGAATTTGTGTAATCTCTGACTTCTTCTTTACTTTTGCAAAGTTTTACACCACCAGCCTTACCCCGTCCTCCAGCATGAATTTGTGCTTTAACTACCCAAATAGTACCGCCAAGCTTTTTAGTAATTTCTATCGCTTCTTCTGTGTTGTGAGCAACTTCTCCAGCGCCTACGGGAATACCGTATTTTCTAAAGAGTTCTTTTGCTTGGTATTCGTGAATATTCATTTACAACCCAAGATCTGTGCAAGCTTGTGTTAAAGATCTGACTGATTCAACAGACTGTTGCAGCTGCTTCTTTTCTTCTGTATTTAAAGGAATCTCTAATACTTTTTCAACGCCATTTTTTCCAATAATAGCGGGAACGCCGACATAAAGATCTTTAACTCCATATTCTCCTCCAAGATGTGCAGCACAAGGAAGAATACGACGTTGATCAAATAAATAACTCTCGACCATTTGCAAAACGCTTGTTGCTGGAGAATAAAAGGCAGATCCTGTTTTTAGTAAATTAACAATTTCTGCTCCAGCATTTCGTGTGCGGTTAATGATAGCATCAAGTGTATCTTTGCTAAGCCAACCATTTTCTACAAAGTAAGAAAGGGGGATTCCTGAAATAGTTGTATAACGAGGCATTGGAACCATGCTATCGCCATGGCCTCCTAATACGAAGGTTTGAATATCCTGCACGGAAACATTGAGAGCTTCACTTAAAAAGCATTTGAAACGTCCAGAATCTAATACGCCAGCCATTCCCACAACCATATTTGGCTTAAACGCTGTAGCCTTTTGCATAAGCCAAACCATGGCATCTAGTGGATTGGTGACGACAACTACGAAACTTGTTGGGGCATATTTTCTAATATTTTCAGCAGCTATGCAGATGATTTTAGCATTAACACTTAATAAGTCATCACGGGACATGCCGGGTTTTCTGGCAATGCCGGCGGTTACAATCACGACATCTGCGTCTTTTATACAGTTGTAATCCTGACTTCCTGATACAACGTAGTGTTTATGCTCAGCACTTAAGGCTTGAGCTAAATCAAGAGCTTTACCTTGAGGAATGCCTTCGGCTACGTCAATGAGTACAACCTCACCGAGATTTCGCTGAAGAATGAGATGTGCAAGGGTTCCCCCAATATTGCCGCTACCGATTAAAGCTATTTTGGGGAGATTCACAGATGTATCCTTATAACGCTATAGGTTGATCTTGTTGCTGGTGACGTATAAAATCAAGTCCTGCCATTAGGCCGGACTCATCAATACTGTGTCCAAGCCCATGGCATGTTTTTGTCATAACATTTACACCAAGCTGACGCAACTGGGATTGTGCTATTTGTAACGTGCCGTATGGAACCACAGTGTCAGCGGTTCCATGAACAAGGAGAATTGGTGTTGACGATAAAGAAGAAACATTTGCTGGCGGATAAAATGCGCCAGAATACCCAATAATTCCCCCAAGCTTAGAAATACAAAAAAGCATTTCTAATGCAAGCATAGTACCTTGCGAAAAGCCAACAAGAATTAAATCAGAAGGCAATAATCGATATTCAGCAAGCAGTGCGGTGATAAATCGCTTTAAATGTGGCCGTGCTTTATCTAAGCCTGCGCGAATATTTAAAGGATTAAAATCGCTTAAACCAAACCACTGATACCCTTCGCCATAAGGATTGATATCGCTTAATTCAATGCCATTAGGAGAGAAAAAAGCCGTGTGCTCAAGATTTTTTTGCCAAATACGACCTATTTCAAGCAGATCATCTCCATTTGAACCATATCCATGTAAGAAGAGAACAATTTTCTTTGGTGTTCCTTTGGGCAGTAGGCATGGACAATTTTCAAACAATTTTATAACTACTTCTAAACCTTATTATTATTAGACCAAAATATAATTCAGATGGCAATGTTGCAAAGAATAAGGCGAACCAACTTTCATATAATAAATTGATTAAGGGCAAAGATTTTTGTACACTGCCCAGTATTATTCATAAAATAACAAATCATGCTTGGTTTTTGGCAACTTGTTGCCTTGGTTGTAGGAAATTTGGTTGGTAGTGGTGTACTTATGCTGCCGGCTACCTTAGCTCCCTACGGCGCTATTTCTTTTTCTGGATGGATTGCGACCTCTATTGGTGCAATTCTTCTGTCTCTTGTTTTTTGCCAGTTGTGCAGTAAGCACCCGCGCACCGGCGGTCCGCATGTTTATGTTGAAGAAGCATTTGGAAAAAATGCTGGATTTTATATTGCATGGGTGTATTGGATTTTAGCATGGATTGGCTATGCAGCGCTTGTTTCGGCAGCGATGGGATGTCTTACAACTGTTTGTGGGCCTCTCTCTAAGCCTGTTTTATTGGGTCTTGAAATTCTCATTATTGTTGTGTTTACAGCAATTAATCTCTGTCAGATTTCTTTTGCTGGTCGCGTTGAATTGGTGCTGACTATTGTAAAAATTCTGCCACTAATCATTCTACCGGTTATTGCACTTTTTTCGATTAAATCTGAGTATTTATTTGCCATGCCAACCACGGATCAGTCTTATATGTCTTCCATGGCAAGCGCGGTGATGCTAATGATTTTTGCTTTTATGGGTTTTGAAACAGCCACTGTTCCCAGTGAAGAAGTAGAAAACGCGCGGCGTACTATTCCAAAAGCAACTATCGTTGGAACTCTCATTGCAGCTGCTATCTATATTTTAGGAACTGTTAGTATGCTTGGCCATATCCCATTCTCAGAATTGGCCCAATCAAAAGCCCCATATGCTGATTTAGCAGCTTGTGTATTTGGTGGAAATTGGTATTGCTTTGTGGCAGGAGCTGGCGTGTTATGCGCTTTAGGCGCTTTAAATGGATGGATGCTTATTGGAGGTCGTATCGCCTATGGGGCTGCGCAAGATGGCATTTTTCCCAAAGTATTTTTGAAAAAGGATAAGTATGGAGCGCCAAGTGCTTCTATCATTATTTCATCCCTTTGCACGATTCCTTTTTTGGTACTTTCTGTAAGTGAAAGCTTGGTTGAGCAGTTTAATTTTGTTGTCTCTATTAGTTCATCCTTAGTTCTTATTGTGTATTTAGCATGCGCTTTGGCGTATTTGAAATTTCTAAAAGAATATCAAAAAGCTAAACCAAAACATTGGCTTTTGGGCGTAGCATCCACCGTATTTTGTCTGTGGGTGTTAAGTTCCATCAGTTTGGAAATGACGCTGTATTCATTAACCGTTTTCTTTGTTGGTATTCCCTTGCGCATGTATATGGGGCGAAAGATTTAGCTTAGGAATCTATTAACGCTATTTCTGTATAATCATACAGATCTACATAACTTTAGCTTGTAATGAGCATATTAATACAAAGTATTTGTTTAAGCTATTATGCTCTTGCAGCAATTATTGCTAGCGATGCACCATCAGATCGCTCAATTATTGAGTCATTAAAAGCACAGGATTTTAAAATTCGCTCTCAACAAAATCCGGAGAGATTTCGCATGCTCGAAGATATTCGTGTTTCCGGAAGTGCGCAATTTTCAAATCAAAGCCTAAGAAAAATTATTGAAAGAATTAATGCACGAAAGCAGTATTCAATTGTTATTTTTGATGTTCGGCAAGAAATGCACCTATTGGGATACAATGATTTATCCAGTATTATTGCCGAGAAAGATGGGTCAGAAATAAATCATGCATTGAATTTTATTATTAGGGATGAAGATGCTTTATCAAAACAAGGTACATTAGGTCGAGAAGAAATAATTACGCAAGCTTGTGGGTTGCAATACGTACGTATACCGGTAATGGACGATTCTGTCCCAACGCGTGCAGATGTAGATGCGTTTCTTAATGCCTATAAAGAAAAAACGCAACAAGATCCTAATACGTGGTTTCATGTGCATTGTGAACATGGCCATGGGCGCACTACAACATTTATGAGTATGCTACACATCCTCAATACCCAAGGGAAAACAAGTCTAAGCAATATTTTAAACGAACAGCAGCAAAACGGTGGTGCCGATTTAGCCTTTCCTTCAGAACAAAGTGCAGATATAAAAGGTGCTGATTTACAACAAAAGCGATATGCATTTTTGGAGGCTTTCCATCACTATGTTAATGATAAAAAAAACGGATTTGCCACTGGTAAGTCTTGGTCGGAATGGCAAGCAACCATAAATTAGTAACATCAAATATTCTTCTTACCGATATAAAAACCCCCGATTGGAGACTAATCGGGGGGGATATTGATGGCTTATAGTACCGTACCTACCATATTCCATTTATTTAAAGATATTACTAAATCCTTGTTTAGTAATAAAATGATTATTTCAACATTTAATTAAATAAAAGTAAAAATTTAATTTAATATAAATTAAAATGCTTATTTTTTTGCTTATTCTTATTAAAAATTATAGTGTTAGCTCTTGGCCAGCTATTTAAACTTGGGCATAATATTCCAATATCTTTAAGACATTTTTTAATGAGCATGACAAGGGAGTTGGCAAGCGCTATACGCTTTCTAAGTATTGATGCGGTAGAAAAAGCAAACTCTGGTCACCCAGGTATGCCGATGGGGATGGCTGATGTTGCTGCAATTTTATTTGAAAAACACTTAGTATTTAATCCCTGTGATCCTTACTGGCCTAATCGTGATCGTTTTGTTTTGTCAGCAGGGCATGGCTCCATGCTGCTCTATAGCCTTTTGTATTTAACGGGCTATCCAGAAACAACGTTGGAACAACTAAAGAATTTTCGCCAGCTCTACTCAAAAACGCCGGGGCATCCGGAATATGGTCATCTTCCGGGTGTAGAAACAACTACAGGTCCTTTAGGTCAAGGTATTGCCACAGCTGTGGGCATGGCGTTAGCTGAGCGCATGTTGCATGCAAAGTATCCTGAAGCGATTACTCATTACACCTATGTTATTGCCAGTGATGGGGACCTAATGGAAGGCATCAGTCATGAAGCTGCCTCACTTGCTGGTCACCTACAATTACATAAATTAATTGTCCTATACGACGATAACGGTATAAGCATCGATGGTAAATGTAATTTGGCATTTACAGATGATTCATTGCTTCGGTTTAAGGCTTACGGTTGGAACGCAGAGCGCGTGGATGGTCATGATGCAAGCGCTATCGATGCAGCTATTACAAGGGCTAAAGCGAGTGACAAGCCAACGCTCATTGCGTGCAAAACTATTATTGGTTTTGGTGCTCCGACAAAAGCCGACAGCCATGAGGCTCATGGATCACCGTTAGGCCCTGAAGAAATACAAGCAACGCGCAAAGCTCTAAACTGGCCACATGAGCCATTTCATATTCCAGACTCCATTTTAAATGCCTGGCGTATAATCGGCCAAAGACACCAATCAACATATGACACCTGGAAAAAAGTAACGCCAACGGATGTGCAAAACGCATTGCAGGCACCGCATCATGGTATTGACGAAGCCATTAAGGCATATAAGCAAAAGGTGCAAGCCGAAAAGCCAAGCCTGGCAACCCGTGTGCTATCACAGCAGGTTCTAGAAGCTATAGAACCCTATGCTGCCTTAATTGGTGGCTCTGCTGATTTAACAGGTTCAAATAATACAAAAACAAAATCCCAAATAGTAATTAACGCGCCTCAATATAAAGGGAAGTATATTCATTATGGTGTGCGTGAACACGCAATGGCTGCCATGATGAATGGAATTAGCCTATCCAAAGCCTTTATTCCTTATGGTGGTACATTTCTTGTCTTTTTAGACTATCTAAAACCAGCCTTGCGTTTATCTGCATTAATGGAGCAGGGCGTCATTTATGTTTTAACCCATGATTCTATAGGTCTCGGTGAAGATGGCCCAACGCACCAGCCTATCGAACACCTAGCTCATTTGCGTTGCATTCCAAATGTCTTAACATTTCGTCCCATGGATGCAACAGAAGTGGCTGAATGCTGGCAACTCGCAGTGCAGCATCGAAAAACGCCGTCAGTTCTTGTGTTAACACGTCAAAAATTACCTTATCTAAGTAATAATCGAACAGAGCATTCCGAAAATATGTCTGCCAAAGGCGGTTATGTTCTCATTGAAAACTCTCAAGCAGAGGTTACGCTAATGGCGACAGGATCAGAAGTTTCCCTAGCTGTTGATGCGAAAAATATGCTGGAAGAATTGGGGATTCCTGCGCGTGTTGTTTCAATGCCTTGTATGGAACTGTTTTCAAAACAATCTCAGTATTATAAAAATCAAGTGTTGGGAAATTCATTGCGCATAGGTATCGAAGCAGCTTGTGAGGGGGTATGGTCTAAATATTTAGGTGATAATGGAATATTTATAGGGATGAATTCTTTCGGCGCTTCGGCTCCTGCAGAAAAATTGTATATGCATTTTGGTATAACAGCTGAGATTGTGGTAGAAAAAGTAAAAAATATTTTAAGGAAGTGATTAGATTTTATGTCCCGTAGTGTTTATGAGCAATCGTTGATCTATCATGCACAACAGCCAAAAGGTAAATTAGAAATCACCGCTACAAAGCCGATGACTAACCCTTATGATTTAGCGCTTGCGTATTCACCAGGGGTGGCAGAGCCTTGTAAGGAAATAGAAAAAGACCCTTTAAAAGCTGCTGAATATACGATTCGAGGAAATTTGGTTGCCGTTATTAGTAACGGAACAGCGGTTCTAGGTCTTGGGAATATTGGCCCACTAGCCTCTAAACCAGTGATGGAAGGCAAGGCGGTTCTTTTTAAAAAATTTGCTGGCATTGATGCTTTTGATATTGAAATTAATGAAACAGATCCGCAAAAACTGGTTGATATTATTGCCGCATTAGAGCCAACTTTTGGCGGCATTAACCTTGAAGATATTAAAGCGCCAGAGTGCTTTTATGTGGAGCGTGAGCTTGCAAAAAGAGTAAGTATTCCGGTTCTTCATGATGACCAACATGGCACTGCCATTATTGTTTCTGCAGCGATGAAAAATGCACTGGAACTCGCTGGAAAATCACTAAGTGCGGTCAAAATGGTTGCATCAGGAGCTGGAGCCTCTGCTGTGGCGTGTTTAGAGCTTCTTATAAAACTTGGTCTAAAGCGCGAGAATTTGATTGTTTTAGATCGTGAAGGCGTGATTTTTAAAGGCAAAAAAAATCTAGATCCGTCAAAAGAAGCCTTAGCCTCAGATACCTCCTCGCGCACCCTTGAAGAAGCAATAAAAGGAGCAGATGTCTTCTTAGGTCTTTCTAGTGCGGGGTTGATGACAGCAGACATGGCTAAATCCATGGCTAAAAATCCGGTGATTTTTGCGCTTGCAAATCCCGAGCCCGAAATTCGTCCAGAAGTTGTTCATCAAGTTCGTGATGATGCTATTATAGCAACCGGTAGAACAGATTATCCTAATCAGGTAAACAATGCCTTGTGCTTCCCCTATATATTCAGAGGTGCACTTGATGTGGGAGCAACGTGTATCAATCACGAAATGAAAGTCGCATGTGTTGAAACTATTGCGGCAATCGCAAAAGTAGAATGTGATGATTTGGTAGTAGCTGCTTATGGTGGCGAAACATTAACATTTGGCCGTAACTATATTATTCCAAAACCATTTGATCGACGGTTGTTCCTAGAGTTATCATATGCGGTGGCAAAAGCTGCGGTTGATACAGGTGTTGCTACGCGTCCTATTACGGATTGGGATGCTTATCGTAATCAATTAAAAGAAGCTATTTATCGCTCAGGCGTTGTTATGCGTCCAATTTTTGCTGCAGCAAAAGCAGGAAAAGAACAAATACGTCTTGTGTTTGCTGAAGGTGAGGATGAACGGGTTTTGCAGGCTATTCATACATGATGAAAAAATTGCTAAGGTTTTAGTTATTGGACGACCTGATGTTATTGAACGACGTTCTCGTCAATTGGGATTGAGATTCAATATTCATGAAGATATCGAAATAATTAATCCGCAAGAAGATGCTCGCTATAAAAAATACTGGCAAGCTTATCACGATATTATGGCACGCAAAGGTATAACACCTGATAATGCCAAAGAAATCATGCGCACCAATACCACCGTAATTGCCGCTATGATGGTACATTTAGGTGATGCCGATGCGATGATTTGTGGTTGTCATGGTAATTATCCTGACCATTTGGTGCCCATTATGGAAATTTTAGGTATTGCCAATAATCAGCGTCGTTGTGCTGCTCTTTCGGCAATAGCAATTGATAACAGAAAGGTTGAAAGAGGAATTCTCTTCATCACCGATCCGTACGTTAATATTGATCCAACCGCTGAACAGCTCGCAGAGATTACCTTAATGGCAGCTGAACAAATACGCTTATTTGGTATAAAACCACGAGTTGCTTTAATATCCTATTCTAATTTTGGTGCTGGCGTGCATCCTCAGGCAAAAAAATGCGTCAAGCGATGGAACTTATTAGAGATCGTGCTCCGGAATTAGAAATGGAGGGAGAAATGCACATAGATGCAGCTCTGGATGAAAAAATTCGCGCACGTTTATTTCCAAAAAATACACTAAAGGGTGCAGCAAATCTTTTGGTAATGCCAAATATCGATGTGGCAAATACAGCACTAAATACTATTAAAATTCTGGCTAATGGCCAGCCGATAGGCCCAATCCTTATGGGCATTAAAGAATCAGCGCATATTTGTACGCCAACAGCTAGACCAAGAACATTAGTAAATCTTGCAGCGATTGCCTTTTCTAAGGCAAGATTATTTAAATAACAAAAGGAACAATCATGAAAATAGTCTTCGTTGATAAATCTTTAAAGGGCGGCCTTTTAGTTTCTAGCGTTTATGAAAAAGCGCAGTTAGGAAACACGACAAAAGCTTTAGATAAGCTTTCTAAAGGGTTTATTAAAACAGCAATTGATAATGCTGAATTTAAGGGTGGCGTTGAGAAAATGCTGCGGTTACCGTCAGTGCCAGGATTAAGTGGTCAATTGCTTTTACTAGGTCTTGGGGATCCTAAAGCTCATACTGCTTTAACGTTGGAAAAAGTAGGAGCAAGATTATTCACATGCTTGAATGCGTTGCGGGAGAAAAAAGCAATCATTGATATATCGGACATTTCAGGCGTAAAAGATTTATCGGTGGCCGAATGTGTTGCATACCTTGCGTCTGGCGCGCTTATTCGTTCTTGGAAATTTGATAAGTACAAAACAAAACGTGAAAAAGAAGATCTACCTGTCCTCAATGAGCTAGTTTTTGTAACGCCTAGCGTAAAAGAATCTCAAAAAGCATTTGATAAACTAGAAGCAATCGCTGGTGGTAACCGCCTAACGCGGCTTGTGGTGTCTGAGCCTCCAAATGTGGTTTATCCAGAAGCCATGGCTAAATACGCGCGTGAACTTAAAAAAATTGGTGTGCAAGTTCAAGTCCTTGGCGAAAAAGAAATGAAAAAGCTTGGATTTGGTGCTCTTCTCGGCGTTGGTCAAGGAAGCGTGCGTGAGTCACAGCTGGTAATTATGAAATGGATGGGCAGCGCTAAGCGCGCTGATAAACCTATAGCGATCGTTGGCAAGGGTATTACCTTTGATACAGGTGGTATCAATATTAAGCCATCTAACGGTATGGAGGACATGAAATACGATATGGCTGGCTCTGGTGTTGTATTGGGATTGATGAAGTCTTTAGCGATGCGCAAAGCCAAAGTAAACGTGGTGGGGGTAATGGCACTGGCTGAAAACATGCCATCGGGCTCAGCGCAGCGTCCGTCCGATGTGGTGAAATCTCTTTCAGGTCAAACAATTGAAGTATTAAATACCGATGCGGAAGGACGCTTAGTGCTTGCCGATGCGCTTTGGTATACGCAGGCAAAATTTAAGCCTCAGTACATGATTGATCTGGCAACCCTAACAGGCGCTGTTACCGTGGCATTGGGTTATGAGTACGCTGGTCTTTTCAGTAATAACGATAAGCTATGTGATATGCTAACAAAGGCTGGTGAGACCGTTGGAGAGCCATTGTGGCGCCTGCCGATGGGTAAAGCGTACGATAAAGATATTAATTCTGACGTCGCGGATGTGAAAAATGTTGGTTCAGGCCGCGGAGCAGGCAGTATTACCGCAGCGCAATTCCTTGAGCGCTTTGTCAACAAAACGCCATGGGCACATCTTGATATCGCGGGCATGGCATGGGATAAGGCTGATAAGCCTTTAACAGGTAAGGGGGCAACTGGTTACGGTGTACGTCTTCTGAATGAATTTTTAGTAAGGAATTTTGAGAAATAAAATACTCTCATCGGCCTTTTTTGAATGTAGCAATGGCATGATCATTCTTGAAAGGCCTTCTTTATTTAGGTTTTTCTTCATTATTGTAAAAAGTTTTACTATGTAAAAATAAAATAATAATAACTTAATTTTAATAAAAGTTAATTACCTGTAAATTATTGTAAATAATTAGTTAATAAAATCCATTGAAATTTGATCGCTTTGCTCTATTTATCTAAGCGGGAAATTTTGGAGGATTTATCATGAAAGGAATTATCTTAAGCCTATTAGTTGTTACAATGCATTCTAATCTTGTTTGGGGGATAATGGATTCGGATGATCTCGAGGAATCAAAGCCTAAAATAAGTGCAACGCAAAAATTTTTTGTGGCTGTACAGGAAATAGCGCATAATAGTCATTTTTCTTGGCCCTTATACAGCATGGAAAAAGGATTGGGAATGCTTTCTGATACATACAGATTCAGCAATACCCTTGCGAGAGTTACTTTTTGCGCTTGTGTTCTTTTGCCAGAGCTCCGCCAAAAAGCTGAAATGATTTCGGTGAGACTTTCTGCAGATGAACTAAATGAGTTACAACGTCATCTTTCTATCATTAGGCGTCATATCATTAAGATTGCTGAACGGCAAGGATTAGAATCTCATGTCCCCTTGCTAGTAAGATCAGCGCATAATTCTGATAGTGCTATTCTAACAGCATCAACCACTGTTAACGCTTTTGTGGATCATCACAAAGATGACATCTTTTTTAGAACAATGGCAGCTGTTAGCCAATCTCTTGGTGGTGGAGATGTTATACACTATACAAAAGAAAAAAATTTGGAAGAAATGCTCTATAATTTTGAGCGTATAGGACCTCTAGCTTCTTATATAAAGGTAAGTAATTTTAATAAAGAAGATAACTTCAGAACAGAAGATATCAATCTCTCATTAGATAAGATAAGGCCTATTTTTGAGAAGGCGCACGTTTTTTAACAGAAACAAAAAAGCTGGGAATTTCCCAGCTTTTTTTCTTAAAGAATTATTCCTAAAAGAAATTAACGACGATTTCCAAAAAGTTGCAATAACGCCAAAAATAAGTTTAAGAAATTCATATACAGTTGCAATGCGCCAAACAAAGCTTTTTTGCTCGACGTTTCGCTATCATCACCTGCGTAATAGTATTCTTTTATCATTTGTGTGTCATAAGCAGTTAAGCCTGTGAAAACAAGCACGGTAATGACTGAAATAGCAAGCTGCATAGGTCCACTGTGCATGAACATGTTTACGACGCTCGCGATAATAATTCCAATAAGCCCCATAAACAAGAACGAGCCAAATTGGCTTAAATCGCGTTGTGTTGTGTATCCATAAAGGCTAGTACCCGCAAACATTCCGGATGTAATGAAGAACACGCGCGTAATGCTCTCTCCCGTATACACCAAAAAGATACTTGCAAGAGAAAGTCCAAGCACACCGGAATACACCCAAAAGAGCGTTTGTGCATTTGCGAAGCTCATTTTATGAATGCGTGCAGCCATCATAAAAACCATGATAAGTGGCGCAAACATTACTACATATACGAGCGGTGTTCTAAAAATAAGGTTCATCATTTCAGGTGATTGAGAAGTTAGGTAAGCAGTTATACCGGTGATACCCAATCCCAACGCCATGAAGTTATAGACGCGTTGCATGTGCGCGCGCAGGCCAGCATCAATATCCCATGCTTTAGTCGATGTACGCGTTGCTGGATCAATTTTATTGGACATAATATCCTCCTTTTCAATATGCAAGCATTTTAGCATATTTTTTAAAATTTATCCAAAAAGTTAAAATTAGAGCTAAATAATTTTCTGAATTCTCTTCAAAGATTCTTCTTTACCCAGAATTTCCATAACTTCAAACAAGCTTGGAGAAATGGTTTGTCCTGTAATGGCAACACGTAAAGGGCTTGCCAGCTGTCCTAACTTTATGCCGAACTCTTCAGCGCTGCTTCGAAGTATAGCTTCTAAAGCATCGTGAGAAAAATCGCATCCTTCTAATTTTTGTAAAAGCTTATTTAAATAGCTTATGTTTTCAGGCGTCATTAAGGCTGTGGCTTTTTCATCTAATGGTAGCGTTTTGACGTAGATCACGGCACTTTCGCCGAGTTCGATCAGCGTTTTTGCGCGCTCTTTAAGGCCACTCATGCCTTGTAAAATGCGCTGTTTTTCTTCCGTTGATAACGCATACCCTAAGGCTTTTTCAATAAAGGGCTCTGTCAATTTAAACAAACTTTCATCATCTTGATGACGAATATAGTGCCCATTCAAATTATGAAGTTTTGCCATATCAAAACGGGCAGGGGAACGCCCAATGCCCTCTAAAGAAAACCATTCTATAGCTTGCTCTTCATTAATGATTTCATCATTTCCGTGCGCCCATCCCAAGCGTAAAAGATAGTTTTTCATAGATTCTGCTAAAAAACCCATATCTTTATAAACGTCAGCACTTGTAGCCCCGTGTCGCTTAGAAAGCTTGGCGCCATCAGCCCCGTGAATTAAAGGAATATGGGCAAATTCAGGTATATCCCAGCCCATGGCTGCATAAATATGATACTGACGAAAGGCATTATTCAGATGATCATCACCGCGAATAATATGGGTAATCTCCATATCATGATCATCTACCACCACTGATAGCATATAGGTTGGCGTTCCATCAGCACGTAATAAAACCATATCATCAAGCTGATTGTTTTGAACAGTAACAGCTCCTTGCACATGATCATTGATGGTAAGTGATCCTTCTTGAGGTGATTTAAAACGAATCACCGGTTTAATCGTCGCAGGTGCCGTAGCTGGGTCGCGGTCGCGCCACATCCCGTTATAACGTGGTGGTAATTTTTTTGCTGCCGCCTCATCACGCATTATTTGCAATTCTTCAGGTGAACAATAGCAATAATACGCATGACCCTTTTTTAACAATTCATGCGCGACTTCTGCATGACGTTCTGCTCTGGAAAACTGAAAAATTGGCTCCTCATCTGGTTGCAAACCTAGCCAGTTTAAGCTTGAAAAAATCGCTTCAATAGCTTCAGGAGTTGAGCGCTCGCGGTCTGTATCTTCGATGCGCAGCAGATATTTCCCTTTATTGTGTTTGGCAAATAAATAATTAAACAGTGCTGTACGGGCGCTGCCAATATGAAGATAGCCTGTCGGGGAAGGCGCAAAGCGAACGCGTACCGTCATTTATTTTTTGTCCTCATCCTTCATACCATCTTTAAAAGCCTTAACACCCTTAGCAAGATCGCTCATGATTTTTGGAATTTTTCCAGCGCCAAACAGCACTAAAACAATCAATAAAATAATGATCAAATGACTTGTGCTCATTCCCATAATAATAAGTCTGCATAGCTTTTTATAACCAAAAATGTACACCGAATAACCCTTTTCGTCAAAAGCAATACTTATGCTAGGGTTTAAAAAATATCTAAAAGAGCTTTAATGAATTTTAATGTTTATCGAGTATCTTCCATCTATTACTACTCTTTTAGTGCTTCAGGTGCTTGGTCTTATAAGTCCAGGTCCTGATTTTGCGATTGTTGTGCGAAATAGCCTTATTTATTCAAGAAAAACTGCTATTTTCACAGCGATTGGTTTGGCATTGGGAGTGCTCGTCCATTTAGGGTATATCTTGCTAGGACTCGGAGTTGTTATTACCAAAACAGTGTGGGTATTTACAGCGTTTAAATATATTGGTGCAAGCTATCTCATGTATATCGGCATCAAAGGAATACGTGCTAAAAAGCAGCAAAAATCGCAAGAAAAGAATGAAAAGCAACAACGAGATATATCGCCTATAAAAGCATTAAGCACAGGATTTTTAACCAATGTCACCAATCCTAAAGCAATGCTGTTCTTCTTAAGTTTAATTTCAGCATTTATTACTCAAAAAGAGCCTACGGCTATCGTTATAACCTATGCGCTGATTATTTTTAGTACAACGCTTGTCTGGTTTTTAATTGTGGCAATCTTCTTTTCGAACAAAGGCCTTCGTTCAGCTTTTAAAAATTTCCAACATATTATTGAACGCGTTACGGGTAGCTTTTTGGTTTTACTTGGCGTAAAGATTCTGTTCATAAAGTAAAAAACCCCGACCAGAAGTTGATCGGGGGGAAATTTTTTCGGCATGATTTCCTTATGCAGGTCCACCTTCACTTATTGTTGTTTTCACCGAAACGTCTTGCTGCCATTTTTTACTACCA
>JAJTEE010000012.1 GCA_021298215.1 Alphaproteobacteria bacterium
TTTAATAAAAATTAAAATATTTTCTATTAAATATTTATTAATACTATCTCCTTTAAGCTGATATTGAAAAAATTTTTTCATCTAAAAAATCACTTGTTTAGGTGAAAGATCTTAAATTGTGGAGATTTGCAAATGTTAAAATATATATTGGCTTGTATCATTAGTGTAGGAGTAGCCTATTGTGGTGCTAATACAGAGTATATTACCGGTATCGAGAATGAAGGTAGTGAAAGACGAGATATTTTCAGAATTGGTTCCGAAGCAGGAGATGTAGATGGATATACTGCGCCAAGCGCAGGCATTACAAAATTAACCATAGATTTTGTTCAATCTGGTACAGTGCCAAGCGGTGGAATCTCTAGTCATTTCAGTGCAATTTCATTTCCTGAAACACTTAAAGACCTTTACCTAAGAGGTGATGCTACTAGTCTTGATGTGTTATTTAACGGTCTCGCAAGGAATGCACTTCCTACCCCTCCGAATGGCTGTAAGATTCATTTTTCTTTGAAGACTGGGCCTGACGCTGATCCAGGTTGGTTTCAATCTCGTATACTCGAAGATTCTAATGTTTATGTGGAGCCACTATCTGATAATCCTAAGGCGGATAGTCTTTTGGTAAATTTAGGAAATACTAATACTTTCTATTTGGGGTCTAATGTTCAGCTTGCAAGCACAACTAGTGAATTAAGTTGTAAGATTGTAAGGCACCCAGATATTAAAGCAGAAAAAGCATATACAGATGCTAGGTTAATAACGGAAGGGAATATAATTTTCCGTAGCCGTGTAGATGGGATTAGTCTTGGTTGTTTTGATGTTAGTGGTCTGTTTAGGTTCGATGTTAATTCATTGATTATAGATCCAGATGAGACTGTTACTACGATCGGCGTTAATGGTACGCACAGTGAAGAAGGTATGACATTATACGTCACATACCTAGGTAATGTAGAGCAGAAAGATTTGGCATACACAGTATATGGTTCAAATTCCGGTGCGGCCCTTTCAAAGGTGCTAGTTGGTACAACTTTGCCTAGATCATTCTAGGTTTATATTTTTTATAAAAGAAGAGATTTTCTTGTAATGAGGGGATCTCTTTTTTTAACGTTTTAATTTCTTGGGGAAAATTAAAGTAACTTGAAAGTCCAAGAGTGAAGAAATTTGTATAGCCAATCCAAAATATCATTTGATGAAGGTGCATTTTTTCTAGTTTCGTGCACGAATTGATCGGGATTTTGTAAAAAACTTGAAATGTCTTGTAGAAACATTTTTCTTATAGCTAACGAGTCATGCACAAGACTGTGATACGCTTCCCGATATATTTTATGTGCAACTTTTGTTAAAGATGAAACGACGATTTTATCGTAGCTGGTGTCTAAAACTTTATCATTACCAGCGGTTGCAAAAAATATTTTTGTGGTGATGGGTTTTAATAGATAGAGATTGTTTAAAAGCTGTCTTGATGTAGTAAGGGCTGTGTACATCCATCCCCAGCTAGGATCACTTGGTATCATTTCTTTTTTGGATTCGGGTATATAATAATACTGATCAAAAAGATCTTTGTCGCGGCAGTTACGGTTATTTGTAAAGTTTAGTTTGATGGGGTCATAATCGCTGCATGTAAGACAGTATTGCTTACTTTTCCCCAACCAATTTTTAAAAATGTAGGCCATGGGTTCTGCAAAAAAAAGTGGGAAAGGTGATGTATTGATGCGAATCATGGGTGCTTCAAGCACGGCAAGTTGAAATTTATTGGGATATTTTTTTAATATTTGTAATGCCACTTGTCCGCCCATGGAGTGTGCATATAGAGAAATTTGCTTATTTTGAAATTGCTTAAGTGAAGCTAATGTTTCTACATCTGTTATGTACTGACCAAAGTCATCTACATGAATCATTTGTTTGTTACTAACAAGACGCTGTGACTCACCTTGGCCACGAAATTCTAATACCCAAATATCATAGCCATGTGAGGCAAGTTGTTGTGCTAGGAATTCTTGTCGTTCAATGCGAGAAACAAGTC
The DNA here is from genome assembly GCA_021298215.1 of Alphaproteobacteria bacterium. Lineage (GTDB taxonomy): Bacteria > Pseudomonadota > Alphaproteobacteria > Paracaedibacterales > CAITNM01 > CAITNM01. The sequence goes on from JAJTEE010000012.1 coordinate 2,018, forward strand.
CTGGTAATATAAATAGAACTTTATCTGAAGAAGATATTGTATTTTCACCGCAAAATCGACCTACGCGAATTTTTACGTTATCTGGCGTTGTGAGTTCATGGTATTCAAACGCAGAATTTGTAGAGTAGAGAATTGTGCTAAAAAGGCAGTATAGATAAACAAGAACGATCATTATAAAATGAAATTTTGTATCTTTATTATAATAATACGATTAAAAAAGTTAATATGTTGCTAATTTGAAAAATTTTTATCAATTCTTTGTTTCCTTAAATGTTCCGTGTAGGATGTAGCAACAAAAAATTTAGAGAAATTATGAATAGATTAGTTGTTTCTGCTGTTATCGGAAGTGCTATAGGGTTAGGAATTGTTCTTGGAATATATAAATTTCAGGAACCTACAGCGATTGTCTATAAAGATGTTACAGACCCCGTCGTAGTGATTGGTGGAGATTTTGCGCTAAAAGATCAATTTGGGAAAAAGCGTTCAACAGCAGAGTTTCGCGGAAAAATATTGTTGGTGTATTTTGGATATACATATTGCCCGGACGTGTGCCCTATGGCATTGGAGCATATTTCAAAAGCTTTAAAATCTTTAAAGCGTGATCGCGATAAAATTGCTGTGGTATTTGTAAGTGTTGATCCAGATCGGGATACAACAGATGTTTTAAAGATTTATAGCGAAAATTTTGATCGTAATATTATTATGCTAACGGGTGCGCAAGATGATGTGCAGAAGGCGATGAAGCAGTATAAAGTGTATGCAAAAAAAGAAATGAAAGAAGGAATGAGTGATTACTTAATGAATCACACAAGTGTTGTGTATGTGATGGATAGGAATGGTGGGTATCTGAGTAGTTTTGCTCATTCTACACCCCCTGAGGAAATTCGTTCGATTCTTTTAAAAGTTCTTTTGAGTGCATAGCTTTTATAAAAGCATCTGGATTTTTTAAAAACAATGTCAGATCAGATACATATGATTTTCGTGTTTCTAACGTGTCATGCAGCAAGCAATGCCAGGCATTTTTATATGTGCGGTGGGCTACGTTTAAAAAGGCTGATGCTACTCTGATATCATGTTCGTTGTTGACTCTTCGATCATCTCCTGCGGTTGCTAGAAAGATTTTACTGGTGATTCCTTTTAATGATGCCAAATCTTTCAGAAGGGATTGCGTTGCATTAAGTGCTGAGTAGACCCATCCCCAGCTAGGCCCTGTAGGAATTAGCTCTTTTTCAGATTCAGCTATATAGCGATGTTTGTAGAAGAGATTAATATCGCGACAATTAGAATTATGCTCAAAACTTTCTTTTTTAACATCGTAGTTTCCACGGCCTATGCAGAAATTTTTATTCCTAGATAACCAGGTTTTAAAAAAATACGCGATTGGCTTGGCAAGAATGAATGGAATTGGTGAAGTGTTGAGCTTAATCATTGGTGATTCGAGTACGGTGGATTCAAATGTTGTTGGGTGTTTTTTCAAGAGTTGTAGTGCTACTTGTCCTCCCATGGAATGTCCATAAAGGGAGAGCTTTTTTCCTTTTAATTCCTTAAGGTTCATCAGTGTTTCAGCGTCTGTTATGTACTGATCAAAGTCATCAACATGAACCATTTCTTTATTCTCAACCATACGTTGTGATTTTCCTTGCCCTCGAAAATCAAGTGTCCAAACATCAAATCCACTAGCAGCAAGTTGCTCTGCTAAAAATTCTTGTCGTTCCATACATGACACCATGCCAGGAAGGATGATAATAGCTTTTGTTGAATGGGGAACTGATCCTTTTCCGCAAAAATAACCAGCACGAATTTTTACATTATCTGCCGTGGTGAGGTATTGGCACTGAAACGAAGCAAATAGGCTAATAGTAGAGAGAATTAAGATCGTAAATTTAAGCAATCTAGAATATTTCATGTAATGCGGACGAAAACTTTTTCTTAATATGAAAGAAGTGGGTATCTTACGTCAACGTAAAGGAAAGATATTTTTGAAACTGCGCAATAGTAAGTTTCTGCATGAGAATTGATTTAAGCTTGATCTACACCAACAACTTGCCCATGAAACAAAATTTTGTAAGGCATTATTTGGTGAATAGATGGTGAGAGGAGAATCCTTAACTTCTCTTGTTTTTTTTGCTGAGAAAGATGCTTTTGCTTTAAGTTTTTCGGCAATTTCATCAAATTCCTCTTTTCTATCTTCACGCATTTTTTGATTAGCTTTTAACATGCCGTGTCCATTAGCATCAGATAGGCTATCAAAGGTGATTAAATGTGGATCTAAAAGCGGACTAAATCGATGATAACGTTTTCCAAGATGTAAGGAAGCAATATTAATATCTGTATGTTGTTGGCCATATATTAATAAATCAGTGAGAACACTTGCCCAACTTAAGCCGTTTCCTCTTTGTAAGTGGTTGTTGGCAATTGGTGTGTTTGAAATTCCAGTGCCTAGAGCAAGCACGTGTATTTGTTTTTGCTCTATTTTGTAGTGCTTTTTTAGCATTGCAATACCTGCATGAGTGGGAGAAGTCATGCAGGTGCCGCCATCACTGACGAAGTGACCGGAAGAATCTGGTTTATCGAGAGGGAAGACCTGTTGAGGTCGATAATAGGTGGGGGCAGCAGCTGAAGCCATTGCAATATCTTTTGCAAGATAATCATCCTCATCAATGCTGGAAAATGTCCTAATGCCAAAAGTGCTGAGATCATGGGTTACCAAGACAGTTGGAAGCCAGCGATTTTTTAAGGTATTTCCACCTACCATATCAAATAAGAAGTCCTTCATGCCCCGCGTTTTGTACCTGGTGCGTAAAAGTCCACCGAAGGAAAACCATTTAGGCTGAAACATTTGATATCGCTTTTCGAAGAATATGTCGAGAAGTTGTCTTGGTCGATATTTGGGTTGAGATGGATTTAAAGGATCTGGAACAGTTAGAAGAATAGCAATAATACCTCCAATGGAGGTGCCGGCAATACCGTCAAACATATCTACAACTCGTTGGCCCGTTATTTCTTCAAGTTTGGCTAATGTTTCAAGATGGAGAATGCCCCGTTCTCCGCCGCCATCGAGAGATAAAAGCCAGTATTCTTCTTTGGAAGTTAGGGATTGAGCATTGAGAGGTCTGTTAAGTTCAGATGAAGAATCGTTTCTGAAAAGCGCGTCAATTGGTTCATGATGAGAAGCCGTAATTGAATTGATTGCGTGAAATAATAAAAAATAAATAATATTCATGATTAGAAATATTTTTCATGTATCCATTAGTATAAATAGTTTTCAAAATTAACATCTAGTTAATTTCGGTTATTTTTATTGATTATTTTTGAAGGGCGGTTGAGAAAAATGATGAAGTGTGTCAGTTTAACCTGGCGGTAAATGAAGTCTTAATACATGGAAAGATTATCATTATCCTTTTTCTCTAGACACACTGTTGAGGTGGCAAAAGGCCTTATTGGAAAAACGCTTGTTTTTGGAAAGTACCAAGGAATTATCTGGGAAACTGAGGCATACAGAGGTTTAGACGATGAGGCTTCACATGCTTTTCGTAAAACGCCAAGATCATCCATTATGTTTGGAAGAGCAGGAATGAGCTATGTGTATTTTATTTATGGAAAATACCATTGCCTAAATATTGTTAGCGAGCAAGATGGGGAGCCAGGGGCAGTGTTAATTAGAGGGATTAAGCTGATTAAGCCTTCTTTATTACTTAATGGTCCAGGAAAACTCTGTCAAACGCTTGGGATTACAAAGCTTCATAATGGGCTAGATTTGCTGAGCCATGAAGATTTCTATGTGATGGAAGGACAAGAAAATGCTAGCGTTTATCAGGCAACACCTCGCATTGGCATTCGAAAAGCCGTTGATAAGCACTGGCGATTTGTGGCGGCCCTTTCTTAAGGGTAGATTTTCTTTGAAAAGTATTTTTATCGTTCCTATATAAAGTTTGTGTGAAAAATTTTACGAAAGAGTTACTGTAATGAAAATTTTAAAAGCATTAGGTTTGGTATTAAGTTTTGCTTGGGTTTCTGTGGGTTTTTCCGCTGAAAGTAACTCTATTGAACGATCAATATTTACTGGAGTTGATTTAGAACTGGCGAGATTATATCCAGGTACTCTTAAGGGACATCAAGCAATTGCTAAAGATGTGCATATTATAAATGCGGTGCGAGTGTGGGATGATGATTTCATCGCAGCAAGTGCTGCGGATGTGAGCTCAGTTCGTTCCTATTATTTGGGTAAATTTTTTGCTTTTATGGATGGTTTAAGGGAAAGAAATTCTGAGGATTCAGCAACTCCAGAATTTAATGCATTATTTCAAAATATTTGTACAGAGGCGCAAGAAGCAGCACAAGGAAAGCTCAGTGATCTGAATTGGCATATGATTAAGGTCATGTTTATACGTGGTTTGCTTTTAGCTTCGGGTGAAGGTGATGAGGGTGCGCGAGATTTACTTAATATTGTGCCAGGGACGGAATTGTTTTTTGGGGCATTACTTGAGACTCCTTCTTACCTGCTAGAAAATGGTGAAGGCACTATGCCGGCATGGAAGCACTCCTCAAAGGCCTGTGTTCACAATACGGCGTGTATAGATCAAAAAAACAAAGACAGATTCAGACGCTATCCTAATATTGGTTCAGTTGATTATGACATAATTAGTGTTATCGAAGGTGAAATTAAAAGTGCCAAAATTATTGGCGAAGTAAATTTACCTGTAGTTGGTTTTGGAAAAATCGGTATCACAACCCTTGTCAAAACGTGGCTGAAGCATGTTTTTATTCTTCCTCTACCTTATGGTGAATATGAGGCGCATGGCTTTAAATTAGGTGCTGCTGTGGGGGCTCAACATGATGATTCTCATAAGGATATAGATAATCGTAAACTGGAGGTAATGCAGGCTATATTGAATCTTTTAAACAAAGCTTACCAAGCAAAAAAACCAGTAAGAAAAGCGGTGCCACTTGCAACTGCGTATATGGTTGAACGCTATAAAATGTTTAATGAGACTCTTTTAGAGTTTGTAGAAAGTAAGGAACGTATAACAATAGCACAATTACGAGCGGCAATAGAGTTAGCGCCAGATGACAAAAATAATGAGCATCGTAAGGCAGACGAGAGGCTGGCTCGTCAACAATATAACACGGGCGTGGCTGCATTATTCCAAGTATTACGTGAAGAATATGCGATGAAAGCGAATGTTCTTGAAGCTTCAACATTTGAGGAAGCTATCACTGCATTGTGTGACAATGTGGGCAAAGAAGATGCTAGTGAGTTTGATGAATTAAACACTTTCTTTAATGCTAGGTCTGATTTAACAGATGCTGACATTTTTGAAAAAATAAAAAGTAGAACTTTAGAATCTTTGAAGATCTATCCAGCGCCCGATTCTTCTAAGACTACGCACCCAGTTACAATTGGTGATTATCTCGAGGATATAGATATGGAGTCACTAGAATTTCGTCGCGGCCCTGTGGTCACAGAAGTTAGATTTGATACGTTGGCTGGACAGTCGGTCGTTGTTCAAACATTGACGACTCATTTTTTGGTTAATACAGCTCGCGATGAAAATGCCTTACTTAGATTAGTAGGAAAAGGTGCGCCGGAATTGGATTGGGATACTTTGCGTGCCTTGCCTACAAGTGATGTTGAAGGAAGAAATGATGCGTTGGCACAAGTCAAAACTTGGCTTGGCACAATAGACGAAAATATAAGGGAAATGGCAACTAGCTTAGGGGCTGATGTCCTTGCAAATACTCCAGTGGATCTTATTGCTAGGTATAATGCTTTAGTTGCTGCTCAGAATGCAGAATGGGATGCGGTGCACCCAGCTAATGAGCCTGTCGTTATTCCTTCTTTTGTCGTGCCGAAAGCTGATGATAAGGAGAGTGCTTGAGATATCTCGAGGCAAAAATACAAACAGCGGTAGTTTTTACTATCGCTGTTTTTTTATGTGAATCATTGCAAAATTTTTAGTGGTTTAAAAGTTTCTCGGCTTCTAATGCTGCCATACATCCTTGCCCTGCAGCGGTGACCGCTTGGCGGAAGATTTTATCTTGCACATCGCCGGCGGCAAAAACACCAGGAATAGAAGTGGCTGTGCTTCCAGGAGTGGTAAGAATATAGCCCTCATGGTCACATTTTAATTGATCTTTAAATGGCGTACTCATCGGTGTGTGTCCGATGGCAACAAAAGCACCATCAAATGGTTGGTTTATTACTTCTTGTGTTTTTAGATTTTTTAATTTTAAACCTGTGAGGCTGCGCACGGGTTGGTCATTGCCTGTAAATTCTTCAACGACTGTATCCCAAAGTACGGAGATCTTAGGGTTTTTGAAAAGACGGTCTTGGGCAATTTTTTCCGCACGCAAATGATCGCGCCTATGAATAAGCGTTACATGGGCACAATGATTAGTAAGGTAAATGGCTTCTTCTACAGCAGAGTTTCCACCACCAATAACAGCGACTTTTTTATCTTTGAAAAAGAATCCATCACACGTTGCGCAACCAGAGACGCCATATCCTCTAAAATGCAATTCACTATCTAGGCCTAACCATTTTGCTTGTGCGCCAGTTGCGATAATGACTGTATCGGCTGTATAGGTGGTGGGTGTATCGGTGGTTACCACAAAAGGTCTTTTAGAAAAATCAACGGTTTCAACGGATTCAAAGCGCATATCCGTGCCAACGTGGGCTGCTTGAGCATTCATTTGATCCATAAGCCAAGGGCCTTGGATGACATCTTTGAAGCCAGGATAATTCTCTACATCTGTTGTGATGGTAAGCTGTCCGCCGGGTTGAGGGCCAAGTAGCTGGATGGGATGCAAGTTGGCTCTGGCTGCATAAATTGCTGCCGTATATCCCGCTGGGCCGGCACCGATAATAAGAACTTTAGTATGATTGGTCATGGATGCGTCTTTCTTGATTTAAGCAGCTAAACATGCCCTAACCAAACCTGTAAATAAAGGATGAGGATTGAAAGGGCGAGATACGAGCTCAGGATGAAACTGACAAGCAATAAAAAATGGATGTGGTTTATACTCAATGATTTCTGGTAATAGACCATCTGGAGATATACCAGAAAAAACATAACCTTTGCTTTCAAGTGCTTCGCGGTACCCTAAATTGACTTCATAGCGATGACGGTGACGCTCATTAATTTGTGTTGCGCCGTAAAGTTTGTACGCAAGGCTGTCTTTGTCAATAACGCAAGGGAATGAGCCTAGGCGCATAGTTCCGCCCATATCATCGGAAATTCCACGACGTTCTTTTTGTTCGCCGCTCATCCATTCAGTCATACGGGCAACAACAGGAGTATTTGTAGGGCCAAATTCAGTACTTGAAGCATCTTTTATACCAAGTTCTGTGCGCACTCCTTCAATGACGCTAAGCTGCATGCCTAGGCAAATGCCGAGTAGCGGCTTTTTATTTTGGCGTGCATAGTGAATAGTACGTATTTTCCCTTCAATGCCACGTTCACCAAAGCCGCCTGGAATAATCAAGCCATCTACTTGTTGAATTTTGGACATTAAATCTTTATCTTCACCATCAATCCAAATTTTTTCAATATCAGTCTGCTCTGCAATGCCAGCGTGGGTAATCGCTTGATCAAGAGATTTGTAGGCATCTTTAAGCTGGATATATTTTCCAACGATTCCGATGCGAACTTTTTTCTTAGGATTGTGAAGTTTGGTTATCAACTCTTGCCAAGGTTTTAAGTTAGGAGCTGTTTTAATGTCGAAGGCTTTAGCAACAGCATCATCTAAGCCTTCTTGGTGATAGGTAAGAGGAATTTCATAAATGCTTTTAGCATCATTGGCACGCACGACATTTTCAAAGGCAACGTTGCAAAAAAGAGCAAGCTTGCGTTTTGCATCGTCAGGAATTTCATGTTCGCTGCGGCAAAGTAATATATCAGGTCGTAATCCTAAAGTTTGTAAGGCTTGTACCGAGTGTTGTGTGGGCTTTGTTTTTAATTCGCCGGCAGCAGCCAAATAGGGAACAAGGGTCAGATGAATTAATAAGCTACTATCGCGATCAAGTTCATTACGCAATTGGCGTATAGCTTCTAAAAATGGAAGTGCTTCAATATCTCCGACAGTCCCTCCTACTTCGCAAAGGATAACGTCTGAAGAATCGCTATCATTTAGAATAAATGCCTTAATTTCATCAGTAATATGGGGAATGACTTGAATTGTAGCACCTAAATAATCACCGCGACGTTCTTTAGCAATAACGGCAGAGTAAATCTTGCCAGATGTTACGCTATCTGACTTTGTGGCGTCTTGGTTCGTAAAACGTTCATAGTGACCCAGATCAAGATCTGCTTCAGCACCATCAGATGTTACAAAAACTTCTCCATGCTGATAGGGATTCATCGTGCCTGGATCTACGTTTAAATATGGGTCTAGCTTACGTAGACGGACTTTTAGTCCGCGCGCTTGAAGTAGAGCCCCAAGTGCTGCACACGCAAGACCCTTACCCAGGGATGAGCTTACGCCACCCGTTATGAAGATAAATTTAGCCATTATTGTTGTTGAGGTTGGCTAACAACTTTAGTTTGATTATTTATCGAATGACTAGTGATAACAGTCATCAGTAAGCAATTTCCCATAAATAAAATAGCAAGCACAGATGTGATCTTTGTTAAAAGATTTGAGGTTCCGCGTGCTGTAAACATGCTGGAACTGTTTCCCCCACCCATACCAAGAGCTCCACCTTCACTACGTTGTAAAAGAATAACTCCGATCAGCGCCAGGGTTATAAAAATTTGTATAATTAAAAGTGTATTCATAACTATCCTTGTCTATTATTTAGGGCTAATAACCATGATCATTTGTTTACCTTCCAGCTTGGGGCTGTGGTCAACTTTAGTCAATTCTTCAAATTGGTCTTTTATTTTCATTAAAAGTTCAAAACCTATGTTTTGGTGAGAGAGCTCACGCCCACGAAAACGCATAAGAATTTTTACTTTATTGCCTTCTTCGATAAAGCGTTTGATAGCTTTACACTTGATTTCAAAATCATGAGGGTCAATCATTGGGCGAAGCTGAACTTCTTTGACTTCAACTACTTTTTGTTTTTTCTTTGCTTCGGCTTTCTTTTTTTGTAGTTCGTATTTGTATTTCCCAAAATCGAGAATTTTGCACACTGGTGGTTCGGCATTAGGTGAAACCTCTACTAAATCAAGTCCTGCTTCTTGTGCTAACTTTATGGCTTCTGCCGTTCCAATGACACCAACCATTTCTCCTTTTTCATCAATAAGTCGAATGCGTTGAGTATGAATTTCATGATTAATTCTAGGGCCGTCATGTGCGCGAGCTTCGCGTTGTGGTGGGCCGTCGTTAAAGCGACTAATAACAAGTCTCCATATAGGGATTATACATATAATGGAAAAAATATCAGAAAAGTTAGTGAGAGTCTATGAAATTTACAAGTGTTGAATTATTTCTTCGATAGAATTCTTTGCATCTTCTAAAAAATACGCTATTTTTGTTTGCCAGTAGTTGGGCGATCGCTGTTTTTAAAACAGAGGAAAGTCCGGGCTCCACACAAAAAGGATGCTGGATAACGTCCAGCGGGATAAGATAAAATCTTATTCTAGGGAAAGTGCCACAGAAAAAATACCGCCAGCTTTGTTGGTAAGGGTGAAAAGGTGTGGTAAGAGCGCACCGTGCAAATGGCAACATTTGCTGCAAGGTAAACCCCATCTGGAGCAAGACCAAATAGAAGCAAAAAGCTTCGGCTCGATGTGTTTGTGCATCGTTTTTTGCTTGGGTAGGTTGCATGAGGTGATAGGTAACTATCATCCTAGAGGAATGATCGCACAGAGCAATTACTTTGCTTGGACAGAACCCGGCTTATAGACTACTGGCTTTTAAAAAAATCAGGCCACAAGGAGATTGTGACCTGAGATGATTTCTTAAGTAAATTAAGAGAATTTAGCTAAGGAGTTTTAAAATATTTTGAGGCTGAGCGTTTGCATAAGCTAGAATTGTTGTGCTTGCTTGTTGCAGAATTTGAAGCTTAGCGAAATTCGCCATTTCTACAGCAAAATCAGTGTCCATAATTTGGCTTTTTGCTTCAAGAAGATTTACAGCCGAATTATTCAAGCTCTCAATAGTGCTGTATAAAAGATTCTCAATAGCTCCAAGATCAGCACGATAATTGCTAATTGTGTTAAGTGCTCCATCAATTACTGGTAAAGCAGCAATAGCATTACTTTGGTTGCCAAGATTGATTGATGATAGAGAAGCTAGGTCTGATGTTGTGCCTCCTATTAATCCAGCACGATCAGGACTAGAACCACCTATGGTAATAGGGGAGCTAGAGGTTAGTGTGATTGAACCTGTTACTGTGCCAGCAGCAACAGCACCAAGATCTGTGTTATCAATGCCCGCACTATAGTTTACAGTGATATTACGTCCATCTGGAGCTGTTAATACAAGCTTTCCTTCTAAATCAGCAGAAGCTTCTACGCCTGTTTCAGTGGATTTGGCATTGATAGCAACAATTGCATTTTGAACATTAGAAACTAAATCAGTAGTGATAGAAATTTCAGAAGTATTAACGCCGTTAATTGTCATATAACCACCTGAGTTTGCTGAAGCTTCAAAAGATACGGTGTCAGTAATATTTGGATTTACTACTGCTTGTACATTTGCTCCGCTAGTATTAATAGCATTAGCAATTGCTATGGCGCTTGCATCAGAGTACGTATAGCTTAAACCATCAGACACAGAGGGACCAACATTCGTGCTGTCAATAACTAAGTCGCCTAAACGTAAATTCCCACTAACCTCATCGCCGAGTACAATCACTGAACCGATGTCTGCAGTATTAGCAGAACTAATCTTTACGTCTAGCGTGTCACCAGCTTGAGTACCTATTTGTAGAGTTGTGTTAAGCGTTCCATCTAACAAGTTTAAGCCGTTGAAATTTGTTTGAGCAACAACGCTGTTAATTTGGTCTAGATAAGATTCAGCATTTGCATTAATAGAAGCGCGATCGGTTGACGTAAGAGTGCCGTTTGCCGCTTGTATAGCAAGAGCACGCAAAGAAGTAATCGATTCTGCAATAGAATTTAGGGCTCCGTCTGCAATGTTAATAAGAGATACGCCAGCTTGGGCGTTAGCTGAAGCTTGTATCAAGCTGCCGATTTGTGCAGCCATACGTGTTGCAATAGCAAGGTTTGCTGAATCATCAGCAGCGCCATTAATTTTTAAACCAGATGACAATTTCTGCATAGAAGTATTAAGTTCCAGTTTGTTTCTTTCTAGATTTTGCACGGCGTTTAAAGCCGATGCATTTGTGTTGATTACCATTGACATGTTGATCTCTCTTTCCTTGTTTAATTTTTTATTCTGACAAGGTGTCATGTGCAACATTTGTGCCAAGGTATATATAAAGTAGAGATATTTTTTAAGAAATTTAAGTATTTCCTACGTTTATTTTTTTTATAATAAACATTTATAATGTATTTGTTTTATAAAAATATGTTTTGTGTAGGTAATTATTTCCGCATTTTTGTAAAAATTAGGAATTTATTTCCTAGTTGAAAGTATTAAGTGTTTCGTTAATGGTTATAATATTGCTGAAATTCTAAAAGCCATGGAATTCATTCCATGGCTTTTAGAAAAAGAGGATAGGTAGAGGTACGGTAAAATTATTGGAGAAGTTTTAGAATGCTCTGAGGTTGAGCATTTGCCTGAGCAAGCATTGTTGTGCTTGCTTGTTGCAAAATTTGGAGTTTAGCAAAATTTGCCATTTCTATAGCAAAGTCGGTGTCCATAATTTGGCTTTTTGCATCCATAAGGTTTACGGAATTATTGCCTAAATTGTCGATCATGCTATATAAGCGATTCTCAAGAGCGCCAAGATTAGCACGCAAATTACTGACAGTATCAAGTGCTCCATCTATTATGGCAAGAGAAGCCACAGCATTCGCTTGTGTGTCTAATTGGGCGCTAGATAAAGGGACAAGTGTTGATGTTGTGCCGCCTATTAATCCAGCATGCTCAGGGCTAGAACCACCTATGGTAATAGGGGAGCTAGATGTTAAAGTGATTGAGCTAGTTACAGTACCTGCAGCTACAGCGCCAAGGTCTGTGTTATCTATCCCGGGGCCATAATTTACAGTAATGTTACGCCCATCAGCAGCTGTTAATACAAGTTTTCCTTCTAAATCAGCAGAAGCTTCTACGCCTGTCTCACTTTTTATATCATTGATTGCAACGATGGCATTTTCTACGTTCGAATTTAAGCTGTTGGTAATGGAAATAAGGGTGGTTTCTACGCCATTAATAGTAATTGCTCCACCAGAATTTGCAGAAGCTTCAAAATTGACTGTATCAGTAATGGTCGGATTTGCTGCTGCTTGAACATCTGCATCAGTGCCACTGGTGTTGATAGCATTAGCGATAGCAATGGCGCTTGCATCCGCATGTTCCGTGCTTAATCCATCAGATTTAGAAGGAGCGATAGCTGCCCCATTTATCACCAAATCACCGACACGAAGTGCTGTTTGTACAGCATCACCTTGTACGATGACAGAACCTATATCAGCAGTATTAGTAGAGTTAATTTGAATAGCGAGAATATCTCCAGCTTGAGTGCCTATTTGCAACGTAGTGTCAAGCGTTCCATCTAGTAAGTTTAACCCATTAAAATCTGTTTGGGACACAACACTATTAATTTGATCTAGATGAGATTTTGCATTTGTATTAATAGAAGCTCGATCAATGGATGTAAGAGTGCCGTTTGCCGCTTGTATAGCAAGAGCACGCAAAGAAGTAATCGATTCTGCAATAGAATTTAGGGCTCCATCTGCAATGTTAATAAGAGATACGCCAGCTTGGGCGTTAGCTGAAGCTTGTATCAAGCTGCCGATTTGTGCGGCCATACGTGTTGCAATAGCAAGGTTTGCTGAATCATCAGCGGCGCCATTAATTTTCAATCCAGAAGATAGCTTTTCCATAGAGGAGCTTAATTTAGCTTCATTCTTTTCTAGATTTTGAATCGCATTCAAAGCAGATGCGTTTGTATTAATTACCATTGACATTGTTTTACCCAATAATATTTTTTATTGAAGGGTGCAATACCCGTGCCAAATAGCTGCGTTCTCTACATGACTCAAGCTGAGAAAAGAAATTTAAGGATAACTTTGTAGATTTTTTTAAATTAAATAGGAAAAAATTGTGCAATTTTTTCCTATTTAAGTGGGTAATTTTTTCTCTACACAAGTAAAACTATTGAAGTAGTTTTAAGATTGCTTGTGGATTAGCATTTGCTTGAGCAAGCATTGCTACCCCCGCTTGTTGGAGAATCTGCTGTTTAGCAAAGTTGGTCATTTCAGTGGCGAAGTCTGTATCCATAATTTGGCTCTTCGCATCCTGTAAGTTAACAGCGCTAGAGCTAAGGTTATCAATCGCAACGTATAGACGATTTTCGATGGCGCCGATATTAGAACGGATTTCGCTAATAGTATCGATAGCACCGTCAATTACCGCAAGAGATTGTATAGCATTTGCTTGTGTGTCTAATTTTGCTGTTGATAACGCTGTAAGATCAGAATACGTACCAGCTGTTAATCCCGCCCTATCCGGATTTGAGCCACTTATAGTAATAGGGGTGCTAGAAGTAAGCTTCACTGTTCCAGTTATTGTGCCCGCAGCAACAGCACCAAGATCTGTGTTTCTAATACCTGTTCCATAAGCAACAGTGATATTGCGTCCATCGGCAGCAGTCAGGATTAAGTTGCCAATTTCATCTGTAGAAGCTTCTACGCCTGTTTCTGTGGAGATAGCATTGATAGCAACCAGCGCATTTTGCACGTTACCATCAAGGGTTCCTGGAAGAGAAATAAGCTTTGTTTCGATGCCATTGATAGTCATGACGCCACTCACATTGCTTGATGATGAGTATGCTGTTGCTTTAGTAACCGTAGGATTTACTACCGCACGTGTGTTCGCATCAGTACCGCTGGTATTGATAGCATTTGCAACGGCAATCGCGCTCGCTTCTGGCATATCATAACTTAAGCCATCATTTTGAGTTGCAGGAATAGCTGCTCCATCGAGAATTAAGTCTCCCGTTTCAAGTGCTGCTGCAACTGCATCGCCGTGACAGAAGATAGCGCCAACATCTGCAGTATTTGCTGATTCGATTTTGATTTGAATGGAATCGCCTGCTTCAGTTCCTACTTGCAAGATGGTGTCAAATGAACCATCTAATAGGTCTAGTTCGTTGAAGAATAGAAGCGCGGTCACTAGAAGTTAAGGTGCCGTTTGCCGCTTGTACTGCAAGGGCACGAAGTTCAATTAATGAGTCGGTGATTGTTCCTAAAGAACTATCAGCAATATTAATAAGTGAAACACCTGCTTGCGCGTTTGCAGCAGCTTGCATCAAGCTACCAATTTGCGCAGCCATACGTGTTGCAATAGCTAAGCCAGCAGCATCGTCGGCGCCTCTGTTGATTTTTAAGCCCGATGACAATTTTTCCATTGATGAATCAAGTTTAAACTTAGTTTTTTCCAAACTATTCAGTGCGCTAAGAGCAGACTGGTTTGTATTAATTACCATTGACATAATTATCCTCGATTTCGTGTCAAATTTAATTAAATTCTTAAACTTAATTAATGCAAAAATTGTGCCAACTGCTTGAAACGTATGCTAGATAAGGGATTGGATAGTACTTTTGAAAACTATATTTTTTATTTTTAAAAAAATTTACTTAAAATATTGTAAAAAATTTTATTAATATTGAATAATATAAAGGTTATAAGAAAGAATCTTATAACCTTTATATTTTAAGAGGAGTATTATTATTGAAGCAATTTTAATACAGATTGTGGGTTAGCATTCGCTTGAGCAAGCATTGCTACGCCCGCTTGTTGGAGAATCTGCTGTTTAGCAAAGTTAGTCATTTCTACTGCGAAGTCTGTATCCATAATTTGGCTCTTCGCATCTTGTAGATTAACTGATGTTGCACTAAGGTTATCAATCGCAACGTATAGACGATTTTCGATGGCGCCGATATCGGAACGAATTCCGCTAATAGTATCGATAGCACCGTCAATCACTGCAAGAGATTGTATAGCATTTGCTTGTGTGTCTAATTTTGCTGTTGATAACGCTGTAAGATCAGAATACGTACCTGCAACAAATCCAGCTCTATCCGGATTTGAACCACTTACAGTGATAGGGTTGCTGGAAGTAAGTTTGACTGTTCCAGTTATTGTGCCCGCAGCTACTGCTCCAAGATCTGTATTTGCCATGCTATCACTATATTCAACAGTGATGTTGCGTCCATCAGCTGCAGTCAAAACTAAGTTGCCGATTTCATCTGTCGAAGCTTCTACGCCTGTTTCTGTGGAGATAGCATTGATAGCAACCATCGCATTTTGCACGTTACCATCAAGAGTTCCTGGAAGAGAAATAAGCTTTGTTTCGATGCCATTGATGGTCATGATACCAGATGGATTACCTGAGGCAGCAAATGTTGTTGTTTCAGTAACTGTAGGATTTACTACCGCACGTGTGTTCGCATCAGTACCACTGGTATTGATAGCAGCTGCAACGGCAATTGCGCTTGCTTCTGGCATATCATAACTTAATCCATCATTTTCTGTTGCAGGGATAGCAGCGCCATCAAGGATTAAGTCTCCTTTTTCAAGTGCAGCTGCAACGGCATTACCTGTATAGAAAATAGCACCAACATCTGCAGTATTTGCTGATTCGATTTTGATTTGAATGGAATCGCCTGCTTCAGTTCCTACTTGCAAGATGGTGTCAAATGAACCATCTAATAGGTCTAGTTCGTTGAAGCCAGCTTGCGCGTTCGCAGCAGCCTGCATCAAGCTACCAATTTGCGCAGCCATACGTGTTGCAATAGCTAAGCCAGCAGCATCGTCGGCGCCTCTGTTGATTTTTAAACCCGATGACAATTTTTCCATTGATGAATCAAGTTTAAATTTAGTTTTTTCCAAACTATTCAGTGCACTAAGAGCAGACTGATTTGTATTAATTACCATTGACATAATTATCCTCGATTTCGCGTCAAATTTAATTAAAATGTTCTGTTATGGAGTATTGCAATATCCATGCCAACAGTTGAAATATCTAGTGTTTGAAGCGGGCTGATTTTTAAAATATGGTGAAAGGACCTTTTAAAATCTCTCATATTATTTTAAATTTAATAAATCTTATAAAAAATCTCTAATTAATGAATAATAGATTTGTTTTAATTATTGCTAAATATTTCTCTTTTTTTGCTTTTTTTTTCTGTCTTTTATTATTTTGGCCTGGATTAATGAGGTCAGATAGCTTGCTGCAAATGCAGCAAGGACTTTCATTATTGCCTCCTTCAGATTTTCATCCTCCTATGATGGGTTTTATTTGGGGTTTATTTTCAAAAATATACGAAGGTCCAGGTGTTTTGTTTGTATTGCATTTAGCGCTTTATTGGGGGGCTGTTGCTTTATTTGCTAATGCAAAAAAATCTTATTGGGTTTATCTGATAGCTATCTTACCTCCTGTTTTCTCCTATCAATTACTTGTTATTAAAGATGTTTCATTTGTTAATGCGTACCTTTTCTGTGCAGGTTGGTTACATTTTTATAGCATGCGCAAATCTTCCCCAAATTATTACTCAGTCTTTATTTGGTTTGTCGTTGCTTTTTATGGGACGTGCGCAGCCTATCAGTCGATTATAGCTTTGCCATGGCTTTGTTTGTGGTTTTCAAAAGTTTGTTGGCCGCAAAAAGCCGCGAATTGGATAAAAAAGGGGATAGCTATAACAGGAGCTTTGGGAATAGCCATGCTAATTTTTAATAGCAGTCTAACGGTCTCTTCACATAGAATTCAACACAATGAGTTGTACGATTTAGCCGGTATTTCGGTCTATTTAAATACACCTTTATTCCCTGACTATATAAAACAACATAAAGATTATGATTTTGAACGGATTAAAAAGCTCTATAATCCAAGGCGTGTGGATGATTTAGTCTTTTTAAGTGATACTCCAGTGCATATAAGTTCTTCACCTGAAGAATTGAAAGCTTTAAGAACGGCATGGATTTCGGCAATTTTTGCCTACCCTATGGCATACTTTAAGCATAGGTGGGATGTTTTTTATCAACAATTAACAATGTCTTTATTAAAGCGTCCCGGTGATATCAAGGAAAAAACAACCCCTCTGATTGTTGAAGTATTAAACTGGGTAGAAATTGCCGGGGTATTTTCTGTTCTTAGTTTATTAATGGCGTATGCGCCATATTTTGGTGTCCAGTTATTCTTGGTGTACAAAGGGTTTCGATATTTCAAGAGTGATCCAAAATATGTCAATTTATTTTTTCAAAATATTATGGGAATCGCTCTTGTGTCATCCTTGTTTTTTATCGCCTCAGCTGCAGAGGCGCGATATGCGTATTTAGCTGTTGCGATGTTTTATTTCAGCTTCCCTATATTGAAGAAAGACATTATCAACAAATAGAAATCAATATTTCAGTTGAAAACGATTCCATCGCTCTAAGAATAATACCATGAAAGGTTGCCATTCCTCTGGATATATTGTTCAGAGCAGAAAACTAAACTGACAGCATCATCCAAGTAATTTTTCTAAAAAGGAGAAAGTTTCTTGGAGGGATTGATCAAGAAATACATCTTTCAAAGCTGTAGCAAAGAGTGATGAGTTGTTATCCTCGTGATGTGGATCGTACTTATTTATCTTTACTCTTACTTTGTATCGCTGGATTTGTAAGCGTTGTTGAATATATAAAGGGCTAATTGCCGATGCGCTCATGAAGCCCTCAATTATGCGCGCTAACCATGGACGCCAGGAAGCTAGATTAGGTGTTAAATTCTCAAGAGCTATTGATAAACTTTGCATGCGATCATCAGCAGTCTTAATCCTTTCTATAATGGTTCTGACATCAGCCTTCTTTGTATCAAGCTGAGTTTTAATCATAGTCAGAACGTGATTTGAGAAAATAAAAGAATCATTTGCGAAGAATAAATGAGGAAAATGACTGTTAGCTAATAATAAATCCGGCTCGAATTCAGGGTCCGTTACAGTAAACCATCCACAATCCACAAAGGAAAATTTGTGCTCCTGCCTTAAACGAAAACTTTCTGAATTACAAGGAAGGTTGTGGTCTATTGGAATAATTCGATATTGATGAAGCAAACCAAAAGAATGCCCGACGTTATGTAATATTTTAAAAAATAATTCTTGCTTGTCGGCTTCGAAGGATCTTATCTCCGCTCTTATAAACTGATCTAATGTCATGCTTCCAGCAAAAGGCATAATTTGAAGAATTGAGCTGTTTTGTGCATCTTTAATTTCTTCGAGGGGCAGAGTCAAAATTTCTTCTAGTTTTGAATTTTTGCTAACTTTTTCTTTTAAATCTTTATAGTGTTCGTTTTCTAATTCGTATTGGGAGTTATTCAAGACAACTTTCCCAAAATATTGAAGAGAGCCTGAAGTTGAAAAAATATACATACCCTTTTGCTGGACCCCAAGATATCCTTCTTTACTACTAACTGGTTGGCATTGGGTAATGCTATATTTTGTTAAAAAATTATTAAACTCAGGAAAGCGTTGCTCAAGCTCAGTCTTAGCATTTACGTTTGGTGAAGATGTTGTGGTTCCTGCTGTAATTTCAGCACGATTTTCCATTCCATAGCTCTCGATGCTATGTATCAATATTGCTATGCTTAATAATTTTAGCGTGTTCATGATTTTGCGCTATTTATTCTGATCAAAAAAAATTATTCATACTAAACGTATATGGTAATCAATTTTTGTATTGCAATTAAAAACTCAGCGCTGCATTGTAGCCTTAGTTAAGGCTCGAAAGAAGCATATATTCATTTAAAAAAAATTTTGCTAGAAGAATAAAAGAGACACACCATAGTGGTTGCCAAGACACTCATCTTTCTGGTAGCTTTATGGGAAGTCAACATGCGCGGGCGTGGTGGAATTGGCAGACACACCAGACTTAGGATCTGGCGACGCAAGTCATGGGGGTTCAAGTCCCTCCGCCCGCACCAAAAGCTACATGGAATTCTATGAGTCTTTCTGTTAAAAAAGTGCGAGAGCAAGATGCAATCGTCGATTTTAAAGCAACCCTCGTTTCAACTGATTATGCGCAAGAATTAAATTCTTGGTTTAGTAAAAGATCACAAACTGTTCGTATCGATGGTTTTCGTCCGGGCAAAGCCCCGCTTTCTGTCGTGCAATCCCGTTTTGGCGAAGAAGCGAATAGATCTGTAATGAATACTATTGTTGATCGTGTTTTAAAAACTATCGATAAAGAACATAAGCTTCGTGTTGCTGGACATCCTAAAGTGACGGTAGAGAAAGCTAATTCTCAAGATGGCTTTGAATGTAGCGTTAGTGTTGAATGTTTGCCAACAGTTGAGTTAAAAGATTTCTCGTCAATTTCATGCGAAGAATTAGTTTTAGATATATCTAAAAAAGAAGTTGACGAAGCAGTTGATTCGCTTTTTAAAAGATATAAAGCCCATGAAAAAGAAAAGAAAGCTGGTAAATCGGCTTGGGGCGATAAGCTTTCTGTTTCAATCAAGGAAAAAGGTACAGCTGGAGCTGCACAGGACCAAGATATTGTGCTATCTGAAGACACAGATCCAACGTGGGGTCCTTTGCACAAAGGATTACATGGTAAATCTGAAGGCGAAAAAGCTGAAGTTGCTATTGTTTATCCTAAAGATTTTCAAGATAAAAATATCGCAGGAAAATCTTTTACCTATGAAATTACGGTGAAAGCAATTTATTCGGCGAAAACTTTTAGCAAATTAGATGATACTTTTGCTAAAGAATTTGAATGCGATGATCTTGCAGCTTTACATAAAAAAATGGAAAATACGCTACAAGAAGATCAAAAACGTCTAATTAGCTTATATCATAAGCGTCAAATTTTGGATGCATTGAATGTACAGTATAAAATAACTCTTCCGAAATCTGCAGTAGATCACGAATTTCAGCAAATTTGGAAGAAGCTAGAAGATGAAATTGCTGCTGGAAAAGCAAGAGGCGAAAAGGATGACGTTGATCGTAAGGCAGCGGAAACTGAATATAGAGAAATTGCTGAACGTAGAGTGCGCTTAGGATTTGTTATTTCAGAAATTGCAAAAGAACATAAAATTTCTTTAACAAACGAAGAAATTCAACGCGTTGTTATGAAAGAAGCATTGAATTATCCGCAGCAATTTAAAGAAGTTGTGGATTTTTATGTTAAGAACAAACACGCGCTTGAGCGTTTAATAGCGCCAGCAATAGAAGATAAGGTTGTTGATTTTGTTTTTGATAAATCAAAGAAAAAACAAACAAAAATAACAACTCAGGAGTTACCTACAAAATTGAAAGGTGTTGTGCCTGGATATGAAGATGATGAGCCTGCTCCTAAGAAGGAAGCAAAAGCTAAAGCAGCAGAAATAAAAGAGCCTAAGGAAAGTAAATCTGAAGGCGAAAAAGCACCAGCCAAGACGGCCACTACGAAGAAAGGCAAATAGGCATGGACTTTAAATCACCCAAAAGAGCAGATGAAATAGTTTCCACTCTTGTTCCAATGGTTGTTGAGCAAACCGGTAGAGGTGAGCGCGCTTACGATATTTTCTCAAGGCTTTTAAAAGAGCGTATCATTTTTTTAACAGGGCAAGTCCATGATGATATGACGGCTCTTATTTGTGCGCAGCTTTTATTTTTAGAATCTGAAAATCCCGAAAAAGATATTTACATGTATATAAATTCTCCAGGAGGGGTTGTTACATCTGGTTTTTCAGTACTTGATACCATGAATTATATTCGTTGTGATGTGGCAACCGTGTGTTTGGGGCAAGCATGTTCCATGGGTTCTTTGCTGTTGACGGCGGGAGCAAAAGGTAAACGTTATATATTACCAAATGCTCGAGTAATGATGCATCAGCCGCATGGTGGAGCGCAAGGGCAAGCAACCGACATCGAAATTCAAGCACGGGAAATTATTAATACGAGAAAACGCATACAACAAATTTATGCGGAATGCACAGGGCAAAAAGAAGAAAAAATTGCTGTGGATATAGAAAGAGATTGCTTCTTATCAGCTGAAGAATCTGTTGCATACGGACTTGTTGATCAGGTAGTTACTAAGCGCCCGGCAAATTTTTCTGAACCAAAGTCATCGTAATTTATTTTTAAATTTGATAAAGATTTTTGTACATAGCTACTTATTACAGTAGCTATGGTTGGGAGAGTTTTTATGAAAATTGAGACTACGGAAGTTTCTCAAAAAATGGTAGGAATTTTCTGCAGTGCTGATGATAAAGTGCCTCATGAATTTAAGATCTTAGCCTATGAACTTGCGAAAAAGCTTAGGGAAAAGGATCTAGGCATTGTTACAAGCGCTTCAAAAACTGGTCTTATTAGGGAAGTTGCGAGAGGATATGGGTCGATATCAATCACAACACGACATTTCTTTATTCCTGACGATAATCCTACTTGGACTGAAAATTTGTACAGTCGATTGTCAGCTTTTCATGAGCGTTGTTCCGTAATTGTTGTTTTGCCTGGTGGATTTGGTACCTTACATGAATTAATGGATTTTTTGGTACACAATCAATTAGGGCTTATTAAAGTGCCAATTATTGTATTGAATATTGATGGTTTTTGGGATGGACAGCTTAAGCAATTTGAGAAGATGGTTGAAAAAAATTGCCTAGCAATAAAGCATTTAAGCTTTATTAAAGTCGTTCCTACTTTAGAAGGTTGCATTGCAGCAATTGATAATGAGCCAGAGCACCAATCTCATTGGGAATTGGATGAGTATTGGAAAAAAGCAGCAGGTGCTTGACTCTGGTAACTTTACCTGAGTGTATAGCCGTTAATGCATATATTTGCTAAAATTGAAGAATAAAGCTTGTTTTTTTGCTAATGCAATATTTTCTTTTTATTATTTTTTTTCTGAACAGTTTTCTGCTGTGTGGGCAAGAGCAGAATGTTGGCACTACGCAGGAAGGTATTCATTATACTGTTGAATGGCCTAAGGATTTAGCTCCAGAAATAATCAAGCGTATAGAAAGTGTTTCAGTACTTTTAGAGCACCAATCTCGTTCTCCAGGATCTCTTGGGGGGCTAATGAAGCGTATTGAAAAAGACAAAATCTTATTAGAAAAAACCCTTCATTCGTTTGGATATTATGGTTGCAAGATAGACGTGAAAATGAATCTAGAGCGTTCACCTATATTGATAGAATTTATGTGTGATCTCGGCCCTCTTTATACAGTTAGCAAGATACAGTTAGACAATGTAGGCGAGACGGACTTGCCAGCTCTTTCTGTAGATTTGAGTGATTTAGTCGGCCTTACAAGAGGAGATGTGTTGATCGCAGAAAATGCTCAAAAAAGTAAGGTAATCCTCAAAAAATATTTTGCACAAAGTGGTTATCCTTTTGCTGAAATTGATGAGCCAGAAGGTAGTATCGACCATTCTTCATTTTCTGTTGTTTTAATTTATCCTGTTGATCTTGGAAAACGAGCAGTGATCCTGGATTCCGAAATCGAGTCTACAGGAAACCTAAACCGTGATTACATTAAAAATCGATTGTTTTGGAACAAGGGAGATGTTTATGATAACAGGGTTGTTGAGCGTACGAGAAGGCAGCTGAGCCAGACAGGGTTATTTGATAATATTGTGGTAACCCCTAAGCTGGTAGAGAATAGTGTTTTAGAAACAGCAACAGAACAACCAGTAGTGATGCACGTAAAAGCAACCGAAGCTCCACCGAGAGCCGTGACAGCTGGTGTGCATTATGCCACTTCGCAAGGGGGGGAAGCTCGCTTCTCTTGGAATCATTATAATTTAGCTGGAGGAGGAGAAAATTTAGGAACAGCTCTACGGTTTTCAACTGTTCGTAGCAAAGCGCGCCTTTATTATAATATGCCAGACTTTGGTGCTCCCAAACAAACGTTGAAAAATGAAACGTATGCAATGAAAGAAAATACAAGGGCTTATAAAAGTAATACTTTATCGTTATTAAGTAAAATTGAGCGCCAATTTAACGATATTTTTTCTGGTTCACTTGGTTTAAGTGGAGAAACTGGCAATGTCATATCAAAAACAACTGATAAGAAAAGTAAGGAAAGCTTGTTAGGAACTCCAATAGAAATAGGTGTAGATACATCAAACGATTTGTTAAATCCAACACGAGGATTTCGTATAAATGGGAATGTGACTCCTTATGGTGGGAGCTTAGGGTCAAGTAAGGGCATGCTTATTGGTCAAGCGAGTGCGAGTTTATATATTCCTTTTCGAACGAATAGTTTAGATGAAGATATGGGGGTGCTTGCTTCGTTCGTGAAATTTGGCACGATTAGAATTCGCAATTTTGATGATTTGCCACCAAATAAGCGTTTTTATGGTGGTGGTAACGGCTCAGTGCGTGGTTATGGATATCAGTTGATTAGTCCTGTTGATCAAAATAGAGTACCACTCGGGGGGGAATCATTACTAGAATTTGGTGGAGAGTTGCGTTATCGTTTTACAGAAACTATAGGGGGCGTTGCCTTTCTGGAGGCAGGATCTGTTTCTCAGCGTAAGTTGCCTAGCTTTGGTCAAAAGCTGCTCTGGGGTACAGGTTTTGGGGTTAGATATTATACGGCATATGCACCTGTTCGTGTTGATATAGCATTTCCTTTGAAGAAGCGTAAAATACCAGGAGCTAAAAGATCTTATGATCGCGCGTATCAGTTTTATGTAAGCGTTGGGCAGGCATTTTAATGGGCAATCGCTTTTTTAGAAAATTTCTTATATTTGTAGCGATACTTGCTTTGGTGTGGCAGGGGCTACAATTTTCAAGCATGCAAAAATTTTGCATTGAATTCCTAATCAATAGTTTTTCTTCATACAAGGTTTCTTCAATTGAAATGAAGGCTACTAAGAAATTTCCTTTGTGTGCAGAAATCCAAGATATTACTTTGGTCAAGAGCCATGGACCTGAATTAATTCTTAAAAATGTCAGTTGCGATTTTTCGAGTTTTTTCAAAAAAGGTGTTTCTGTAAATATTGAACACTGCAAAATTATTTCTTCTTCCTCTTCTTTAAACTTTGATTTTAGTAAAATCTCTCCAGCCACAGTCGGTTATTTTCTACATGGATTGGCTAATAAGCTAGAGTAT
Source organism: Alphaproteobacteria bacterium (assembly GCA_021298215.1). Classification (GTDB taxonomy): domain Bacteria; phylum Pseudomonadota; class Alphaproteobacteria; order Paracaedibacterales; family CAITNM01; genus CAITNM01. The sequence continues at coordinate 26,172 of JAJTEE010000012.1, forward strand.
TTTTCTTCGATCAAAATAAATCACTTAAGTGCTTGCGATAAGGAAATTTTTTTACAGTTAACACGGCAAGGAATGTCGTGGGCGACAATTATAATGCATAAAGGAGAGCCTTTAGAATGTTTGCTTACTCAAGAAGGGGATATTTCTTTACTAAAGGTAGATGGTTTGTGGGAAGGAAAAAAAATATGGTCAAACGCTGAAATCAATGATCGCAGCATTGATCTAGCTTTGAAAATAGATATTTCCTCTTTAGCAAATCAATCGGTTGTGAATTTTCTTGGAGAAGGTGTTAATTTATCCTTACGCTTAGAAAAATTTTCCTACTGGCAGGTCCAGCATTTAAAAATCGAAACCTCTAAAGGGCATTTGTTGCAAGGAAACTGTTTACAAAAAAAAGGAAAGTTAGAGGGAGATTTTATATGGGATATGCCTTTGATTGGTTACGAGAAAACTGCTAAATGCTCTATTCTAGTAGGAGGGTCTGCAGACAGACCCGTCATTAAATGGGCTTTTGATAAAGAGTTAGCTTCATTTGAAGATATATCTGGGGAGTGTGTATTAATTAATGATAATCACCTTAAACTCTCAGGAATTCTTCAACGGGACTTAAAAAATACGGCTTCGGTGAAAATAGATGTTTTCCTTAGTCCATTTTTGGTGAATGGTAATATTTCGATTCTTTCACCTGATATACATAAATTACTTCATTTGTTTTGGCCTGACGCAAAGGGCAGTCTGAATTTTAATGCAACTTTTGAGGATGTTAGTTCACTTGAAAGAGGCCATGTTGTAATTGAGGGGCAGGGTGCGCTTTCCGATACAGATTTTCATGTTTCTATTAATATAAAGGCAGTCCTTCATAATGGCTTAGGAAATGGAGAGCTGCATTTGAAAAATGGTCGTTATAAGGGCTCTACAATCAATGCTGATTTATCGTTTGCTAGCGAAAATGAACAAATTAAAATTGAAATTTTAAAAGTACAAATTCAAGATATGAGATTCGGGCTTGTGAAGCCTGCAGTCTATAATTTTGATAATGGTCTTTCAAAAGCACAAATACAATTTTACGACGGAATTTTAGATATTGAGCAATTAAAATTTGGTGATGCTTTACAGGATACAGTTGGGATAATTAAGTTTAAAAATATTCAGTTACATAAATTAAACACTTTCTTTGATAGATATAGTTTTGCCGGTGTTTTAAATGGCTATTTGCAAAAGCATGAAGGTGCACCATTATCTGCAAGACTTAACCTTTCAAAAGGTTTCTTGAAACAATCTCAAGATGGCCATGTGTATCAAGTCTTAAATGGTTTAAATGCTATTTTTGAAGCAGAATGTAAAGATGCAACTTGGAATTGGAGTGCTAATATAAAAGATCAAGATAAAATTAATCTTGAAACTAAAGGAAAATTAGATACAAATTCGTTGCAGCTTGATGCTTTTGTTAAAGGATTAGTCAGACTTAAATTAGTAACAGATTGGCTGGCGACCGATGATCGGATTTTTGGGGATGTAACCATTGATTTGCGTGCGGTAGGGCAGCTGAATAGTCCTGAATTAAAAGGAATGGTTAACGTTGATAATGGGCTGTATGAGCATAGTGAAGTTGGCACCTTTTATCAAAATATTACGATTAGAACAAAAGCTGAGGGAAAAAGATTAGTTGTTACACGCTTTGATGCGCATGATGTGACAAAAGGCGTTGAGCCAGGTGTTGGTGAACTTCGTGGAGAAGGATGGATTGATTTTTCAGAACTTTTGTCTCCTGTTTTTAATGTGCCTTTACACCTTTCTCATTTACGTATTGCTCAACATGATGGATTTAAAAGTGACGCTACTGGTACGTTAATTATCGCCGGGAAAGGGGCTGAAGTTGGCTGTAAAGGTGAGGTAACCCTAGAAAATGCCCATTATTATCTTGAAACATCAGTAGAAACAAAAGTACCACGAATTGTTGATAAGCAAGAAAAAGAAATTCAAAAGAAGAAGGTTATTGAATATTCAACAGCTTTTCCGCTGGATATTTTGATACATGCTCCACCTGAATCTTTTAAAGTTACTGGTTTGGGAGCTGATACCGTATGGAAGGGTGATTTTTATGTACGTAAATCGATCGTAAATCCTTTCTTAGTGGGAACGGTTTATTTACATAAAGGTACGTTGGACATTTTAGGAAAAGTTCTACGCATTACCAAGGGAGAAATCACTTTTGTAGATACTGATCGTAACAACCCAAGACTTGATATTAAGGCTGTAAAAAAAATGGGTGACAATGTAACCGTAGCAATTGAAATAAGGGGTACGGGAGGTAACACTATTGTTGATTTTTCATCTATCCCCTCCATGCCTAAAGAAGAAGTATTGGCTTTGTTATTGTTTGGTAAAAAATTAGGGGAAGTTTCTGTTTTGCAGAGCGTGCAATTAGCCGAACTTGCTAATGCAGAAAGTAGTGGTCAAGGCTTTTTCGAAAAAATGCGTAGTAATTTTGGTTTTGATCAATTTGAGTTTACAACTTCTCACCATGGTGGTGCTTCATCGACTGATGAAGACGCGACTCCTCAAGAAAGAGCAGAAACAAAGACATCGCAAGCTGTGCGTATTGGAAAAGAATTTGGAAAAATTCAAGTGGCTATTGAACAAGGAGCAGGAAGCGAAACGAGCAAGCTAACTGTTTCCACGCCTCTTGGTAAGAATCTGGCGCTGCAAGGAGATGTAGGTGCAGCGCAAAACTCTGGAGTTGGTATTAGCTGGGTGAAACGTTATTAGCTAGCGAGTGTGCAAGCTTTTGATTTTAGTCTTCGCCAGAAACTATTTTCCTCGTTGAAAAGCGGGGTCCAGTGAATAGAATCAATAATGATCCATTTGACTGGATCCTTCGCCGAGAAGACTAAAACTAAAAAGAGAGCTATTCATTATAAAAAGCACGCTGCGTTAGAGAGTAATTCTCTCCCTATGCTGCTTTTTGCTTATTTTTATACTCAATTAATAATTCTAGAATCTGCACAGCGTTTAAAGCTGCTCCTTTGCGTAAGTTATCAGAAACTACCCAGAATACTAAACCGTTAGGAGTAGACATATCTTGGCGCAAACGGCTTATTAATATGTCATCTTGGCCAACTACATCCAATGGTGTTGCATAATCCATAGGATCCTCTGCATCCATAATTTGTATTCCAGGAGCGCATTGTAATAATTGCATAGCCTCATCTACTAAGAAGGGTTTTTCAAACTCAACGTGAACGGTAGAACAATGACCCACAAAGACAGGAACGCGAACGCAAGTAGAAGAAAGTTCAATGCGTGGGTCTAAAATCTTTTTAATTTCATCGCTCATTTTAATTTCTTCTTCGGTATAGCCTGATTCCGTAAAAGCACCTATGTGTGGAATAAGGTTGTATGCAATGGGTCTCGTAAGTTTTTCAGCCGGTTTCGGGGTTCCTGTGAATAGGGATCTAGTTTGTTGATCGAGTTCTTCCATGGCTTCTTTTCCGGCACCAGAGACAGATTGATACGTCGAAACAACAATGCGTTTTATTATGTTTTTAAGAGATAAGGGCTTTAGTGCTGCAGCAATTGGCACCAAAGCGCAATTTGGGTTAGCGATAATATTTTTATTTTTATAATTGGAAATACTTTCAGGATTTACTTCTGGGATAATTAGTGGAATTTTTGGATCTTGTCTAAAAAATGAAGTATTATCGATGACGGTGCATCCAGCTTTTGCTGCTTTTGGTGCATATTCAGCAGAGACCTTACCACCTGGTGAGAATAGCCCTACATCCACGGTTGAGAAATCAAAATCTTTAAGATCTTCAACAATTAAAATGTCATCATCACCGAAGGATACTTTTTTACCTGTGGACTTATTAGAAGCTATTGCTTTGACTTGATTTGCTTTGAATCCTCGTTCAGCAAGCACGTTTAGCATCACTCTTCCAACATTACCTGTTGCTCCCACAACTGCTATTTTTATGGTTGATTTATTCATTATTCCTCCCAATCATGCATACCATGGCGTTTTCGCGTGAAAGCTAAAAGCATTCCGGTACAAATGGCTAAAGCAAGCATTGATGAACCGCCATAACTAATAAAAGGCATCGTCATTCCTTTTGTTGGGATAAGGTGTAATGAAGAGGCCATGTTAATAAACGCTTGCAACCCAAACTGTACTGTAAGGCCTGTTGCTCCTAGCAATATAAATAAACTTGAACTTTGCATGGAGCGTATCATAAAACGCACCACGATGCTTGCAAAAATGCATACAATAAGTACACACATCCATAAGCCAAATTCTTCTCCAGTTACAGCAAAAACGAAATCTGCATGAGCATCAGGAACATTTTTTTTCACGATGCCTTCACCAGGACCTTTTCCAAAGAATCCTCCATGAGCAAAAGCAGCTAATGATTTTGTGATTTGGTACAAATCATGAGTTGGATTGCCGGCAGCGGGGCCTAAAAATTGATCAACTCGTTTGGTGACATGAGGTAAGAAATAATACGCGCCAACTAATCCTATAATGCCGGATGTAGCAAGCCCCACCATCCAAAAGATAGGCATACCGGCAATGAATAGTTGTCCAACCCAGGTTGCAACGATAACAACGGTCATTCCAAGATCTGGTTGGAGTAAAAGAAGGCCTACCACAATCCCTACAGTAATCATAGATAGAAGAATGCCTGGAAAAGATTCATCCTGCATCTTTTCAGCAATAAGCCATGCAGTAATAACGGTGAGGGCTGGTTTAATAAATTCCGATGCTTGAATAGAGTTGCCAAAGACGAGGAGCCAGCGGCGCGCTCCTTTGACTTCAAGACCATAAAAATAGGTGAAGAGTAAAAGAAGGATGCCAACAACATAAATTAATAAACTAAGCCGACGTATTCCCACCGGCGAGAGCAACGATACGCTAATCATGACGGCAATTGTTGGGATTAAGAGAAGGACGTGGCGTTTGACAAAATAAAATGTGTCTAGGTTGAGTCTTTCAGCAACTGATGGGCTTGCTGCAAAACTTAGAAAGATACCGATACCAATCAAGCTAAGCAATAACGAAAGAGCTAACCGATCAACGGTCCACCACCAGCGTCCAAGAACACTGTTATCTCGTCTTGAAAATGTAACAGGTGCCATTATGAATCAATCCTTTTAACAAGCTCTATAAACGTCTCACCACGATGCTCATAATCGCGAAATTGATCAAAGCTTGCGCATGCAGGTGATAATAACACAACGGCGTTTTTTTCCTCTTTTGCATCAATGTATGCGTGAGAAATAGCTTTTTCAAGGGTGAAGCATTTTTCAATAGGTACTAAATCTTTGAGTGTTTCCGCAAAACGCTCTTGGGCTTCACCAATTAAATACGTCTTCTTGATGTGCGGAAAATACGAAGATAATGAATCAATGCCGTCTGTTTTTGCAACACCGCCCAGAATCCAAAATATGTTTTTTCCTAAATAGGTTTTTAAAGCTTTTTCGCAAGCATCAGCGTTAGTGGCTTTGCTATCGTTCACAAATTCGACGGAATTAATGATTGCAATACGTTGCTGTCGGTGAGAAAGTCCTGGAAAGGTTTGAATGTGCTGCCATACTTTTTTAGGGTCTTGCAAAATATGATTCGTTGCAGCGAAAGCTAGAGCAACATTCTGCCAATTATGTCGCCCTTTTAAGTTTTGCAAGGTAGTGCAATCAAAGGTTAATTCTTTAAAGTGTAATGTGCCTTCTGCATCAACATGAATATCAGCACGTGGGTTAATGGTTTCGCTTGCTATGGTTACATGGGGAATGTGTAGTTGCTGATTTATGTTGGTTGAATATTTATCGTCTATAGCAAGGCATGCCCATTTTGCTGCATCAAACATGCGCTTTTTTGCATCTACATAATTCTCAATGGTTCCATGTCGTTCAAGATGATCAGGGGAGATGTTTGTCCATACGGTAACATCCAAATTGAGCCTGTGAGAAAGTTCGAGCTGATACGAAGAAAGCTCTAAAACGTACCAGCCATTTGTATCTAATTGTTCTAAAGAAAGAGCCGGAACACCAATGTTTCCGCCAACAGCTGTCTTTAATCCAGCTTCTTTCAAAATATGGCCAATGAGAGCAGTTGTTGTCGATTTTCCATTGGTACCGGTGATGCCGATGTATTTTGCTTGAGGGCTGCGTTTTTGCAAGAGATCTATATCGGTATAAATGGGAATATTATGTTGCTTTGCTGCTTGCGATATAGGGTGTGATGGAGTAATGCCAGGGCTTTGCACGATCCCTATAACGTCTTCCCATTTGATATCAGGAATTTTGTTCTGATGATCATCATGAACAAGAACCGCGTGACCGAGGGAAAGGAGGTGTTTTTCACTTTCCTTTCCGCTTCGTTCATAGCCTAAAACGACATATGTATTTTTATTCACAATGAAAACGACTACATTAACTTAACTGGTACAATGCCTTTAAATATTTTAGCGTGCAAGAATTTTATACGTTGCTTGTTAAAACAATTTTAAGTTCAGCTGCAACCTTTTTATTTCCTTCGCCGCGTACAACGTTTGGATACTCCATTAACGTTGATGAGGCAGCGTCAGGATTTTTTAAAATATTTGCGATCATCTTACCAGCTTGGCGTCCAAGAGCGTATTGATCGGCACCAAGGGCTGCTAGTGCACCTTTTTGCAAGCAATCTAAATCACTAACAAGAACAGGGATATTTTGTAATTTTGCAATAGCTACGATGCTATCAAAGCTGGCTAAGGCAGTGTTGTCGTTATTAATGAAAATAGCATCAACTTTATCAAGCAAGGATTGCGTTGCAGCACTTACATCGCTTGTGCGACTTGCTGTTGCAAAGATGATTTCAATATTCTGTTCTTTTCCGGCTTTTACCATTTCTTCGTTTAACACAACCGAATTTGCTTCGCCTGGATTATAAATAACGCCTAGCTTTTTTAGGTTGGGTAATAATTGTTTGAAGTACGTAAATTGCCTCGAAGCACTTACATAGTTTGATACGCCGGTGACGCCTTTTTCTGGTTTTTTGTCAGACGTAATAAGTTTTGCTGTAACGGGATTTGTTACCGAAGCAAAAACTAGTGGAATGTCGTTTCCTGATTGTTGAACTGCTTGAAGTGCTGCCTGAGCAACTGTTGTGCCGATTGTAACAATAACGGCTGCATTATCGCCAATGAGTTTTTGGGCAATTTGCGTTGCTAAGGAAGGGTTTCCCTGAGCAGATTGATAATCCCAGTTGATTTCATGAACACTTCTAAGTCCTTGTGCGGCGAGTTCATCTTGAATACCTTTTTTTGTTTGGTCTAAGGCAGGATGTTCAATAACTTGGATAACACCGATAAGAGGCAACTTTTTTTGATTTGAGGTGTTTTTCCACCAAAGGCCGAGCCCGGTAAGAGTAAGAGCAATAAAAAATACAACTTTATTCATGGGTTTTATCCTAACTAAATGGTTTAAGAGTTTGCGTTCATAAATCTATTTGAGGGTGCATGTTGCACCGGAATATGGTGGCCCTTTTCACCTTTTAGAACTCGCACAACGATTTTTCCTGCTTGGCGTCCCATTTCATATTGGTCGGGAGCAATTGCTGCTTTGCAACCGCGTTTGACGGACTCTGGGTCGGAGCAGAATATAGGAATATTTTTTTGTTTTGCCGTTTGCAAAACCGCATCTAAAGCAGAAACGACGGTATTATCATTTGTAAGCATAAGGGCATTAACATTTGGGACAATACCTTGGGCAGCTTGCAGAACATCGCCTGTAGAGTATGCAGGTGCGGTAACAATACGATATCCAGCTTCCTCAAGTTTAAGGGAAATGCGCTCGACATGTGTGTGTGAATTCGCTTCACCAGGATTATAAATCATTCCAATTATGGATCCCTTTGGCATAAATTCTTGAATAAGTTTCACTTGACCATCGAGGTCAGGTGCGTCTGAAACGCCGGTGATGTTTTCTTTATTTTTACCTGTTTCTTCAACAAGTTTTGCAGTAATGGGATCTGTTATACCTGCGAAGATCACAGGAATCTGCTGAGTGTTCGCTGAAAGGACCGCTTGTGCGGAAGGCGTTGTAATAGCTACAATAACATCCACTTTTTTTCCAATGAAATTTTGTGCAATTTGCGTGGCTAAGGCAGGGTTCCCCTGTGCTGATTGAAAATCAATACGTACTTTCGTGCCAAAAGCGTTTGCTATTTCATCTTCAATACCTTTACGGATTAAATCTAGAGATGGGTGTGGTGCTATTTGTGTAATAGCAACAACTTTTCCTTCAACTTTTGCTTGAGAAAAATAGAAATAAGAAACTACGGCAGAAATAATAGTGATAAATAATAAGATTTTTTTAAACATGGTGTGCTCCAACATTAATAATGGCTATACAAAAGGGTTAGAATAATCTTTTAGATTATCCGTGTCGCCATCGAGCAATATGTTGGTGCATCATCATAACTTTTTTAGTATCTTATTTTTTTGAGTAAAAGTCAATAATTTTTTACATAAATGCAAACTATGTCTACTATATTTATATAATGAAAGAAAAATTATTACTAAGAAATAGAGAATAGAAAGAAGATGAAATCTTGCTTGGCGTCCCCAACGGGATTCGAACCCGTGTTGCCGCCTTGAGAGGGCGATGTCCTAGGCCTCTAGACGATGGGGACCATTGAATATATCTAGCCAGTTACCAGCATTTTTTCAAGTGGAAATACTTAAGCCGGTTTTGACTACTTTAGGAATTTAAAAGAGGAAGAGTTATTATAGCTTTTTTAGCGTTCTCTTTATTTTCTATGGTTACTGTGTTGCCTTCAACGGTGATATGACCAGCAAAAGCCACATTACACTGAAAAATGCTTTTAGCAATAAGTTGATAATAAGGTTTTGCTGTTATAATCGTTTCTTGTTTTTCTGCAGCTGTTTTGGATGAAGTGGTTTGCTCAGTAAAATTTTTTTGAAGAGAAAAGTCAATAACATGAAGAGTGCATGTGGTTAGGGTCTCTCCTTCATTTCGTCTGCTGAAAATAATACATAGACCTTCTTCTGTTTTGCCTACAAAAGTGCATTCATAAAATCTCTCGGATCTTTCCCCTTTTTTACTAAGAGTAAGCATGGGGGCTTCACAAAAGGGACTTTGCTCTTCAGTTACATCTCCAAAAAATTTATTTGTGTCTATGGCTGCATTAATATCGATTGAAACACTGTACGGAAGACCGCAATCACTTATCCAATTTTCAAATTCTTTTATAATCGAGGGATGAATATATTTGCCCCCTATTTTAAAGCTAGTTTTAACTTCTTCTAGAAGTACAGTCATTTTTTCTGAATCAAGACTATTTGATACGGCTGTTTCGTTATAGCCTCCTTCTATGCTAAAGGAGATAACGATCAACAAAAAAATAAGAAATTTACTAAGCTGTTTCATCATTAAGAATTCGACTTTGATTCTTTAGGTATGGTTAAGAGTGGCCTAAGAAACTTTATATAGCAAATATTAAGAAGCAGTTAGCAATTTGCCTTCCATAACAGTAATGGCTTGAGCGGTAAGAGTGACGCGATTGTTTTCAACGGCTACTTTTAAAAAGCCAGTGCGCTCAGAGATTTGTAATGCGTTCATGGAATTCTTATTTAAAATTTTTGCCCATAAAGGTGTTAAACGGCAATGAGCAGAGCCACAAACGGGATCTTCTGGAATGCCAACTTTAGGAGCAAAATATCTAGAGACAAAGTCAATATTGGAATCAATTTCACCTTCGTTTAAGGCAGTGACCGTAACAGAGCGACATGGGAGCTGTGCAATCTTTGCAAAATTAGGTTTTAATTCACGTACCGCTTGTACAGAAGGCAATACAACGACGTACATAACATTATCTTTATACACAGAAGTGACAGGTACAAACCCTAGAGCTTTATTGAGTAGTTCTGGCATTGGGGCTGGTTCTATTTCCATGCTGGGGAAATTTAGGGTGATCCAATCCTTGTTGCGTTGAGCGGTTAAGGGGCCACTCATGGATTCAAAGGTGATAATATCTTCTTTGACGATACCTTGCTCCCATAAAAGGTGGGCTGCGGCAAGTGTTGCATGGCCACATAATGGGCACTCATCTTTGGGCGAAAACCAACGAATATGGTAGTGGTTAGCAGCAATCTTCTTTAGGAAAGATGTTTCTGAGTAATTTAACTCAGCGGCAATATTTTGTGCTAATACATCATCTGTAAATTCTGGAACGATACACACTCCAGCGGGGTTACCCTTAAAAGGTTCGTTCGTGAATGCATTAACTTGCCAAATATGCACGTAATTTCTCCAATTGATGATTGCAGTTTGTAAGTATTCAAGATATTTTAAAAGCACGTTTGTTTCAATACGTAAGTTTAAATTTAATAAAGGTACTTAGATTATGTCGATTACTTCCTCTGTTAGTGGTGCAGAGTTGCGCCAATTTATTGAAAAAGTTGAAAATTTAGAAGTCGAAAAGGCTGAGATTCAAGATCACATTAAAGATGTGATGGCAGAAGCGAAAGCTCGTGGCTTTGATACAAAGATTATGCGTCAAGTGATTCGTATGCGTAAGATGAAGCAGGAAGACTTGGTTGAGCAACAAGAATTGCTTGATATTTATACACATGCTTTGGGAATGGTTGTTGAAGAAGAAGCTGCTTAATGCTGCATTTGTTTAACACTTTAACAAAGAAAGACGAACCATTTAGCCCAATCAATGCTGATAATATTGGTATGTACGTGTGCGGTCCAACGGTTTATGACTTAGCGCATTTGGGTAATGCAAGGCCTGTGGTGGTATTTGATGTGTTATTCAGACTTTTGCGTAGCCAATATCCACAAGTAACCTATGTGCGTAATATTACCGATGTTGATGATAAAATAAACGCAGCAGCCTTAGCGAGTGGTCAAAATATTCGGGAGATCACGACGCGTACGACCAAGGCTTATCATGAGGATATGCGCGCATTAAATGCACTACCGCCAACGCACGAGCCAAGAGCGACGGATCATATTACTGATATGATTAGTATGATTGAATCATTAATTGCTCAAGATTTTGCGTATGTTAAAGAAGGGCATGTTTTGTTTCGGGTCCAAAAATACATAAAGTACGGCCATCTTTCAAGGCGTCAACAAGATGAGCTTATAGCTGGAGCACGGATTGAGGTAGCGCCTTATAAGGAATACGCAGGTGACTTTGTGTTGTGGAAGCCATCTTCACCAGAACTTCCTGGTTGGGAGAGTCCATGGGGCAGGGGAAGGCCCGGATGGCATATTGAATGTTCGGCCATGAGCCAGGTATTTTTAGGAAAAACCTTTGATATTCATGGTGGCGGGATTGATTTGGTATTTCCTCACCATGAGAATGAAATTGCGCAAAGTTGCTGTGCGCATCAGACAGAGCGCATGGCAAATATCTGGATGCATAATGGGCATTTGCTAGTAAATGGTGAGAAAATGTCAAAATCGCTTGGGAATTTTTTCACGGTGCGTGATGTGCTGAAAGATTATGATGGCGAAGTGATCCGGTTGGCGTTTTTGAGTACGCATTATAGGCAGCCGCTTGATTGGACAGATGAAACACCCAAAGCTGCGAAGGCGACGCTTGATCGTTTTTATAAGGCAATTGAGTACGCAACTTCTGAAGGCAGTGTATCGATAAGTATGCTAGAAGCCTTAGACGATGATTTAAATACGCCTCTTGCAATTAGCTACCTGCATGATCTTGCAAATACAGTTTTTAAAGCGAATGGCGGTGAGCAAATTGAAGCTGCCAATGTATTAAAGGCTAGTGCTCAATTTTTAGGCATTTTAATGCATGATCCTAAAGAGTGGTTTCAAGGTAAAGCAGATAACCAAGGCATAGAAGAGCTAATAACGGCGCGAAATGAAGCGAAGCAGGCAAAGAACTTTGCTGAGGCCGATCGCATTCGTGCGCAGCTTACTGAGCAAGGAATTGTTCTTGAAGATGGGCCGAATGGTACAATTTGGCGTAAAGCCTAAATGAACAAACCAATTGTTCTTTTGCACCAAGTGCAGCTTGCTGAAAATTTAGGAGCGGTTGCTCGGGCCATGGGTAATTTTGGCTTGGAACAACTCCGATTGATTCAGCCCAAGTGTGATCCGGATGATGCAAAAGCTGTTGCGATGGCCGCTGGTAATGAGAAGGTATTAGAGAAAGCTTCGATTTATCAAAGCTTGGAGCATGCGGTAGGAGATTTAGAATTAGTTTTTGCGACAACAGCAATAGAACGCGAACTGATTAAAAATTACTGTACGCCAAAAACGGCAATTCTATTGATTCAGGATAGAAAAGTTGGCTTTTTATTTGGGCCTGAGCGCACAGGGTTAACCAATGAAGATTTATCGGTTGCTAATTGTATTATCACTGTTCCTGTGAATCCGGATTTTTCATCCTTAAATATTGGGCAAGCCGTAGTTATCGTGCTTTATGAGTGGTATCAATTGCAGGTTAATCAAGAGTCTTGGTTACATTTGGGAGATACAAAACCCGTTCAGCAAAAAGAACTTCAGGGATTTTTTAAACTGCTAGAAGCAGAACTTGATACCGTAAATTTTTGGCGAGTGCCGCATAAAAAGGAAAAAATGTGGCAAAATATAAGGGCTGCATTTTTGAGGATGCAGCCCACTGAGCAAGAAATTCGCACGCTTTACGGTGCGATTCAAGCGATTAAGAAATAATTATTGCGCTTCAATATCTGCAGCGACTGTACATAAGAATTTCTTCTCAGAATTAAATCCTTTGAAAGCTTTTCTTCCTGCCGCGGCTACCGCACGACCTTGACCCATTGCTTTGCCATCAACAACTGGCCCACCAGCTTCTACATAGGTGAAAGTTGCTTTGTCGTCTTTTCCGTGAGTTCTAATTTCTTCAATAGCGCGATCACGAACAGATTGTCCTTCGTTTGTTTTAAAATTAGATACGGGTTTTCCTAGTAATGTTGGGTCAGATGAGGCAACAACTGTATCGTTTCCTTCTTGATAACAAGTAATGCGCAATTTTTGAGCTGTAGCTCTGTTAACAGCAGCTTGTAGTGGAAGTTCACGACTATTTGTTTGGATCGCTCCATTAATAACTTTAAAGAATTCTTCCGGACTGCTAATGCTTCCTTCTGTATTTGAAGTGTTAGTTAATTCATTGATGATGCTTTCAAGTGCTATTGCCTGGTCAGCTTTAATCGGTAAAGATTTGCGGGCAACAGCTTTAGCTTTTTTATTTTGTGTATTTTTAGGCGTTTGGATATTTTTCTCTTTTATGCTTTCAGTGCTTTCTGTATTAGTGTTGCTAGTCGTGCAGGCAACGAAAAGAGCCAAAGGTGTCAGGCTTGCTAACCATAATTTTAATTTCATAACATTTACTCCAAATTTTTAATGTATAAAAAGTGTAACAAACTTTTCTAAAATTTTTCATTATTTTTTGATGTTGTAGGCTAACGAAGATTTTCTGTTGCAAAAAAGCACTTAAAGGTCATGCTTTAACCTAGGTCGTCTAGAATTTCTTCCACAACATCCTTTTTTGCGGGGCCTTTATTTTTTGTTGGGGAGGGTATCTGTAGTTGTGCAGCCATTTTTTTAGGTGGTTGATTAGGGCCATTATATACTTCAGGTCCTCTATAAAAAGCTGCCGCAACACGTGTGGGGATCATTGATCCAGTGGATTGCTTTGCCATGTTTTTATTATCATCGTTACCTGTCCATACTCCGACAACAAGGTTTTGAAACCCTATATCGTTTGGTAAATATTCGCGCATACCAACAAACCAAGCATCACGATCGCCGTTACTTCCTGTTTTACCCATAACGGTTGGCGCTAAATTAGCAGCACGACCGCTTCCTTCAGCAATAACAGCGCGCAATAAAATGCGCATTTTGTGAAGCACATCAGGCTTAACAATCATTGGAGTGGGTTGCTCTTCGCGTTTGTATAGAATATTTCCTTCTTTATCCCGAATTTCTAAAATTCCATATGGCCAAACAGCGCGACCTTCGTTGGCAAAAGTTGCAAAAGCGGCCGTTAAATCAAGAAGGGTTGTTTCAATTGCTCCAAGAGATAAAGAGATATGTTCTTCCATATGGCTGGTAATGCCTAAGCGGTGTGCAACTTCGATAACTTTTTTAGGGGTTGCTTTTAACATTAAGCGAATAGAGGGACTGTTAACAGAGCGTGCAAAGGCTTCTCGGATACTTACTTCACCTCGCGTTTTCCAAGTGAAGTTGCTGGGTTTCCAATTACCGATGACGATAGGACTATCGTCGATCATGTCTTCAGGATCAACGCCTGCTTCTATTGCAGCTAGATAGATAAACATCTTGAATGCAGAGCCAGGTTGACGTAACGCTTGCGTGACTCGGTTAAATTGACTTTTCTTATAATTCTGGCCACCAATCATGGCGCGTATAGCTCCATCGGGACTCATTGCCAATAAGCTAAGTTGTGAAGTTTTGAGCTTTTGACCCATATCCTTCATATATTCTATGCATACTTGGTCTGCGTGGCGTTGCATTGAAGGATCTAGAGTTGTTACTACGATCAAATCGCGATCAAGACCATTAACGAAATTGGGAATAAGTTCCATGATCCAATCACAAAAATATTTGAAATTGCTTTCTTGCTTATTATTTTCAAGGACATGAATACCTTCATTAAAATATGTTTGGGAGTCTTCAATAAAGCCAGCCTCTTGCATTAGCTGCAAAACAACTTTAGCGCGTTCTTTAGCTTTTTCAGGATTTGAAGAAGGTGAATAACGAGAAGGTGCTTTGAGAAGCCCGGCAATCACGGCTGCTTCAAAAATTGTTAATTCTCGGGCAGATTTATTGAAATAACGTTGTGCGGCAGCTTCAATACCAAATGTACCGCTACCTAGATAAACGCGATTGAGATACATGGTGAGAATGTCGTCTTTACTGAACTTCCATTCAAGCCAAACAGAGAGAAGAACTTCAAGAATTTTACGCTTAAATGAGCGATCTCGTGTATCAAAAGCGCCTTCAGTAAATAGTAGGTTTTTCGCAAGCTGTTGTGTTAAGGTTGAGCCACCTTGTACGACACGATTTGCACGATAGTTTTCATAGGCGGCGCGTGCTAAACCAATGAAATCAACGCCAAAATGATAATAGAATCGACGATCTTCAACAGCCATAAGAGCTTGAGGCACGTGAATAGGCAAGTCTTGAATTCTTACCATTTCTTCAAAAACGTCACCATACGTGCTAATGACTGTTCCATCAACGGTTTGAATGGTAATACTTGGTGTGCGAACATTTGTTTGCAAGCGATTGAGGTCAGGAAGGTCTTGAATAAACCACAACAGGATGACTCCAAGTAAAATGGTTCCCCAAATGCTTGCTAAAAGAAAAAAGCGCCCAACAATTCCTAAAAATGTCTTTTTAGTTTTTCGAGATTTTGTTGGTTGTTTTCGCTTTTTTAATGCCACAAAAACCTTATACGTCTAAGTTGACAACTTTTAGGGCATTTGTTGTGATGAATTCGCGGCGAGGCTCAACGACATCACCCATGAGGGTAGAGAAAATTTCTTCTGCTTCTTCTGCATGGTGCATTTTTACTTGCAATAAGGTGCGTGATTCCGGATCCATGGTTGTTTGCCATAGTTCTTCATCACCCATTTCTCCAAGACCCTTGTTGCGGCGATAGGTTACGCCTTTTCCGCCTTGCTCCATCAATATTTTAGTAAGCTCACCGATGTCAGTGATTGTCTCTTGGCGTCCTTCACGTGCTGTGATGTTAAGGGTTAACGTTTTTCCAAGAATATCGCTTAGCTGAGAAAGCAATGTTAACAAAGCTTTTGCTTCAGGAGTTGCTCGCATAGATTCATCTAGTGTCCATTTTTCGTCAACTCCGCCCCAATGGCGCACAAAGGTAATCGTCGCATCATCGTTGCGGATAGATTTCCAAGATGCATGTTGATCGTCATTTGCTTTGAGATTCGCTAACAAGCTTGAATCTTGGTCTGGTACTGTTTCTTCAAAATATCCGTGCACTAAAAGTCCTTCGAGTAACAAACGGTTTGAAATACGTCGCGCCAAAGGTTTTAAAGTGTTATCTGCTTTCAAAATTAATCCTGCCATTTGCCGCCAATCAGCACCGGTAATTTGTTCACCGGATGCAAGTGTTAAGAATGAATCCTTACACGCTGCATCAAGCAAATAATTATCAAGAGCTGCTTGATCTTTTAAGTACACAACAGATTGGCCGCGCTTTACGGTATAAAGCGGAGGCTGCGCGATATATAGGTGTCCACGCTTTAAAAGTTCAGGCATTTGACGGTAAAAGAAGGTGAGCAATAGAGTGCGAATGTGGCTTCCGTCAACGTCTGCATCGGTCATGATAACAATTTTGTGATAACGAAGCTTATCTGGATTGAAATCTTCTTGGCCAATGCTGGTGCCAAGAGCGGTAATAATGTTACCGATTTGGTCATAGCCAATGATTTTATCAAAACGAGCACGTTCTACGTTTAAAATTTTTCCGCGAATAGGAAGAATTGCTTGATATTTTCTATCGCGACCGCCTTTTGCGGTACCGCCCGCCGAGTCTCCCTCAACGATGAATAATTCGCATTTTGATGGGTCACGTTCTTGGCAATCGGCAAGTTTTCCAGGTAGAGAAGCGATATCAAGAGCGCCTTTACGACGTGTAAGTTCGCGTGCTTTACGCGCAGCTTCACGAGCCGCGGCAGCCTCTACAACTTTGCCAACGATATTTTTTGCATGGGCTGGATTTTCTTCAAACCACTGTTCAAGTGCTTGCCCAACGACAGATTCGACAACAGCGCGCACTTCGGATGAAACGAGTTTATCTTTTGTTTGTGATGAGAATTTAGGGTCTGGTACTTTAACCGATAGAACGCAGCTTAATCCCTCACGAATATCGTCGCCAGTGATGGAGAGTTTGTTGTCCTTTTTACCCAGAGGGGATGATGCAATGTAGTTAGATACCAAGCGCGTTAAAGCCGCACGGAAACCTGCTAAGTGTGTACCACCATCACGTTGTGGAATATTGTTTGTAAAGCAAAGCATGCTTTCGTGATAGCTATCGGTCCATTCAAGAGCAACTTCTACGGTCATCGAATCAGCTGCTTGTGAGCAGTACAATGGCTTATCGTGAAGTGGGGTTTTTGCTTTATCGATGTATTTGACGAATTCAATAAGCCCGCCTTCATAATTTAAAACGGTTTCATAAAAATGATCAGGGCGTTCATCACGCAAGGTGATATGCACGCCGGAATTAAGAAATGCTAATTCGCGTAAGCGGTGTTCAATCGTTGAGCGATCAAAAATTATAGCTGAGAATGTTTCTGTTGAGGGAAGAAAGCGGACTTTTGTCCCTTTTTTACCTTCGTCTGGCCCAACAAGTTGTAATGCTCCTTGAGGAACGCCATGCTCAAACCGTAAGAAATACTTATTGCCGTTACGGTAGATGGTTAGCTCTAAGAAAGAAGAAAGGGCGTTAACAACCGAAACACCTACACCGTGTAGACCACCGGAAACCTTGTAAGAGTTTTGGTCAAATTTACCACCAGCGTGAAGTTGCGTCATAATAACTTCGGCTGCAGAAACACCCATTTCAGGGTGGATATCAACAGGGATACCACGGCCATTATCAGTTACACTTACGGAGCCATCTGCTTCAATAGTGATCGTGATGCGATCACAATGTCCGGCTAAAGTTTCGTCAATGGCGTTATCAACGACTTCATAAACCATGTGGTGTAAGCCGGTACCGTCATCCGTATCACCGATATACATACCCGGACGCTTACGAACAGCATCTAATCCTTTTAATACCTTTATCGAATCGGCGGTATATTCTTCATTTGTTACTGTATTTGACGTACTCATTAAACGGCCCTTACCTGACTAGGATCAACTTCAAAACTTTGTGCATGAGGAAATATAGACTCAAAAGCATCCAGGTGCGTTCCGGTAAAGAATACCTGTAACAGTCCCTTGTTACTTGTTTGTTGCTGTAGTTCCACAATGTCGTTGAATAGTAGCACACGATTAGTAAAATCTAAATGCGAAATAACATCATCAAATAATAAAATTAAAGGAATGTTGATGTTTTCTAATAAATACTTTAGAAAACTCATCAGAAACTTGGAAAGGATCATCTTTTGCTCACCGGTTGAGCACTTTTCGGCTAGTTGGTTTTTAAGGATGAAAAATATTTCTAAATCACTACGATGCGGGCCAAAAGTGGTCATGCCGGCGGCACCGTCGCGAGGGCGATTTTGGAAAAGCTGCTTGAGATAGTATTCCTTTTCATCATTTGGTGGGCCGAGATTTTCGGCGTTACCGCGCATGGAAGCTTTGATGGAGCTATCAAGTGGCAAAAGATCAAGGAATGAGCTACGATTTTTGCGCATTTGTAGACCAGCGGTTGCGATGTGTTCCTCTACATTGCTAAGCCATGTATTATCAGCATTTGCTTCTAATAATCGCAATCGTTCTTTGGTGGCATGTTCATAAGCCTTTAAAACGGTTGCGTGCTCTGGCCACAAAACAAAAATCATGCGGTCAATAAAATGGCGTCGCACTGATGGGGTATCTAGAAATAGACGATCGGTTTCGGGGGTAAGCCAAAACAGACGCAAAATATCATTTAGGGTTTTTTGGCTTTTTAAAGGCTCACCATTTAAATGCCAAAGCCGCTTTGGCGTATTGATATCGCTAATACCTGTGCCAAGCGAGTAATCATTGATCGTGATAGAAGCTGCCCATGGATGAGCAGAGCCCTGTTGTTGTAGTTCGGAAAGCTCAGCCTTGCGCAACCCACGGCCTGCTGTAAATAGGGAAATTGCTTCTAAAATATTGGTTTTCCCCGCACCATTAGGGCCGGCAAGCACAACGAAGGGCTTATCTATTTCAAGAATAAGCTGATTATAGCTTCTGAAAGATTGCAGTTGTAAACGTTGAATCATAAGGGTAGGGCGATTTCTAGCGTAAGCTTATCCTAGATGGTGTTTAGGTGTAGCGCAAGATATTGCCTTTAAATAATATCCTTTAGCTGAATCATTTCATGGCGTCTTTTGACATCCAAGAAGCCTGGGAATTTTTTATTGATAGCACGATCCAGTAATGCCTTGTAAATCTTCTCATTTTTAATAGAAGCAAGTTTTTTGCATTCTTCATCGACTATTTGCTTAAATTCTTCTGCGTAATAAATATTGTAATTTTGAAGAACGACGAAAGATAACTGGTCGCGAGGCCGATATTGCAGCGTTGAAATAAACCCAGACATACTGCCTTCGTGCCTAAAGATATCGCCTTGAGGATCACTTATTTTTTTAATTCCATAACAATAAAAAATAGAAGAATCTTTAGGATCTATTTGCACGTGACTAGTTAGCATAAGTGCTGTTACTTCCGGTGGTAATGCTTGGTTATTATGCAAATGCTGATTCCATATAAGCAAATCTGAAATCGATGAAACGATTCCTCCAGATCCGCACAAAAGAGCATTACGTCCGTAAAGTTTTACTTCGTTCATAGGTTGTTTTATATAGGTGTATCCTCTGGCAACATTTGGATATTTTCCTGAAGTCTTCATTGTACGGCACGTGCCACTTTCGGGTAAGAAGGTGCTTTTCATACCCAAAGGTTTAAAGAAAGATTCATGCAGGTATGCGCTTAAGCTTTTCCCAGACAGGCGTTCAATGATTTGGCTTAAGAGAAAATATCCAGAATAGCAGTATTGATAACTGGTTCCTGGTTTGAAAAGAAGGGGCTTGCTTTTAAAGAAAGCAGTAACTTCAGCAGGTGTTAAAATGATGTCTTCGCTTGATTGAAAACCAGGAGAAGGAAGGCCAGAGGTGTGTGTTAGCATATGGTGTAAGGTAACTTTATTTGCCCATTGAGGCATTGAGCCGCTCCATATAGGATCAGAACTAGGTAAATAATGAGAAAGAGGAGTGTGCAGAGCTGCTTTTAACGATTCAATAGAAGGATTTTGGTGCCATAAAATATGCAAAAGTGCAGCGGCGGTAAATTGCTTGGTAATAGAGGCTATGAAAAATTGAGTGTCAGCTGTACAAGGTTGATTTGCTATATGGTCTGCTGTACCAAAACCATTGGCATACAGTACGGAATTGTTTTGCGCGACAGCAACAGCCCCATTAATTATGTGTGCTTGCTGAAATCGCTGAATTTTACTGGCAATAGTTTCCGGAGAAATTGCTGTGGCTTTTAATGATCCAATCATGAGAAAGAGAATATATAAAAACATCTATGATTACCAGGTTAGTCTAAATTTGATAAGATAATAAAGAAATATGGATTTAATGTAAAATTACTTTTAGTTGTTTCAAAACAGCGAGACAGAATTTGATGTATAAATCTGGATTAAGGTTATCGCGTAGGAAGGTTACCTTTTGATCAGGGCGGATACGTATGTCGGCTAATTTTCGTGCTTCTGATGATTGAATGTAGGCTAAAAGAGCTTCCGGTTTGGCAAATTGATTTTTATAAAAGCTAATGACAAGACCTTTGGGACCAGCATCGATTTTTTCAATATTTAAGCGTTTACAAGCGATTTTGAGTTCAATAATTTTTAAAAGGTTTTCACATTCATAGGGAATTTTTCCAAAGCGATCAACCAATTCTGCGGCAAAGGTATGAATTTCTTCGGAGGATCCAAGCGTAGCAAGTCTCCGGTATAGGCTGAGTCTTAAGCTTAAATCGGAAATATACGTTTCGGGTATCAATAAAGAAAGCCCTAGATTTAATTGAGGAGTCCATTCCTCAGGAGCTACAGTTTGAGTATGCTCGGCACGTACTTGTAAAATAGCCTCATGCAATAATGTTTGGTAAAGCTCAACGCCCACTTCTTTGATGTGGCCGGATTGTTCCTCGCCAACAACGTTCCCGCATCCCCGAATGTCCATATCATGGCTTGCAAGCTTGAATCCTGCGCCTAATTGATCAAGACTTTGCATAACTTCTAAGCGTTTTTTAGCCGTATCATTGATAATTGCTTCGGGTGGAAGTGTTAGGTAAGCATATGCTTGAATTTTGGTGCGTCCAACGCGGCCACGTAACTGGTATAGCTGCGCTAGCCCAAAGCGATCCGCGCGATGCAAAATAATGGTGTTTACCCATGGCATATCGATGCCTGATTCCACAATATTTGTGGCAAGAAGGATATCGTATTTTCTGTCGCAAAAATCGGTGATAATATTCTCCAATTCTGTTGCAGGTAATTGTCCATGCGCTGCGGCAATACGAAAATCAGGCAGCAAAGTTTCCAGTGTTTCTTTAGCGGATTTGATATCTTCAATACGTGGAACGACGAAAAAACTTTGACCACCGCGATGATATTCACGCATCAGTGCTTCTTTTATCGTGACCGGATCGAACGGCATAATAAACGTCCTTATGCTGAGTCGATCAATAGGTGGAGTTGCAATGAGGCTTAGTTCTCTAACACCCGCAAGCGCTAACTGCAAGGTGCGTGGAATAGGTGTTGCCGTAAGGGTTAGAATATGAACATTTGGCTTAAGTTTTTTTAATTTTTCTTTTTGCTTAACCCCGAAGTGTTGTTCTTCATCGATAATAAGGAGACCAAGATCATGGAACTCGGTTTTTTCTGAAAGAATTGCATGGGTTGCAATGATAACTTTTGCATCACCATTTTTGATTTCTTCGCGTATGCGTTTAGTATCTCTTGCTTTTACAAGGCGAGAAAGTTGCGCAACACGTAGATCAAAACCGTGGAAACGATTGAAGAAATTTTGAAAGTGTTGGCGGCATAAAAGCGTTGTAGGTGTTACCACAACCACTTGTTTGCCGGTTGCTGCAACAGCAAATGCGGCACGCAAGGCAACTTCTGTTTTGCCAAATCCAACATCGCCACATACTAACCTGTCCATAGGTTTTCCTGAGGCAAGATCACCCAGGACTTCTTCAATAGCGCGTAACTGGTCGTCAGTTTCAGGGTAGGGAAAGCGCGCGCAAAATTCATCGTAAACTTTGGGTGTAAGAAACGTTTCTCCTTCTTGTAGAGAACGCTCTGCCGCAAGCTTAATCAGGTAATCAGCAATAATAAGTAATCGCTTACGTACTTTAGCTTTACGATTTTGCCAGTGAGCTGTTCCTAACCGGTCAAGCTCGACCACCATGTCATCAGAACCATACCGGCTCAAGAGCTCGAGATTTTCAACGGGGAGGAAAAGTTTATTTTTATCGGCGTATTCAAGAACTAAACAATCGTGGGGTTGATCGTTTACATCAAGAGTTTGCAACCCTTGATATTTAGCGATGCCATGTTCGCGGTGCACAACATAATCGCCTATATTTAGTTCATGAATATTTTTGAATGCATTGGCATTTTTACGTATTTTTTGGGATTTGCGCGAACCTAAAAGGTCTTGCTCAGTTAGAACAATTTGATCTTGTGTAACAAAACCTTCTTCAAGGGGGAAACTTAAGCAGTAAATAGGCTTGCACGTAGCATGTGTGGGGGGCCAATCATTGATGGAAGAAATAGGTGTAGCGATGTGTTCTTTTAGAAGTATTTCAAGGCGATCTCTTGCTCCTTCTGTTGGCGCAGTAACAATAAATTGTTTTTTTGGATGCGTATTTTTTAACTCAGTTAAATGTTCAAATAACTGACCCTGCTGACGCGATTGTAAAAAGCTTGGCGCGGGTTGAATGGGTAATTGTGTGGTACCTTCAGTGTGTAGAGAAGAGATGGTTGTATCAACATTTTTTAAAAATGCATCCCATCTTTTTTGATCCCAATACATGGTTTCAACAGGTAAAGGATTATAAAATGCTTCTCCCAAAATAGGCGTGGTGCGTGCTTGGTAATAATCACTACATAAAGAATGCTGCTCTGAAAATATTTGGGAAGCATCAGACTCTACGATAATTTTTTCAGGGGTAATGTAATCTAAGAGTGTTTCGGTATGATCAAAATATAAAGGAAGCCAGTGCTCGTAGCCTGCGTATAAATGCCCCTCAGCAATATGTTTGTATAATGAATTTTGATAGGTTTCAGGAAACTGTTCTCTATATTTTTTGGTAAAGGAATCAATGGCTTGTTTGGTGAGGATAATTTCACGAACAGGCTGAATGATAATTTCATTAAGTTCGGATAAGCTGGCTTGGGTAAGCGCATCGAACTGACGTATACGCTCAACTTCGTCTCCAAAAAAATCTACACGATAAGGATTCTCAAAACCAATAGGAAAGAAATCAATAATATCTCCACGAATGGCATAATCACCAGGTTCATAAACAACTTCAACGCGATGAAATCCTTTTTCAATTAAGTAGCTTTGAAGTTTTGCAAAGGAAAAATGTAGACCTTTTTTAAGATTTAAAGATTCACCTAGAAAGCTTAAACGAGGAGGTAAATACTGCGATAGGGCAGCAACAGATGTAACAACAATTTGCTTAGGATTTTCTGCCAGAGAAACGAGTGTATCCACGCGCTGACCAATGCACTCAATGGAGGGAGAAACGCGATCGTAGGGTAGACAGT
Source organism: Alphaproteobacteria bacterium (assembly GCA_021298215.1). Classification (GTDB taxonomy): domain Bacteria; phylum Pseudomonadota; class Alphaproteobacteria; order Paracaedibacterales; family CAITNM01; genus CAITNM01. Next base: position 49,708 of record JAJTEE010000012.1, read on the forward strand.
CCCAAGCAACAAATTTAAGGATTTTTCTTTTTAAGAGGCATTCAAGTTGATGCGTAAATTGATGAACGTCATGATCTCTGCTTAAAACAATAAGAGCAGAAGTTTCTTTTTCTAGAAGTTTGGCAACGGCAAACGGTCGGTAACTTTTGATAACTTGAGAGAAAACTATCATTCAGCTGAAATATATTCTTTAAAGCGTAGGAGCCCTGTCATCCAAGCCGCTGCAAAATAAGCTAGTAAGCCTGCGCTTACTAGTATGGCTAACGCAATCGAGCGGATATGGATACCATCCGTTGAATGCAGGTAGGGCATAACCAAAGGTTTCATGGTAATGAGCACGCCAAATAAGAAAGCGCATGGAATTAGGATTTTTGCGAGGAATTTCCACAAAGCTTTGTCAAAATTAACAAATTGACGTTTTTTTAAAAGATAAACAAGAACAGCCGCGTTGAACCAGGATGCACTGGATGTGGCAATCGCGATACCAAGATGTTTGTATTTATAAATAAGCATAAAGTTTAAGGCGACGTTTACAACCATACCAGAAAGTGCAACTTTAATAGGTGTAACGGTATCTTGGCGTGCAAAAAAACTAGTATTAAAAATCTTGATTAAAATGTATGCAGGAAGGCCGCTTGCAAAGCCTGCTAAGGTTTCTGCAGTTGCTAGAGAAGATGTTTGATCAAAGGCTCCACGTTCAAAAATAACCATCACAAGAGGATAAGAAAGGTAAATAAGACCAATCATTGCTGGCAAGGTAATGAGCATTGCAAATTCAATAGCGCGGTTTTGATTATGCATAGCTCCTTCAACATTATTCTCACGCCATTGTCTTGAAAGCATTGGGAGCAAAACGGTTCCTAATGGGGTACCTGTGACGCTGATGGGAAGATTGTATAGTCTATCTGCGTAATAGAGGTAGGATATAGTGCCCATTGGAAGAAGTGAAGCGATGATTGTATCGATAAATAAATTGATTTGAAGAACAGCAGAGCCAACAGCTGCAGGCAGCATGCGCTTGCCAAAATTCTGCATAGCTTGATTTTTTCGTGGCTTTCTAAGGGAAGGTCGTATTCCCATTAAATGGCAGGGGATGTATACCCAAAGTAACTGTACAAGCCCTGATCCCATAATTGCCGTGGCAACAATTTCACCATTAGCAAGCATGAGAGGATCCACAAGTTTCATAATAAAGACGATGAAAAGGTTACCAGCAATTTGTGATGAGGCAGCAGCACCAAATCGATCATGGGTATTGAGAACACCACTAAATAGAGCTGTTAAGGAAATTAATAAAATGAAAGGAAAGGTAACGCGGGAAAAAGATACGGCTAAAGAAAACACGTCTTCTCCAACGCCTGGAACAATCACAGTGACCACAAAGGGCATAATAAGTTCGAAGACAACGATGAGTAATGTCAAAATGCCAAGCATCAGTGAGAATATATCTTTGATAAACTCAGCGGCTTCTTTTTTTTGGGCGACATGCATTGCGGAATAAATCGGCACAAATGAGGAATTAAGAGCACCCTCAGCGAATATTCGACGTAAAAAACTAGGGATTTTTATAGCAATGACAAGGGCATCCATCACGATACCAGTGCCAATATATTGAGCCATTAACACATCGCGAAAGAAGCCAGTTAAACGGCTTAAGATGGTGAAAAAAGCAACATTAAGTGCTGAGGAAACTAATCTCATAAATTTTAAATACTCTTATAAATCATTGTTACCTACAAAAAAACCAGAAGCATGCAGCAGCAAAACTTACTGCGAGCAAACTATCTAGCCGATCTAAAAGTCCACCGTGTCCGGGAAGAAAACTACCTGTATCTTTTACATTAAAATATCTTTTACACCATGATTCTAAAAGATCACCAGCTTGCGATAGAAAAACAGAGACACTAACAAACGACCAAAAGAATTTGTGCGTATCTATATTTAATAGCGTTATTAATGCGTACGTTCCAGCAAAGCCAAAAGCAATTCCACCAAAGAACCCTGACCATGTTTTTTTAGGACTGATAGTTGGAGCTAATTTTGGACCGCCAGCTACTCTTCCTACTAAAAATGCTCCCGTATCAACGCACCAAACAAGAGCAAGCATTAATAAAATAAAAGGGAATCCACTAATTTGAGGAACGATATGAATAAGAATGCCCATGGCAATTGATATATATATATATCCAAGACTTATGATGATAAACTTTTTGGTGCTAAAGAGTTTTAGATAATATAGCCATCCACAGCCAGCTAAAATTATACTGATAGATCCGATATATAATAAAGGAAGGAAGGCTGCTGAAACGGCTAGTAGACAGATATAATTGAGCCAGTGATAACTTTGCTTAAAACACAAGCGTGACCATTCTCTAAGTAAGCCGAATGTGATAAGAACTCCTAGTATTTTAAAATAGATAGGATCTTGAAAAATCAGGAAAATAGTTGCTGAAGCAGCAATTAGTCCGGTAAAGAACCGCGGAAGCAAATCACTTTTAGGCTGCGGCACTGTATAATCCATAGCGACGATGCCTCTTAGAATATTGTTCAATGGCTGAATCTAATTGCTTTGGGCCGAAGTCAGGCCAGAAACAATCAACGAAAACATACTCAGTGTAGGCCATTTGCCAGAGCAAATAATTACTAACACGTAGTTCACCGCTGGTCCGAATAAATAGGTCGGGATCTGGACAAAAACTTGTATCAAGAGTTTGACTAATTAAGTTTTCAGTAATTTCTTCCGCCTTAATTTTTCCACTTTGTACATCTGAAGCAATCTTTTGAGTAGCTCTGCGAATATCATCACGCCCACCATAACTTAGTGCTAGAGTCACTGTAATACCTGTATTATCCTTAGTGCGCTCTTCAAGAGTCTGAATCATATCTTGCAAATCCGTTGCAAAAGCAGAACGATCACCAATAATTTTAATACGTACGTTGTGTTGCATAAGTTTGTCGATGGAATGTTGTAAATACCAACGCAGTAGCCCCATGAATTCTACAACCCATTCTTGTTCTCGTTGCCAATTTTCAGAAGAGAAAGCAAAGAGAGTTATATATTCAACACCTATTTCGCTTGCTCGGCCTACAATTTCTTCGGCAGCTTTTGCTCCAGCGCGATGTCCTGCAATGGTGGGAAGAGATCTTGCTTTTGCCCAACGGCCGTTTCCGTCCATAATGATGGCAATATGCTTTGGAATATTTAGGTTTAGCATCATAATTTTAATAATACCTTTACTGAAATACTAAATTAACCTAAGCCTTTTTGGCCCATGCGTAGGAATTTTTCGCGGCGCATTTGCTTGAGTTGTGGACCGCTATGGCGCATTAAATCTTCTAGGGTTCTTTCTATTTTATTCTTTACCGAACTGATAACTTGGGATGAGAAGCGTTGTGCTCCACCAATTGGCTCAGGAATAATTTCATCGATAATGCCTAATTTTAACAAATCTTGAGCAGTTAATCGTTGTGCTTCAGCGGCTTCGGAAGCCTTTGTGGCGCTTCGCCATAAAATGGATGCACACCCTTCAGGTGAAATAACCGCATAAATAGCATGCTCTAACATCAGCACTGTATTAGCGGTAGCGATGGCAATAGCTCCACCTGAGCTTCCCTCCCCAATAACAATAGTGATAAGTGGCACTTCAATGGATAAGCATTTCTCGATACTTTTAGCAATGGCTTCCGCTTGACCTCGTTCTTCGGCGTCAATGCCGGGATATGCGCCAGGCGTATCAACAAACGTGATAACTGGTATTTTGAAACGATCAGCAATATCCATCAAGCGTTGGGCTTTACGGTATCCTTCGGGTTTTGGCATGCCGAAGTTATGCTTCATGCGTGATTCAGTATCATTACCCTTTTCTTGTCCAATCACCATAACGGATTGACCGTTTAATTTGGCAAGGCCACCTACGATGCTTTGATCATCAGCAAACAAACGGTCGCCAGCGAGAGGAATAAAATCGGTAAAGATGTGGTTGGCGTACTCTAGAAATTTAGGGCGATCCTGGTGGCGTGCAATTTGAACTTTTTGCCAAGGTGTCAGTTGCGTATAGACTTGATGCATCATCTTATCTGCTTTTGTTTGCAGCTTAGAGACTTCCTCTGCGATGTTCATGTCTTTATTGTTAGAAAGGTGCTTAAGCTCCTCAATTTTGCCAACAAGTTCAGCAATAGGTTTTTCAAAATCTAAAAATTTATTCATGGCCTTAGGTCGTGAATCCATAGATAGGGTATAGGATGTTTTTTCAAAATATTCAAGCTTTATAAAATTGATGAAGCCAATTAAAGGCTTGGGCAGCTTCAGGAAAGAATATAGGTAGCTGGGCGAATCCATGCAACACACCGGGGATTTCCAAATATCCCTTTAGGCTTGCTTTTTTTGCTAGAATGTCTTTTGCCATACGCGATTCATCTCTAAGAGGGTCGGCTCCTGCTGCAATAATTAAGGTGGGGGGAAAATTAATATTTTCGAGGGTCCATAAAGGCGAAACTTCAGGTGAAGTAGTCAATGCCGCGTTATTACCCAGATAAGCACTTATATAATACTGAATAGAATGACGCGTTAAGGAATAGCCTTCAGCAAATTCTTTTGAGGATTCTAAGCGTTGGGTAAGATCCAATGCTGGATAGATAAGAATGCATTCTTGCGGTAAAGATTGCTTCTGCTGGTTAAGACGCACGATAAGGCCTGCCATTAAATTACCCCCCGCGCTATCGCCAGCAAGACAAATGGGTAGAGTTTGAGTCTTTTGGGCCCATTGGTAAACAGCTTCTACTTCATTAAGTGCCGTTGGATAAGTATGCTCAGGAGATAGGGAATATTCAATGGAAATGACGGTGCTTTGCGTTGCTTTGGCAAGGTTTTGGCACATGACGTGATGAGTGTTGATATTGCCGCGAATCCAGCCCCCGCCGTGCGCGTAAAGAATGACCATTTTAGAAGATGGTATTTCGAAAGTCCGTAGTTTAATAGTTTTATCAAGGCTTTCTAAGAATATATCATCGTCATGAGAGCTAATAGCCTGATCTGCTACGCCCCCATATAGCATGGCACCTGCTTCAAACTGTGAGCGCAAGGTCTCAATAGGAACTTGATCAACAGGGGGAAGATTAAGCGCCTTAAGGTTTTCGAGGAAAAGCTGCGATTCTGGGGTGAGCATCATCGCGGACTTAAGCTGCCTTCTTTGATTTCTCGATCGCTTCCTCAATGCTGCCGATCATGTAAAAATGAGCTTCTGGGATGTGATCGTACAAACCTTCACAAATGCCTTTGAAGCCTTTAATAGTATCGGCAAGCGAGACAAGTTTTCCAGGAGATCCTGTAAATACCTCCGCTACAAAGAAAGGCTGTGATAAAAAGCGTTGAATCTTACGTGCACGTGCAACGGTAAGTTTGTCTTCTTCAGACAATTCATCCATACCCAAAATTGCGATAATATCTTGTAACGATTTGTACGCTTGCAAGATTTTTTGAACCTGACGAGCTACTTGATAGTGTTCTTCGCCAACAACTTCAGCGGACAGAATGCGGGACGTTGAGTCAAGTGGATCCACAGCTGGGTAAATACCCAGTTCAGCGATTTTTCGGCTTAGAACGGTTGTTGCGTCTAAGTGTGAAAAAGATGCGGCAGGTGCTGGATCTGTTAAGTCATCCGCAGGTACATAAACAGCTTGGACGGATGTAATAGACCCTTTTGTTGTTGATGTGATGCGTTCTTGTAAGTTGCCCATTTCTGAAGAAAGAGTGGGCTGATAACCAACGGCTGATGGCATGCGTCCTAACAATGCAGAAATTTCGGCGCCTGCTTGAGTAAAGCGGAAAATGTTATCGATAAAAAAGAGAACATCTTTTCCTTCGGTATCACGAAAATATTCAGCAACAGTTAATCCTGATAGTGCAACACGTGCACGTGCTCCAGGTGGTTCATTCATTTGTCCATAAATAAGAGCTGCCTTTGAGCCTTCTTCATCAAGTTTGACAACGCCTGAATCAATCATTTCATGATATAAATCATTTCCTTCACGGGTTCGTTCACCAACACCTGCGAAAACAGAGTAACCGCCGTGGGCTTTTGCAACGTTATTGATTAGTTCCATAATAAGAACAGTTTTGCCAACACCTGCACCACCAAAAAGACCAATTTTCCCGCCCTTTGGATAGGGGGTTAGAAGGTCAATAACTTTGATACCTGTTGTTAGAATTTCGGTTGCGGGCGATTGTTCAATAAACTCTGGTGCGCTGCGATGAATGGGCGCTGTTTTCTTTGTTTTAATTGGGCCGCGGTCATCAATAGGTTCTCCCACAACGTTCATAATGCGTCCTAAGGTTTCAGGACCTACTGGCACAGAAATAGGACTTCCTGTATCAATGACTTCTTGGCCACGATGCAATCCTGTTGATGAATCCATCGCAATGGCTCTCACCGTTCCTTCTCCTAAATGTTGTGCAACCTCCAGAATGATTCTTCCTGACGCACTATCTTTGTTGGGTATTTCCAAGGCATTAAGGATAGGAGGTAAGTGATTGTCAAAATAGACATCGATAACAGCACCCATAATTTGTGAAATATACCCTTTATTTTTCTTTGGGGCGGTCATTGTTGCACTCCTTCTGATCCGGCAATGATTTCTGTAAGTTCGGTAGTAATTTTTGCTTGGCGTGTTCGATTATAATCGAGATTTAAATCTTCTAACATTTCTTTTGCATTCCTGGTGGCATTATCCATTGCCGTCATGCGAGCAGCCATTTCTCCTGTTAATGTTTCAATCCACATTTGATGCAAGTTTGCACTTAAGTAATGGGTAAAAAAATGAGGGAGAAAAACATCTGGGGATGGTTCAAAAATATTGGTATCACAAATCGATTGCTGAGACTCAAAATCAAAAGGACAAAGCGTTTTAGAGAAAGGTTGCTGGGTTAAAATGTTTTTAAATTTGGAGCCAATAACATGAATGCGGCCGATTTCTTTTTTTTGCTTGAGAGGCTCAATTGCTTTGGCAAGATTTAGGAATGTTTGCATGGTTGGATTTTGAATATCCACGTTAAGATTTTTACAAAAATGATAACGATTTTTAAGAACCTCAGCGGCTTTTTGCCCAAATATGATGACTTGCTTTTTTGAATGATTTTCCATTTCCTGATGGATTTTTCGCATAAGATTGCTATGAAAGCTTCCACACAACCCTTTTTCCGCGCCAAATATAATTATCAAGTCATAGTGACCTTCTGCGCTAAACCAAGTAGATTTTTCTTCAAGATCATACTGGATATTGCCCAAGTAATGGCCAATGGAATTAAGGCGTTCAATATAATCGTGCCCAAAGTGAGTGCGTTCTTGAAGGCGGCGCAACTTTGCCGACGCTACCATTTTCATGGCGGCGGTAATTTTTTGCGTTGATTTAACGCTTGTAATGCGGCGACGTAATTCTTTAAGACTCATAAGAAAAGCGACTTAAAAATTCTTCAAGAAATATTTTTAGTTTGTCTTCGTGCTCAGCATTGATAATACCTGTATGGTTTATAATATGGAGCATTTCCGCTTCTTGCGTTTCAAGAGTATGCAAGTATTGCTGCTCAAAAGTTTTGACACGCTCAACAGGTATTTTGTCGAGAAATCCACGTACAGCAGCAAACAATAGAACAACTTCTTGTGCTAATGAATACGGTTTTCGCTGATCTTGTTTTAAAAGTTCGGTAAGTTTTGCGCCATGCGCCAGAAGGGCTTGAGTACTTGCATCGAGGTCGCTTGCGAATTGAGAAAATGCAAGCATTTCTCGGTATTGCGCTAATTCTAATTTTATTTTTCCTGCAACGGTTTTCATGGCTTTTGTTTGGGCAGCTGACCCCACGCGACTTACGGATAAGCCTACATTAATAGCAGGACGGATACCTTGGTAAAACAGCTCCGTTTCTAAGAAAATCTGTCCATCTGTAATGGAGATAACGTTCGTTGGAATGTATGCAGAAACGTCTCCTGCCTGCGTTTCAATAATCGGAAGCGCCGTTAACGAGCCGCCACCTAAATCGTCGCTTAATTTTGCAGCACGTTCTAAAAGTCTAGAATGTAAATAGAAGACATCACCCGGATACGCTTCACGTCCAGGAGGACGACGCAATAATAAAGACATTTGGCGATAAGCAACCGCGTGTTTGGAAAGATCATCATAAATAATAAGAGCATGCATGCCATTGTCACGGAAATACTCACCCATTGCACATGCGGTATACGGTGCAAGGTATTGAAGTGGCGCAGGGTCAGAAGCGGTTGCTGCGACAATAATAGAATATTCTAAGGCGCCATGATCCTGTAATGTTTTCACAAGTTGTGCGACCGAAGAGCGCTTTTGGCCAATAGCTACATAGATGCAGTATAAATGCTTTTTCGGATCCGGACCTTTATTAATTTTGCGCTGGTTTAAAATAGTATCAATAGCGATAGTTGTTTTACCTGTTTGACGGTCACCAATAATTAATTCGCGTTGCCCTCGACCAATCGGTACTAGAGCATCAATCGCGGTAATGCCAGTAAGCATCGGTTCATGCACAGATTTTCTGGATGTAATGCCAGGCGCCTTCCGCTCAATAGGTGCAAGAGTCACGTCTTCTAGTGGGCCAAGGTCATCGATAGGATTGCCAAGAGCATCGACAACGCGTCCGAGCAAACCTTTTCCAACATTTACGTTAATAACTTGATGAGTTCTGCGTGCTTGGTTGCCTTCTTTAACAAGTTGATCATTTCCTACGAGGACTACTCCTACGTGATCGGTCTCGAGATTTTCAGCAATGCCACGAACAGGTGTGCCATCAGCAGTAATAATATCAACCCATTCACCTGCTTCAACATTATCCAGGCCATAAATGCGCGCAATACCATCACCAACCGATAGGACGGTGCCTACTTCGTAGGTATCGAAAGCTTTGTCTACATGGTGTAGATTCTTTCTAATGATGTCACTGATTTCCGTGGCACGGTGCTGCATAAGTATTAGGCCTCTTTAAGTTGATAAGATAAGCGGTTCAAACGACTTTTAAGACTATAATCTAAACAATAGTCATAAATAAAGGCTCTAAAACCTCCAAGTAGTTCGGGCTTTTCATGGTATTCAAAACGACAAGTTTGCTTTGGATGATTTTTTTTTAAGAATTTTTCAATCGATGTTGTATTTTTTTTGCTTATAGAGGCAACTTCTACTCTAATGGGTATTGTATCGTTTTGAATGTCTACTAGTGTCAAAAAATCCTTAAGGATGGTTTTTAGCAGATTGCCGCGATGCTTGCTTGTAACTGTTTTCAAAAAGTTGATAAAGATTGGCGAAAAATCTTTTAGTTTTCCTAAATCTTCAATGAGCGTAGTAATATGTTTTGCATGAAGAAATTTGTTTTTAAAAGCATGCTCAACTTCAGGATGCGTGCTAAGTAAATCTTGAAAAGAAGCTACATCTTGTAAAAGGACATCGACTTTTTTCGCGGCGATGGCTTCTTTATAAAGGGCATTCGCATAGCGTCCAGTTAAACTAACTCGAAGTTGCACTTCTATGGTGCGCATAACTCTTCTAAATAAATATGGCTTATTATTTTAGTATATAACATGTTGTCGAGAATAGCGAGACAGACCTCTGTTGTCTAAAAATAACCATTTCTATCAGTAGATTTTTCATGAATTGCTGAAAAAAATGTTTAGTGATAAATTTGTGTAAATTTTTTTTATTATATTCCTAAAAAATATTTTTTATTTTTAATATTTATATTGATTATATTTATTTCAATT